>LNFH01000298.1 GCA_001464235.1 Rhizobiales bacterium Ga0077556 | reverse complement strand
TTCGCCTATGTGCGTCATCCCTTTGCCGGTGTTCCCGCCGAGCGGGTGGCGGAGGCGTTGGCGCGCCAGCGGGGCGTGCTCGGCCTGCCGGGCTCCTATTTCGGCCCCGGCCAGGACAACCACCTTCGTTTTGCCTTCGCCAATGCCGACGAGGCCGCGATCTCCAGCCTGCCCGAGCGCCTCGCGAACCTCGCGCCCTGAGGGCGTCTACATTTCCATGACGGCCTGCACGCCCGGCACCGCCTTGATGGCGCCGGCGATCTGCGGCGAGACGGCGAAACGGCCCGGAAGCTTCACCTCGACCTCGCTCGCCGCATCGGCGAGGCGGAGCACGAGGCTCACCTCGCCGTCACCCTTCGACGGCAGGCGTCGCGCGATGGAATCGATGGCGCCGAGGTCCTCGACGAAGACGCGGAAGCCCTTCTGGACGCGCACGGCCGCCGCATCGAGGGGCTCGACGGACTGGATGCGCACCCGCACGTCGTCGCCCTGCAACTCGGCGCCGACGGCGAGAAGGACCGCCTTGCCCGGCTCCAGCAGGTCGCGGTAGAGCGCCAGCCCCTCCGAGAAGAGCACGCCCTCGTAGTGGCCGGAGGGGTCCGAGAAGGTGACGATGCCCATCTTGTTGCCGGTCTTGGTGCGGCGCTCCTGGCGCGAGGTGACGACGCCCGCCAGCCTCCCGGCGCTGGCGCCCTGCCGCACGCTGCGGGAGAAATCGGCGAAGGGCTCGATGCGCAGGCGCTTCAGCGCCGCCTGGTAGTCGTCGAGCGGGTGGCCCGACAGGAAGAATCCGATGGCCTTGTATTCCTCGTCGAGCTTCTCGGCCGGAAGCCAGGGCTCGACCTTCGGCACGCGGATGAGCGGCGCCCCGGAGCCGCCGAAGAGCTCGTTCTGGCCGAGCGCCCGCCCCTCGGCCTGGCGCTGCGCCTCGGCGAGGACCTGATCGATGGCGGCGAAGGCGGCGGCGCGGTTGGGCTCGAGGTCGTCGAAGGCGCCGGCGGAGGCGAGGTTCTCCAGCGTCTTGCGGTTGAGCATGCGCGGGTTGATGCGCTGGGCGAAGTCGCCGAGGTCGCGGAAGGGCTCGCCGTCGCGGGCCGAAACGATCGCCTCGACCGCCTGCTGGCCGACACCCTTCACCGCCGCCAGCGCATAGAGAATGCGCCCCTCCGAGACGTCGAAATGGACGCCGGAGCGGTTGATGCTCGGGGGATCGACGGGGATGCCGAGGCGCACCGCCTCGCGGCGGAATTCGGAGAGCTTGTCGGTGTTGGAGAGGTCGAGGGTCATCGAGGCCGCCATGAACTCGACGGGGTAATTCGCCTTCAGATAGGCCGTATGGTAGGACACGAGGGCATAGGCGGCCGCGTGGCTCTTGTTGAAGCCGTAGTCGGCGAACTTGGCGAGAAGGTCGAATATCTCGTCCGCCTTGGCCTTGGGGATCGACCGCTCGACACAGCCGGAGACGAAGCGCTCGCGCTGCTTGTCCATCTCCGCCTTGATCTTCTTGCCCATGGCGCGGCGCAAAAGGTCGGCCTCGCCGAGCGAATAGCCCGACAGGATCTGCGCCGCCTGCATCACCTGTTCCTGGTAGACGATGATGCCGTGGGTCTCGGAGAGCACCTGTTCGAGCAGCGGATGGGGATATTCCGCCTTTTCCAGCCCGTGCTTGCGGGCGCAATAGACCGGGATGTTGGCCATCGGGCCCGGGCGATAGAGGGCGACGAGGGCGATGATGTCCTCGAAACGGCTCGCCTTCATCTCGACGAGGGCCTTGCGCATGCCGGCGCTTTCCACCTGGAACACGCCGACCGTCTCGCCGCGCGCCAGCATGTCGTAGGTCTTCGTATCGTCCAGCGGAATGGTCGCGAGATCGATGGCGATGCCGCGCCGGGCGATCAGGTCCACGGCCTTCTGCAGCACGGTCAGCGTCTTGAGGCCGAGGAAGTCGAACTTCACCAGCCCCGCCTGCTCGACCCACTTCATGTTGAACTGGGTGACCGGCATGTCGGTCTTCGGGTCTCGGTAGAGCGGCACCAGCTCGACCAGCGGCCGGTCGCCGATGACGAGGCCGGCGGCGTGGGTGGAGGCGTGGCGGTTGAGCCCCTCCAGCTTGGTGGCGATGCCGAAGAGGCGGGAGACGACGGGGTCCTCGTCGCGGGCGGCCTGGAGCTTGGGCTCACCCTCGATGGCCTTGTCCAGCGTCACCGGCGCCGCGGGATTCTGCGGCACCAGCTTGCAGAGCTTGTCGACCTGGCCGTAGGGCAGTTCGAGGACGCGGCCGACGTCGCGCAGCACACCGCGGGCCTGCAGGGTGCCGAAGGTGATGATCTGCGCCACCTGGGCGCGGCCATAGCGCTCCTGGACGTAGCGGATCACCTCGTCGCGGCGGTCCTGGCAGAAGTCGATGTCGAAGTCCGGCATCGAGACGCGCTCGGGGTTGAGAAAGCGCTCGAAGAGCAGCGCGAAGCGCAACGGGTCGAGATCGGTGATGGTCAGGGCATAGGCGACGAGCGAGCCGGCGCCCGAGCCGCGGCCCGGGCCGACGGGAATGTCCTGCGCCTTGGCCCATTTGATGAAGTCGGACACAATGAGGAAGTAGCCGGGGAATTTCATGCGCTCGATGATCGAGAGCTCGAAATCCAGCCGGTCGCGATAGTCCTTCTCGGTGAGGCCCGGGGCCGGCCCGTGCACGGCGAGGCGACGGTCGAGCCCCTCGCGGGCCTGGCGGGCGAGGGCTGCCGCCTCGTCGAGCGCGACGCCGCCGGCTTCCTCGGTGAAGCTCGGCAGGATCGGCTTGCGGGTCTTCGGCCGGAAGTGGCAGCGGCGGGCGATCTCGACCGTGGAAGCCACCGCCTCCGGCAGGTCGGCGAAGAGCGCCACCATCTCGGCCTGCGTCTTGAACCGGTGCTCGGGCGTGAGCTGCCGCCGCTCGGAATCGCCGAGCACTCGCCCCTCCGCGATGGCGATCAGCGCGTCGTGGCTCTCGTAGTCCCCGAGGGACGCGAAATAGCACTGGTTGGTGGCGACGAGCGGCAGGCCGCGCGCATAGGCCTCCTGGATGAGGTCGGGCTCCACCGCCTTCTCCTCCTCGAGGCCGTGGCGCTGCAGCTCGACATAGAGCCGGTCGCCGAAGATCGACTGGAGCCGGTCGAGGCGGCCGCGGGCGAGGTCGGCCTGGCTGTCGCGGAAGGCCTGGTCGACGGGACCGCCGGGGCCACCCGTCAGCGCGATCAGGCCGTCGCCATGGGCGGCGAGAACGGCGAGCGGGACGCTGGCGTCGCCGACGTCGGCGCTCTCCATGAAGGCGCGCGAGGACAGCGCCATGAGGTTGCGGTAGCCCTCCTCGCTGGCGGCGAGAAGCGCGATACGGGGCTTTGCCGCCTGGAGATTGGGCCGCTTGGGATCGACGGTCCTGTCGCCGCAGTCGAGACCGAGGGTGAGCCCGACGATGGGCTGGATGCCCTCGCCCTTCATCTTCTCGGAGAATTCGAGGGCGGCGAAGAGGTTGTTGGTGTCGGTGACGGCCACCGCCGGCATCCGGTCGTGGCCGGCGAGTTTGGCGAGCTTGCCGATGGAGAGCGCCCCCTCGAGCAGCGAGAAGGAGGAATGGACCCGCAGGTGAATGAAAGCCTGTCCCGCCATCCGTGTCCCGTTCGCCTTCGCCCGCCCGCGCCGAGTCGCGGACGGATCGACCTTGGCGGTTTGCCGTCCCCTCCCGCAAGGGCCGGGCGGCCCTGCTCACCGCTATGCACAGGGCTGGCGCGTCAGCCCTGCAGCGCCTGGGCCCAGACGGTGATCATGCCGGTGAAGAGGCCCAGGGCGACCAGGGCGGCTGCGTCTTCGATGAAGCTGCGGATCATGATGTCCTCCCGCGTTTCCGAAAGCCAGGACATCATGTTCT
The DNA here is from genome assembly GCA_001464235.1 of Rhizobiales bacterium Ga0077556. Taxonomy (GTDB): domain Bacteria; phylum Pseudomonadota; class Alphaproteobacteria; order Rhizobiales; family Phreatobacteraceae; genus Phreatobacter. Next base: position 4,361 of record LNFH01000298.1, on the reverse strand, counting down.
CATTTTGTTCTGTACGCAATCCATGAGAACAAACTCGGAACGATCGGAGTTACCGAAAGATTAACGCCTAGAGCTCGACGATGAGCCCGTCGCGGATGGTCACCCGCCGGTCCATGCGGCCCGCGAGGTCCATGTTGTGGGTGGCGACGACGGCGGCGAGCCGCGAGGCGCGCACGAGTTGCCCGAGAGCCGAGAAGACGTGATCGGCGGTCTTCGGGTCGAGATTGCCGGTCGGCTCGTCCGCGAGGAGGAGACGCGGCGCATTGGCGACGGCGCGGGCGATGGCGACGCGCTGCTGCTCGCCGCCCGACATCTCGGCCGGCCGGTGCGTCTGGCGCTCGCCGAGGCCGAGATAGGTCAGGAGCTCGCTCGCCCGGTCCTTGGCTTCCTTGTAGGTCAGCCCCCGGATCATCTGCGGCAGGATCACGTTCTCCAGCGCCGAGAACTCGGGCAGAAGATGGTGGAACTGGTAGACGAAGCCGATCTCCAGCCGGCGGATGCGGGTACGCTCCTTGTCGGCGAGCTTCGAGGTCGCCTGCCCGCTGATATAGACCTCGCCGCCGTCGGGTGCTTCGAGCAGGCCGGCGAGGTGCAGCAGGGTCGACTTGCCGGTGCCGGAGGGCGCGATCAGCGCCACAGTCTCACCGGGCCAGATGGCGAAATCGGCGCCCTTGAGGATTTCGAGCGGTGCGCCGGCTTCCGCATAGCGGCGCTCGACCTTCTCCATCCAAAGAACGGGAGCTTCCTCGCCAGGGGCGGTGGCGGCGGCGACGGGGGCTTCGGCGGTCACGACATCACTCATAGCGCAGCGCCTCGACCGGATCGAGCTTGGCCGCCCGCCAGGACGGGTAGAGGGTGGCGAGCAGGGAGAGGACCAGCGCCATGACGAGCACGGTCAGGGTCTCGCCCGTCGACATGTCCGCCGGGATCTGCGTGAGGAAGCGCACCGTCGGGTCCCACAGGGTGGTGCCGGTCAGCCAGGAGACGAATTCCTGGATCTTCTCGATGTTGAGGCAGACGACGACGCCGAGGATGAAGCCGGCGATGGTTCCGACGACGCCGATGGACGCGCCGGTGATGAGGAAGATGCGCATCACCGCGCCGCGCGTCGCGCCCATGGTCCTGAGGATCGCGATGTCGCGGCCCTTGTCCTTCACCAGCATGATGAGGCCGGAGATGATGTTCAGCGCCGCGACGAAGACGATCAGCGTCAGGATCATGAACATGACGTTGCGCTCGACCTGGAGGGCCGAGAAGAAGGTGGCGTTGCGCTGTCGCCAGTCGACGATGAAGACCGGCCGCTCGACCCCCTCCGAGACGCGTCGCCGGTACTCCTCGATGCGGTCGGCGTTGTCGGTATAGACCTCGATGGAGGAGGCGTCGCCCTCGCGGTTGAAATAGGCCTGCGCCTCGGTGAAGGGCATGAAGACGAAGGCGGAATCGTATTCCGTCATGCCCACTTCGAAGATCGCGACGATGGGATAGGCCTTGATCCGCGGCGTCATGCCCATGGGCGTCGACGAGCCCTTGGGCGAGACGAGGGTGAGGCTGTCGCCGAGGCGGAGCGAGAGCTGGTTGGCGAGGCGCTGGCCGACCATCACGCCCTCGCTCGTATCGAAGTCCTCGAGGCCGCCCTGCTTGATGTTGGTGGAGATCAGCGGCAGCCGGCGCAGGTCCTCGGCGCGCATGCCGCGCACGATGGCGCCGCCGGCGTTGAAGGCGGACGAGGCGAGGGCCTGGCCCTCGATGACGGGAGCGGCCAGCCGGACACCCTGGAGGCGCATGAGCCGCGCGGCGACCTCGGCATAGTCCGTCAGCGGCGTGTCGATGGGCTGGAGCACCATGTGCCCCTGCACGCCGAGGATCTTGCCCAGAAGTTCCTTCCGGAAGCCGTTCATCACCGCCATGACGATGATGAGCGTCGCGACCCCCAGCATGATCCGGCGATGACCGAGATGAAGCCCTCCTTGCGGCGCGCCCGGAGGTAGCGCAGCGAGAGCATCCATTCGAAAGCGGAAAAGGGACGTGTTCCGGTGGCTTCTGACATCGGCCGATCATGTGGTTGATCCGCAGGGCGCGGGTCAGCCAGCACAAACTATCTGATTCAGGCCTTCTCGCGACGGGGGCGCGGCGGAATTTCCGGCAATCGCCGGATCACGCCGCATTGACCCGCCGAAACCTGTTGAAAACGGCGAAGGCCGCCCCGGAGAGCAGCACGTCGACATAGCGCAGCGACTGGAAGTGGCCGTTGAGCGAGACGCGCGGCAGGGCCGTCAGGTGGTCCCTGTGCTCGGGGAAGAGGAGGCCGGGGCGGGTCGTCACCGCCGTCTTGAAGCCGAGCTCGCGGGCGACCGCGAATTCACGCGGGCCGGCAGAGGTCGGATCGCCCACGGGATAGGCGAAGTGGTCGACCTTGCGGCCGAGCTCGGCCTCGATGCGCCTGCGGGACGTCGCCATCTCCTCGCGTACGGTCTCTTCCGGAAACTTCGCCAGCATCAGGTGGTCGACGGTGTGGGCGCCGAAGGTGACGAGCGGATCGGTGCCGAGCGCCCTCACCTCGTCCCAGGTCATGCAGAGGTCGCGGCAGGTGGTGCGGAAATCGAAGCCGTGGCGGTCGGCAAGATCGCGGACGCAGGCGCGCAGCTCCGTCTCGGGGAGAGAGCGCAGCAACCAGTAGATCCGGTGGAACGCCTCACGCTTGCGCTGGGGCGTCGAGCAGTCGAGCTGCACGGTCTCGCCGGCGATCGTCGCCGTCACCGTCTGCTCGTTGCGGATCGTGTGTTCCAGCACCAGCCACCAGAGCTCGCCCTCGTGGTCCATGAAGGAGGTGGGCAGGTAGATGGTGAAGGGAACGCCGTGCTTCTTCAGCACGGGATAGGCGTATTCGGCATTGTCGCGGTAGCCGTCGTCGAAGGTGAAGGTGACGAAGGGCCGGCCCTCCTCGCCCGCCAGCAGCCGGTCATGGGCCTCGTCGAGGGTGACGATGTCGAAGCCGTTGGCACGGACGCGCTCGACGACGCCGTCGAGATAGTCGGGCGTCACCTCGAGCAGGGCGTTGGGCGCGAAGTCCTGCTGCCGCGCCGGGCGCACGTGATGGAGCATCAGCACGGCACCGATGCCGCCGACATAGGGCCGCATCAGCCGGTGGGCCTGAGTGAGGTAGAGCGCCTCCAGGCCGGCCTTGAAGACGTTCATCCTGAGATCGCTCATGGTCTCACCCTCCCCGGCTGCGTCTCTGCGCAAAATCACGGACGGGAGAGTGCCAACCAAGTCTTGAGACTTCTTTGACGGCCTCGTCTTCTCTTTCAGAACTTGCTCATGACGACGATGCGCTGCTGCGGCGGGATCGCCACCGCAGCCCCGAGAACGACCGGGTGCGGCTCAGGCCGCGGCCATTTCGTCCTCGGTCGCCAGCATCACCACCACAGGCTTCAGTCCCGCGCCGGCCAGCCGGCCATAGGCCGCCCTCACCTCGGGGTCGCTCGCCTCTCCTTCGGCGACGACGACCGCATCGCCAGCCAGCGCGCCGAGGGCGTCGAAAGCCTCGGCATCGTCGGGCATGACGCCGGCCGACAGGACGATCACCTCGTAGCCCCGCGACAGCGCCTCGACCGCGAAGGCCGCCATGTCGGCATCGGGCGCTCCGAGCGTGCCCGCAGGCACGATGTGGCAGGCCGACTGCGGATCGGTGTGGATGATGTCGCCGAAACCCGCGGCCCCGGCAGCGAGATCGGACAGGCCGGGGGCATCGGGACCCGCGAGCGGGGACAGGAAGGCGTCGTCGCGGTCGAGGTCGATCATCACCACGCGCCGCCCGGCACCGGCGAGTTCCCGGGCCAGCGCCAGGGCGACCCCGGAGGCGGCGAGACCGTCGCGGGTCGCGACCACGAGGGTGCGGCGGCACCCGGTGTCGTCCGGGCCGGCGTCGAGCATGTGGGCGAGCGCGGCGATGCTCTCCGGCGTGGCGGGGGCCTCGACCTCCGCGGCCGCGGGGGGCAGGCCGGAAAAGTCCGGCTCATGCGCGGCGGCGAGCGGCGGCGCCGCGATCTCGCCGGCCCGCTGCGGAGCATCGGGCTCGCCGCCGGCCCCCTCGGCCTCGGCCGCCGGAGCGGGCGTACCGGCGAGGAGCGCCAGGGTGACCACCACCGTGGTCGCCAGCAGCAAGGTCCCCAGGGTCACGATCAGGATCGTCGGCAGCTTCTTCGGGAAGGCGGGAACGTTGGAGACGAGGGCGCGGGAGATGACGCGGGCGTCGGCCGGCAGGGCGGCCAGCGTGTCGCGGGCGGTGGCGTCGCGGTAGCGGGCCAGAAGGGTTTCGAGCTGGTCGCGCAGGGACTTCGCCTCGCGCTCCAGCACGCGCA
>LNFH01000297.1 GCA_001464235.1 Rhizobiales bacterium Ga0077556 | reverse complement strand
CCAGGCGGGTTTCGACTCGCTCAAGCGTGCTTTCGGAGGCTGATGTGCCGAAGGTCGTGCGCAGCACCATCATCGACGCGCCGGTGGACCGCCTCTGGGCGGTGCTGCGCGACTTCAACGGCCACGACCAGTACCACCCGATCGTGGCGGTGAGCGCCATCGAGCGCGGCTATTCCTCCGACAAGATCGGCTGCGTGCGCCGCTTCACGCTGGAGGACGGCAGCGAGCTGCGCGAGCAGCTCCTGTCCCTGTCCGACCTCGAGATGACCTACAGCTACTGCCTGCTCGACACGCCCATCCCGCTGTTCAACTACGTCGCCCACATCCGCCTCTTGCCGGTGACCGACGGCAACCGCAGCTTCTGGCACTGGGAGAGCCGCTTCACGACGCCTCCGGGGCGCGAGGCGGAACTGGCGGAGAAGGTCGGCAACGACGTCTATTCGGCCGGCATGGAGGCTGTCCGCCGCCTGCCCGAACTCGCAGACGCGGGGATCTGAGCCATGCCCATCGAGATCCGCACCGCCTCCACCGCATCGGAAGCCGCCGGCCTCCTCGCTGCTGTCCGGCGGCACGCTCGTGATGCGCGACCTGAACGAGGGCCGCCTGACCGACGGGCTGCAGGTCCGCCTCGCCGATCCCGCCTATCGCCAGATCGCCCTCTCCGGCAGCCGGGTCGAGCTCGGCGCCGGCGTCACCATGGCGATGATCCTGAAGCGCCGTGAGCTCGCCTGCCTGCACGGCGCCGCCCGCGCCATCGGCGGGCCGGCCGTGCGCAACATGGCGACCGTCGGTGGCAACCTCTTCGCCGAGACGCCCTATGGCGACTTCACGGTGGCGCTCCTCGCCCTCGACGCGCAGGTCCTGGTGCTGCAGGGCTTCGGGGCGCCGCGCGCGGTGGCGCTGGAGGAATTCCTCGCCGGTCGCGGACGCGCACCCTCGGGCCTCGTGACCGCCGTGCAGGTGACGTTGCCCCAGAACGCCGCGGATTTCCGGTTCCGGAAGGTCAGCCGCGTCAGGCCGAAGGGGATCGCGGTGCTGTCGATCGCCGCGCTCTTGCCCACGTCGGGCGGCCGGGTGACGGGGGCCCGCGTCGCCTACGGCGCCATGGCCCCGACCCCGATCCGCGCCAAGGCGGTGGAGCGGGCCCTCGACGGCAAGGCGCTGGACGCCGCTGCCATCACCGCCGCGCGGGCCGTTGCGGCCGAGGGGACCCGCCCGGCGACCGACGCGGTCGCCAGCGAGTGGTACCGCCGCGAGGTGCTGCCGGTGCATCTGGCGCGGCTCCTGTCCGGTCAAGAGTGAGGAGAGGCGCGTGGCGAAAATTCCCGTCCAGTTCCGCCTGAACGGCTCCGAGCGTGCCGCCTTCGTGGCGCCGGCCGACAACCTCCTCACCCTGCTGCGGCGGGGTCTGAACGAGTTCGGCCCGAAATACGGCTGCGGCCAGGGCACCTGCGGCACCTGCACCGTGCTCGTCGACGGTGAGTTGCAGCTCTCCTGCCTCACCCTCGCCGCGACTTGCGAGGGCCGCCACGTCGAGACGGTGACCGGCATGGCCGACGGGCCGGTGCTCCACCCGCTGCAGCAGGCCTTCATGGACCATTTCGCCGCCCAGTGCGGCTTCTGCACGCCGGGCATGCTCACCGCAGCCAAAGCCCTGCTCGAGGCCAACCCCAACCCGACGCGCGAGGAGGTCATCGACGGCATCTCGGGCAACATCTGCCGCTGCACGGGCTACGAGGCGATCATCGAGGCCATCCTGGCCGCCGCCCGGTCCGGGCAGGTCAGGCGCGCCTGAGGAG
>LNFH01000296.1 GCA_001464235.1 Rhizobiales bacterium Ga0077556 | reverse complement strand
GCCCGCGCGAGGAGAGCCTTGTCGGCGAAGACGTGGCCGATGCGGGCCTCGATCTCGTCGAGGCTCGCCCGCTGGGCCTTGGCTTTGCGACCCGGCGCCACGGCAGCCGTCACCTCACGAGGTTTCCGAACCGCGTCCAGCGGATCGACCAGGGCCAGCGCCAGAAGGCCCATGCCCGCTCGCCCTCCTCGATGGAGAAGAACAGGACCTGCGCCCGGCCGATGAGATGGTCGAGGGGGATCGGCCCGACCTGGCTCAGCACGCGGCTGTCGGTCGAGTTGTCGCGGTTGTCGCCCATGACGAAGACGTGGCCCGGGGGCACGTCGTAGACGGGCGTGTTGTCGTAGAAGCCGTTCTCGTAGAGGTCGAGGGTCGTGTAGGAGACGCCGTTCGGCAGGGTCTCGCGGAAGCGGCGCGTCCGCACCTGCCGGCCGTCCTCGGTGTCCATGAAGTCGTCGATGCGCTCGCGCTGGACCGGCGTGCCGTTGATGTGCACCTGCCCGTTGATCATCTGGATCTTGTCGCCCGGCAGGCCGATGACGCGCTTGATGTAGTCGACGTCGGGCTCGCGCGGCAGGCGGAAGACGACGACGTCACCGCGCGTCGGCACCGATCCCATGATCCGCCCCTCGAACAGGTTGGGCGAGAAGGGGAAGGAATATTTCGAATAGCCGTAGGAGAACTTGGAGACGAACAGATAGTCGCCGACCAGCAGCGTTTCCTTCATCGAACCCGAGGGGATGTTGAACGGCTGGAACAGGAATGTGCGGATGACGAAGGCGATGAGCAGCGCGTGGATCACCACGCGGACCGTCTCGCCCAGTCCGCTCTTGTTGTCTTCGGCCACGCGCGTCGAACCTCATTCGAATGAGCCCGCCCTATAGCCCGCCGCGGCGAGGTCATGCAACGACAACGGCGTTCAGCTGCAATTCGTGACCTGGTTGCCGCAGATGCCGCGCCACCAGCCCCGATGGCCACCGACCTCAACCAGCCCCCAGACGCCGGAGCAGGCGTGCAGCCGCTGGACCGGATCGCCGGTGCCGATGGGGCTGTCCTGTCGGCTCACGGTCGCATGGGCGGAATTCTCGTTCGGTGCCTGATAGAGCCGGCCCGCGGGCAGGCTGCCGTCGGCCAGGGCAGCGCCGACCAGTCGGGCGGATACCCAGCCCTGCCCGCGCGGTGCCTGGGGCAGGTTTCGCGGATAGCGTTCGCCATAGGCGACGCCGGGCGCGGTGATGTCGCGCACGAGGAACCATCCGTTGCGATAGCCGATCACCTTGAACTGGGAAAGATAGGTCTCGCCGGTGTCTCGGCCGCGATCGGGAGCCTTCCAGGGCGCGGGAATGCGGCCGATCACCCGGCCCTGCGCATGGGGAGACGCGCGCAGGGTCATGCCGGTCGGATCGGTGTCTGCCGACCACCCGCTGATGTCGCAGGGCTCGGTGCCGGCGGGCAGCCGCTGCCGGGCGATCTGCAGCTCCTCGACGTCCGAGATGAAGCCCGTCCATTCCTCGGTCTCTTGCGCGAAATGGGCCTCGACCACGCGCGAGCCGGTCGTCACGAAGCGATCGCCGACAAGGGCGAGATCGAATTCGATGGCCTTCCCCTCATCGGCCGCACTGCCGGGCGCGCCGGATCGTCGGCACCGTCCCGGAACAGCGACACGTAGCCCTTCATCCGCCGCAGATCGACGTTGCGGACCGGGCCGGGCACCCATCCCGCCGGCGGACTGGTCCCCGGCGCATTGATCCAGCCGTGGGTGTCGATCCGCCGCATCGTATCGCCGGACACGAGATAGGCGGTGCCGACCCGACGGTCGAGTTGGACGATGACGCCCTCGGGCTTGCCCTCGGCCTGGCTGTAATATTTCGGCTCATCCAGAGACACGCTGTAGGGCTCGAGCGCCCGCCCGATGACCTTGGCCGCATCATCGGAGCCACGCGACAGGATGAACAGGTTCACGCCCTGTTGAATGCCGTCGCCATCGCTCCCGGTCGCCTCGAAGATCTTGGCGCGGACGAGCCGGAAATTCGCGCCACCGATCGTCCAGGTCGACACGTCGACCGTCTTGCAGCGCAGCTCGCCGACCTGGTGTCCGCGCTGCGAGGGATGACGGCTGGCCTGGAACACGGGATCGAGCCGCCAGTCCGTGTCACCCAGGCTGCATGGCGGCAGGACCAGTGACCCCTGCCCGATGGATGGTGACGCACAGCCGACAAGGGCTGCGACAGCCAGGGCGATGCGGATGCTGCGAACGGATCTGGACACGGCGGCTTCCTTTCGCCCCGTCCTATCGCGCGGCGATGCTGCCCACCGATCCCGCCACCGTCACGCCCGTGTTTCGCGCGTTTCGCTAGAACTGCACTTCCTGCCGGTTCCGGATCGAACGCCCCGTCGTGTCGCGCAACTCCGGCGCGATCACCGGCGGCGGCGTGCCGGGTCCCAGCGGATCGCGCGGCGCCGAGATGCGCCGCGACGGCTCCCGGTTGCGATCGATCGTGGTAGGGATGGCGCCGGCCGTCTGCCCGCTGACGATCGTGCCGCCGAGGGCGTTGCCCCCGGTCGGCGCGCCTGTGGAGACGCGCGAGACGTTGCTGAGCGTCGTGCTCTCCCGGGCGCCCGGCGCGGTGCGCATGCCGTCGAGCTCGAGGCGCGAGGGCGCGGTGGCGACGGCGCGGCCCGACACCGGAACGGGTGCCGCGGCCGTTGTCTGGACGACGGGTGCCGGCAGCGCGGCCGTCTCCACCCGCTGGACCGGCGCGGCCTGGATGGGCGCAGGGGTGGCAACCGGAGCCTCTCGGCCCATGCAGCCGACCAGCAGCATGGCCGTGACGGAGACGGTAGCGAAACGCAGGGTCATCACGAAAATCCGTTCAGGCCGCCGGCAGGGCATCGGGCATCATCTCGTAAGGCGGCTTCCAGCCCGGCAAGGCCGCGATCCGCTCGCGCCAGGCATGGAGATGGGGATAGGCCGCCTCGATGTCGTAGCCGGTCTCGTTCTGGGGATAGAACATGTATCCGGCGATCGACATGTCGGCGATGGTCGGCCGGCCGGCGACCATATAGGGCGTCGTGGCCAGATGCCTGTCCACAAGCGCCAGCGCGCCGTCCACCCGTCCGCGCAGGAAGGACAGGACGGCGGGGTCGGCCGGCTTTCCCGCCAGCGACAGCATGAAGCGGTGGGTGGCGAAATAGCTGGTGAACTTGTGGTTGTCGAAGAGCATCCAGCGCAGGACGTCGAGTTCCTCGTCCTCGTTCGCCGGGGCGAACTGACCGGTCCGGCGGGAGAGATAGGTCAGGATCGCGCCCGACTGGGACAGCCTCTTGCCGTCGTGTTCCAGCACGGGCACCTCTCCCATGGCGTTGACGTCCTGCCGCCATGCCGCGTCCCGGGTGGCGCCGTCGAAGAAGCGCACGAGGACCGGCTCCCAGTCGAGGGAGCAGGCCGACAGCATCAGGGCGACCTTGTAGGCGTTGCCGGACTGGGCGAAGCAGTGGAGGCGGTAGGCGGCCAAGATTGCACCTGCGCGTTGGCGAGACCGAATGACGCAGGGAAGCGGCGCGCCGTGGCGAAATGGTGGCGCCCGATCAACGCCGGCGGCGGGTGCCTTGCGGCTGGGCCTCGCCCTGGTTCGCGTGCGGCCCGAGGGCCGGGTCCGGCGGCAGGGGCGGCGGAGTTGCGTTGACGACGGGCGGTCCGGGGGGCGCTGACGACTGGGTCTGGGCGCAGCCGGCGAGCCCGGCCCCGGCGACGACGGTCAAAACCGCGAGGATCGGTGTCTTCATGGCTGTTCGTCTCCGTGGTTCACAGAGCCCTTTAGCGCCCCGGCGGCGGCTTCGGCAAGTCGCCCGAAAACGGCAAGGCCCTGGCAACCTTAAACAAGTCTTAGGCGCCTCCTTCTACAGTCCGATACCAGCAAGGTTGCGCGTTCGGAGACCACGATGGATATCGCCACAATCCTCGGGCTTGTTGGGGCTGTCGCCGTCATCGTCGGCCTCATCTTGATCGACGGCGGCAATTTCGCGCAGTACTTCGATAAGCACGCCGTCATCATCATCTTCGGCGGCTCGGCGGTCGCCACGATGGCGCGTTTTCCCCTCGGCATCATCGCCCACAGTCTTCCCATGGGCTTCAAGGCGGCTCTGTCGATGCCGAAGTCCAGCCCCCGCCAGCTCGTCGAGGAAATCGCCAGCATCGCCGACGTCGCCCGCAAGCAGGGTCCGAACGCGCTGGAAAAACTCAGCATTTCAGATCCGACGCTCGCCCAGGGCGTGCGCTACATCGCCGACGGCTACGACGCGGACTTCATCCGCCAGACCATGGAGACGGACAAGGACAACGTCTATGCGCAGCTCGACGAGGCCCAGAAGGTCTACCGCTCGATCGGCGACTGCGCCCCCGCCTTCGGCATGGTCGGCACCATCCTCGGCATGGTCAACATGTTCGCCAACATGACCGACCCCTCCAAGCTCGGCCCCATCATGGCCATGGCGCTGCTCGCCACGCTCTACGGCGCCGTCGTGTCCAACTTCGTCTGCCTGCCGATCGCCGACAAATGCCACCTCAAGATGGCCGAGGAGGACCTCAACCGGTCGATCATCATCGACGGGGTCATCCAGATCCGCAACCAGAAGAGTCCGCAGGTCGTCAAGGAGATGCTGCTGGCCTATCTGACCCCGCACGACCGCCACCACCTGGCCGAAGCCGCCTGAGGACCCCATGGCAAAGCGCAAGGGCGGAGGTCACGCCGGCGGCCACGGCTGGTACGTCACCTTCGCCGATCTGATGGCCCTGCTGATGTCCTTCTTCGTCGTGCTCGTCGCGACGTCGACTCAGGACGAGCGGAAGAAGCACATGATGACGGGCTCGTTCCGCGAGGCCTTCGGCACGACCAGCAATACGAGCCTCACGGGCATGATCGAACTGCACGGCATCCCGACCCGGCCCTACATCCAGAATCTGGCCTCGACACCCGAATCGCCCACCGACCGGCCGGCGCCGCGCACCGACGAGCGCAACCCCGACGCCATCAACGCCATGGCTGACCGCCGCATGGCGCTCGCGGCCGCGAGCCTGCGACAGGCATTGCAGGCCTTCCCCGAGATCGCCGAGCTCTCCAAGAACATCATCATGGAGGAGCGCCCGGACGGCCTCGACATCCAGATCGTCGATCAGGACGGCCGCGCCATGTTCCCTCCGGACGGCCGGGAGCCCTACGAGCGCACCCGGCGGCTCATCGCCGCCCTCACCCCGGCGCTGCGCCAGCTGTCCAACCGCGTCACCATCACCGGCCACACGTCGGGGAGCCGCGTGCTCGGCCGGCCCGGCTACGGCCCCTGGGACCTCACCGCGGACCGCGCCAACGCCGTACGCATGATCATGGAAGAGCACGGCCTGCCGCCCGATCGCATCTTCGCCGTCACCGGCAAGGGCGACAGCGAACCGATGTTCCCGGACGATCCCTATCTGGCCGCCAACCGGCGTGTCTCGATCCTTCTCATGAAGGAAGCGCCGGTGGCGCCGCGGTCCTTCCTCGGCAACTGATCAGGTCCAGCCGATCATGCCGAGGAACTCGTTGACCACCTTGTTGAACCGCATGGCGTGTTCGAAATAGACGGAATGGCCGGCGCCCTCGACCCGATGGATCGAGGCGCGCGGCCAGCTGTCGGCCACGAGCTCGATCCCGCGCGGGCAGATCAGCGGGTCCTCCGAGCCGATGACGAACAGCGACGGACAGGTGATGCGCGCGGCATCGGCGGCGCCGCGCGTGCGCATGACGCGGATCCGCTTGCCAACGTCGTCCTTGTCGAGTCCCGCGGTCAGCCGGTCGATGCCCTGGTAGAGGGCGTGCAGCGAAGGATTGTCCTCCGCCATCCGCTCGCCCGCCGCCCGGTGGATGCCGCGGGCGGCGTATTCCTGGAGCCGCGCCGGCATGGCCTGCCGCCAGGCCTGTACCTGCGCATCGCCGAAGCGGTCATAGTCGAAGGAACCGGTGGTGCAGGCCATGACGAGGCCGGCAACCCGGTCGGGCGCGGCCAGCGCCGTCTCCACGCAGGTCCAGCCGCCCATGGACTGGCCGACGATCGCCGCCTTGTCGATGCCGAGATGGTCGAGCAGGGCGAGGAGGTCGCCGGCATAGAGCTGCGGGTCGGCGATGCCCCCCGGCGCGGTGGATGGGGCAAAGCCACGGTGCGAGAAGGTCACGACCTTGTGCCACTGGGCGAAGACCGGCGCTGACTGCCACCAGCTCAGGTGGTTGCCGCCGAGGCCGTGGGCGAAGACCAGCGCCGGCCCCTCGCCGCCCGTCTCGTAGTAGATCTCGGCCCCGTCGGGGCGCGCCAGCCGGCCGGCGGTCAGCGTCGGATAGGGTTTCGACATGGAAAGCACTCCTCGGACACCGCCAGCCTAGACGCCCCGCCGCCGCGCCGGAAGCGCCCGCCATGCAGGCCGACCGTGCCGGCGCGCCCCTTTCCGCAAGGCTCCCCGCCGTCCATGATCGCCAAAACAACGGGAGGATAATGATGGCCATGGTCGATGCGGAGCGCCTCGCAGCGCTCGTCGCGACGATTTTCGAGCGGGCTGGCTGCGACGTGGACGAGGCCGGACGGATCGGTCGCTACCTGACGGAGGCCAACCTCACCGGACACGACAGCCACGGCGTCGCCCGTGTGCCGCGCTATGTGGACTGGCTGAAGGAGGGCCGGGTCGAGGCCGGCAAGTCCGTGACCGCCGTCGTCGACACCCCGGCCATCACCGTGCTCGACGGCCACTACGGCTTCGGCCAGACGGTGGGGCCGCAGGCCGTGCGCATCGGCATCGCCAAGGCGAAACAGAACGGCCTCGCCGCCGTCGCCCTGCGGAGGGCGGGGCATCTCGGCCGCATCGGCGACTTCGCCGAGATGGCGGCCGCCGAAGGCCTCGTCTCCATCCATTTCGTCAACGTCGTGGGCTCGATCCTCGTCGCACCCCATGGTGGCGTCGACCGGCGGCTCTCCACCGCGCCCTACTGCATCGGCGTCCCGCGCCCCGGCCAGCCGCCGCTGCTGCTCGACTTCGCGACGTCGCTGGTCGCCGAGGGCAAGGTGCTCGTCGCCTCCATGGGCGGCAAGCCCATCCCGCCGGACGCATTGATCTCTCCGGACGGCACCAAGAGCGGCGACCCCGCCGTGCTCTACGGCCCCTACCCCGCCGGCCCCGGCACCCGCGACCCGATGAACGGCCCCGGCGCCATCCGTGCCTTCGGAGACCACAAGGGCTCGGGCCTCGCCTTCATGTGCGAGATCCTCGGCGGCGCCCTGACCGGCGCCGGCACCACCGGACCCGACAAGCGGTTCTGCAACGGCATGATGTCCATCTACATCGATCCCAAGGTGGTCGATCCCGACGGGTTCTTCCCCGCCGAATGCGCCGAATACGTCGCCTATTACAAGAGCGCGCGGCCGGTCGAGGCGGGCGGCGAGGTGCTTGTGCCGGGCGAGGCCGAACTGCGGTCGCGGGCGAAGAAGCTCAAGGACGGCGTGCCGCTCTCCGACGGCACCTGGGACGCCATCGCGGCGACTGCCGCGGCCCTCGGCATCGGCGACAACGTCATCAAGGCGGCGCTGCGCTGATCAGATCGCGCCGAAATAGCCGCCGCGCCCCTTGCCGGCGGCGAACCGCCCTGCCCCTTCGATCCCTTCGGCGACGGCCATGGCCGCCGACGTCCGCCATTCGTTGCGCAGGGCGGCCGGAAGGCTCAGGTCCCATTGCGCGTGGGCCGAGGCCCGGTCGGCCCTGAGACAGCCTTGCGGAAAGCGGGCGATCTCGTGCGCCAGCGCCTCCGCCGCCTCCCGCGACGTGCCCTTCGGCACCACCCGGTCGGCCAACCCGATCCGCATGCATTCCTCGGCCTCCACCTTGCGGCCGGTGAGGATCAGGTCGAGCGCCCGGCCCTGGCCGACGAGCCGCGGCAGCCGCACCGTGCCGCCATCGATCAGCGGCACGCCCCAGCGGCGGCAGTAGACGCCCATATAGGCGTCCTCCTCCATGACGCGCAGGTCGCACCAGAGCGCGATCTCCATGCCGCCGGCGACGGCCGGACCGGCGATCGCGGCGATCACCGGCTTCGACAGCATCAGCCGGGTCGGCCCCATCGGCCCGCGCGGCCAGTCCGCGTCGGCATCGGGAATGTCGAGGTCGCCGCCGAAGGGCGTGCCGCCCGGGGCCGCGGCCGCGTGCTTCAGGTCGAAGCCGGCGCAAAAGGCCCCGCCCGCACCCCACAGCACGCCGACGCTCGCCGTCTCATCCGCCTCGAAGGCGAGGAGCGCCTCGGTCAGCGCCACCGCACCTTCGGGGTTCATCGCGTTGCGCGCCGCCGACCGGGTGCGAATGAAGGTGGTGACGGGTCCGGAGGTCTCGACGACGAGATCGGTCATGGCTTGCTCCTCAATCGACGATGCCGGGGGTTTCGACCACCATCATCGTGGCCGTCATCATGGCGATGAGCTTGCGCTCCCCTCCCGTCTCGGCAAAGCACTCGCCGAGCGTCACCATGATCGTCTTGCCGGGTCGCACCACCCGGCCGGTGCCGATGAAGCGCTCGCCCTTGCCCGGCGACATCATGTTCACCTTGAACTCGATGGTCAGCACGCCGGTGCCGCGCGGCATCAGGGTCATCGCCGCGAAACCGCAGGCATTGTCGACGAGCGCCGAGATCGCGCCGGCATGGACGAAGCCGTGCTGCTGCAGGATGTGCGGCGCAAAGGGCATGGTCATCTCGACGTGGCCCGGCGAGACGGGGCCGAGGCTCATGCCGAGCGTCGCCATCATGGATTGCCGCGCGAAGCTGGCGCGGGCGCGGGCCTCGTAGTCGGGGTCCTTCGGGGAAAAGTCCTGCTGCGCGGCAGCCATGCGCACCCACCTTCGCTGAAATGCGGGCCAAGGGTCGCAAACTCGCTTATTGTCCCGCAAGCCGTCTGGTCGGTCGAGGGATCGCATTGCTCTTCTGGTACATGCCACGTTTCACTGAGGCCGCCATGAGCGCCGCCACGCTGTCGGCCTCCACCGCCGTCGCGTCGGCCGTGACCATCACCCACCGCATGATGCTGCTCGCCGATCCCGCGACGATCTGGGACCTGTCGACCCGCGGCGAAGCCATGCAGATGATCTCCGAGAAGCTGGACGCGGCGACGCAGGGCTCCTTCGACGCCGCCATGGAGGCGGGCCGGCTGGCGCTGCGCAGCGCCACCGGCCAGTTGTCCCACGACGACGTCGCCCATGGCCTCCTCGCCATCGGCGTCGCCGCGGCCCGCCCGGCGGCCCGAAGGGCCAGGGCCAATGCGCGGCGCCTCGGGCGCACTTGACCGCCGGCGGCGCGGCTCCATCTCCGCAGTGGGGCACAACCGACGCGCCGGAGACGAGGCGCCGCCAAGGAGGCCGACATGCGGCACCCGTTCCTCTTCCTCTCCATGACCGGCGGAATGCTGGCCGCGGCCACGACGTCCGCCTCGGCCCTCTGCAATGTGTCCGCCCGCCCCTTCGTCATGGGCCAGCCCGGCCGCATCGCCATGGTGGTGGCGGGCGAGCCCTGCCGCATCAGCCTGCAGGCGGGTGAACGCAGCCGCTTCGAGGCGCTCGACGTCGTCGCGCGGCCCCGCGGGGGGCGCGTGGTCGCCGACGGGCGGACGGGGGTCGTCTACACGCCCCGGCCCGGCTTCGTCGGCCAGGACAGCTTCGTCATCGCCGTGACCGGCATCAGCAGCATCGGCAGCGGCACGTCCGAACTCCACGTCGACGTGGACGTTCCCCGGCCCCGCTAGGTCAGGAGGTTGACGAGCCAGAGCGCCAGCGCCGGGAAGGCGACGACGAGGCCGAGCCGCACCACGTCCGCCAGCACGAAGGGAATGACGCCGCGATAGGTGGCGAGGATCGGCACGTCCTTGGCGATTGCCGAGATGACGAAGACGTTGAGCCCGATGGGCGGCGCCGTCAGGCCGATGCCGACCACCATCAGCACCAGGATGCCGAACCAGATGGCGATGTCATCGGGCATCATGCCGAGGTCGAGGGCGGTCACGATGGGAAAGAAGATGGGCAGGGTCAGGAGGATCATGGCGAGCTCGTCCATGACGCCGCCGAGGATGATGTAGAACACCAGTAGGCCGATGATGACGCCGTAGGGCGGCAGGCCCGACTGGGTCACCAGCTCCGCGGCCGCCGCCGGCAGCTGCGACAGGGCGAGGAAGCCGTTGAACACCTCGGCGCCGAGCAGGATGATGAAGATCATCGCCGAGGTCTCGGCGGTCTGGATCAGCGAGGCCTTGATCTCGCTCCAGCCGAGACCGCCCTGCACCACGCCCACCACCAGCATGGCGATGCAGCCGATGGAGGCGCCCTCGGTGGGCGTGAACACCCCGCCGTAGATGCCGCCCACCACCGTCGCCGCGATCAGCATGACCGGCCAGACGCCGATCAGCGCGCGCCCGCGCTCCGCCCAGCCGACACGGTCGACCGCCGGCCCCGACTCCGGCCTGAGGCGCACCATGATGGCGATGACGATGCAGTAGAAGACCGCGGCGAGGAGGCCGGGGATGAGCGCCGCCATGAACAGCTTGGCGATGTTCTGCTCGGTGGTGATCGCATAGACGACGAGGATGACCGAGGGCGGGATGAGGATGCCGAGCGTGCCGCCCACCGCGATCATGCCGGTGGCGAAGCCCTGGTCGTAGCCGTAGCGGCGGAACTCCGGCAGTGTCGCCCGGCCGAAGGTGGCCGTCGTCGCCACCGACGAGCCGCAGATGGCGCCGAAGCCGGCGCAGGCGCCGATCAGCGCCATGCCGAGCCCGCCGCGGCGGTGCCCGAGGAAGCTCGCGGCGGCCCTGAACAGCGCCGTCGACAGGCCGGATTTTTCCGCCAGCGCCCCCATCAGGATGAAGAGCGGGATCACCGACAGCGTGTAGTTCGCGAACAGGTGATAGGGCGTCGTCTTCATGTAGTTGAGGAAGATCGGCAGGCTGGTGAACCAGGCATAGCCGATGGAGCCCGCCGTCAGCATGGCGAGGCCGATGGGCATCCTGAGGACGAGCAGGACGAGCATGCCGGCGAAGCCGACGGCAGCGACCGCGGCACCGCTCATGGCTCGGCCCGCCCGAGACGCAGGGCCGAGGTGACCGCCACCAGCGCGAGAAGGAGGGCCATCAGCGAAACCGCCAGGATCGCCCAGCCGATGGGGATGGCGAGCACCATGGAACTGGTCCGCGACGAGATGGCGTCGATGCCGCCGGCCATCAGCCGCCAGCCGATCAGCAGAGCGAAGCCCGCATAGACGAGGTCCCAAATCCGGTCGAGCCCGCGGTTGAACCAGGCGGGCGTGCGCAGGGTGAAGGTGTCGACGAAGACGTTGCCGCGGCGGATCTGGCAATAGGGCAGGAAGGCGAAGACCGCCACCGCAGTGGCGATCTGCACCATCTCGAAGTCGCCCTGCACGCCCGACCTGAACAGCCAGCGCAGCAGCACCGACACCGTCACCATCACCGCCGCCGAGAGCATCAGGAGCCCGCCGAGGATGGCGAGCGTCCGCGTCACGGTGTCGATGATGCCGGGGGCCGGAACGCCCCGCTGCTCGGCCCCCTCCTGCGTCATGCCGTCAGGCCGCCATGTGTTTGGCCACGGCCGCCCTGACGTCGTCGACGATCTTCTGCCCGTCGAGGCCCCGGTCCTTGACGCCCCTGATCCAGGCCTCCTCGACCGGACGGGTGGCGGCACGCCACTTCGCCGCCTCGTCCTCGGCGAGGACGGTGATGGTGTTGCGCGAGCGGCCCTTGACCATCTCGGCCACCGTCCGGCCGCGCTCGTCCCACATCTCGCCGGCCATGACGGCGGCCATCATGCCGGAATGGTCGTCCATGACCTTCTTCAGGTCGGCCGGCAGGCCCTCGTACTTGGCCTTGTTCATGGCGAGGATGAAGGTCGCCGTGTAGAGCGTCGGCGATCCCGGGATCTCCGTGTGGTGGTTGACGAGCTCGTGCAGGCGCAGCGCCGGCACGACCTCCCAGGGAACGACGGCGCCGTTGATGACGCCCTGCGCAAGCGCCTCCGGCACCTGCGGGATCGGCATGCCGATGGCGGTCGCCCCGAGCGCCCTCAGCGCCTCGCCCGCCTGGCGGGTGGGGAAGCGCAGCTTCAGGCCCTGCAGGTCGGCCTGCGTCTTCACCTGCTTGTTGGAGTGAATGAGCCCGTGGTCGTGCGCCCAGAGGCAGAGCGGCTGAACCTCGGAATATTCCTTGTAGAAATGCGTCGGGCCGAGCTCGGCCATCACCTTGGAATTGGTCACCCCGCGCTTGCCGCCGATGAAGGGCAGCTCCATCGCCTCCGTCGCCGGGAATCGGCCGGGCGTGTTGCCCGGCAGCGTCCAGACGATGTCGGCGACGCCGTCGCGCGCCTGGTCGAAGAGCTGCGGCGGGGCGCCGCCGAGCTGCATCGAGGGGAAGATGTCGATCTTGATCCGGTTGCCGGAGGCCTCCTGCACCTTGCGCGACCAGGGCAGCAGGAAGCGCTGGTGGGCGTTCGACACGGGCGGCAGGAAGTGGTGCAGGCGCAGCGTCACCTGCGGGGACTGGCCCCAGGCGGTGCGCATCACGGCGGGTGTGGCGACGGCGGCGCCGGCAAGTGCCAGCGCATGGCGACGGGTGAGCGTCATGGCGAAATCCTCGTCAACGTTCCTCGGGAGGCCCTGGGGCCGGCGCCGTTGATGGCGTCTTGGTGGTTTGACGTGACGATAGCGGCGGGCGGGCGCCCGTCGCAAGGCATTTGGTTGGATATCCGACTAAATCGGACTGCGCAGGATTACGGACGTCGGCCGGTCACATGATGGCGCCGATCTGCCAGGGCACGAACTCGTTGTCGCCGTAGCCGAGCAGTTCGGACTTCGTCTTCTCGCCCGACGCCGTCCGGAGGATCAGGTCGAAGATCTGCTGGCCCTTGTCCTCCAGCGACACCCCGTCCAGCACGTCGCCGCAATTGATGTCCATGTCGTCGATCATGCGGGTGTAGATGTCGGAATTGGTGGCGAGCTTGATGGAGGGCGTCGGCTTGCAGCCATAGGCGGAGCCGCGCCCCGTGGTGAAGCAGAGGAGGTTCGAGCCGCCGGCCACCTGCCCCGTCGCCGCCACCGGGTCATAGCCCGGCGTGTCCATGTAGACGAAGCCGGCGCGGTCGATCTTCTCGGCATAGTGGTAGACGCCGCGCAGCGTCGTCGAACCGCCCTTGGCGGCGGCGCCCAGCGACTTCTCGAGGATGGTGGTGAGGCCGCCCGCCTTGTTGCCGGGCGAGGGATTGTTGTCCATCGATCCTTCGTGCTTCGCCGTATAGCCCTCCCACCAGCGGATGATGTCGACCAGCTTCTCGCCCACCTCGCGGCTCTCGGCGCGGCGGGTGAGGAGATGCTCGGCGCCGTAGATCTCCGGCGTCTCCGACAGGCAGGCCGTGCCGCCGTGGCGGACCAGGAGGTCCACCGCCTTGCCCAGCGCCGGATTGGCGGTGATGCCGGAATAGCCGTCCGAGCCGCCGCACTGGAGGGCGAGGCACAGCTCGGACGCCGGCAGCGTCTCCCGCTGCGCCTGGTTGACGATGGGGAGCATCTCGCGGATCCGCGCCATGCCGGCCTCGATCGACTTCCTCGTGCCGCCCGTCTCCTGGATGGTCATGGACTGGAAGCGGTCGCCGGGCTCGATCCCGTAGTCCTTCATCAGCCGCGGGATCTGGAACACCTCGCAGCCGAGGCCGACGATCAGCACGGCCGAGACGTTCGGATTGGTGGCATAGCCCCAGATGGTGCGCTCGAGGATGTCGAAGCCGAGCCCCTCGCTGGCGAGGCCGCAGCCCGTGCCGTGGACCAGCGGAATGACGCCGTCGACATTCGGAAACTCCGCCAGCATGTCCGAGCGGTTGACCGCCTCGGCCATGAAGCGGGCGACGGAGGCCGAGCAGTTCACCGAGGTGAGGATGGCGATGTAGTTGCGCGTGCCGGCCCGCCCATTCGCCCGGCGGAAGCCCTGGAAGGTGGCGCGCTGGTCGAGCGGGAGAACGTCCTTCGGCCTCGCGTCCCGGGCGAAGGCATAGTCGCGCTCGAAGGCGGCGAAGGCGCAGTTGTGGGTATGGACCCAGTCGCCGGGAGCGATCGGCTGCGAGGCGAAGCCGATGATCTGCCCGTATTTGACGATGGGCTGGCCCTCGGCGAGCGGCTGCGTCGCCATCTTGTGGCCCTTCATCACACGGGCCTTGGCCGTCACCCCGTCCACCCTCTTGCCGGCGTCGATCATGTCGACGGCGACGACGACGTTGTCCTCCGCGGCGAGGCGGATGAAACGGGGCTGGGTGGTCATGGGGCTCTCCCGGGACAGCGGCCACTCGGCCGTCATTGCCGCCGATCATGGCCTTTGAACCGTTTTAGGGAAAGGGGTCAGCGCATGGCCCCTGCCCCGCCTCAGCCGGCGGCGAGCCCACCCTTCTCGCGCACGAAACGGGCGACCTCGGCGACCCCGTCGCCGGTCTTGATGTTGGTGAAGACGAAGGGCCGCTGTCCCCGCATGCGCTTGGAATCGCGGTCCATGTTGCCGAGGTCGGCGCCGACCAGCGGCGCGAGATCGGTCTTGTTGATGACCAGGAGGTCGGAGCGCGTGATGCCCGGCCCGCCCTTGGAGGGGATCTTCTCCCCCGCCGCCACGTCGATGACGTAGATCGTGATGTCGGCGAGTTCCGGCGAGAAGGTCGCGGCGAGGTTGTCACCGCCCGATTCGATGAGGATCAGGTCGAGCTCGGGAAACTTCGCCCGCATCTCCGCCACCGCCGCGAGGTTGATGGAGGCGTCCTCGCGGATGGCGGTGTGCGGGCATCCCCCCGTCTCGACCCCCATGATGCGCTCGGTCGGCAGCGCGCCGGACCGCATGAGATATTCGGCGTCCCACTTGGTATAGATGTCGTTGGTGATGGCGGCGATCTCGAAGTCCTGCCTGAGCGCCTTGCACAGCGCGTCCATCAGCGCCGTCTTGCCGGAGCCGACCGGGCCGCCGATGCCGACGCGCAGGGGTCCGTGGGGAGAAGGCATGGGGTCTTCCTTGTGTCTAGGCACGATCGTGTCCGAAAACCGGTTCCCACTTTTCGGGATCGTTCCTTAGCTCCTGAACAGGCGGGTATACTGGGTCTCGTGGCGCATGGAGGCAATGTCCGAGCGCAGGGCGTGGCCGCCGATGTCGTCGAGGGCGAGCGCCCGCGCCGCCGCCGCGGTTTCCGTCACGACCGGTTCGAGGGCGGCGAGCGCCCGCTGCCCGTCGGTCTGGCCGAGGGGCACGAGCCGCACGGCGGCCGAGATGAGGTTCGCCGCCACCGCGTGGAGGAAGGCGTGGAGCGCCGTCGCCTCGTCGATGCCGTGGGCCGCGGTCGCGGCGCCCACCGCCACCGGATAGGCGACGGCATCCGGCCAGGAGGCCCGCACGAGGGCGAGCGGCGCGGCCGGCCAGGCGGCTTCCGTCGCCGTCATGAAGGCGTTGCCCTGGGCCGTCGTCTCCAGCCGCCGCTCCTTCGAGGGCTGGAAGGCGAGCGCCAGTTCGGCGACGTCCCTGAGAGCCTGGCCCTCGCCCGCCGTCACCGCGCGGTGCGCATGGGCGCAGAAGGTCGCATCGGCGAGCCCCGAGCCCTCGCGCATGACGAGGCCGAGCCAGTCGACCAGGGTCTTGAGATCGGTGATGTCACCGGTCTCCACCGCCCACTCGATGCCATGCGAATAGCTGAAGGCGCCGACCGGATAGGCCGGCGACATCCAGGCGAGCAGACGGTAGAGCGCCGCCGGGGCGGCCGCCGGCTCAGCCATGCTTGTGGTCGTGGCCGTGGTGATGACCGTGGTCATACCCATGGTCGTGGCCGTGGTGGTCGTGCCCGCAGCCGCAGGAATCGTCGTGAACATGGCCGGCGGTCTGCACGGCGAGGACGTCACGCGGCTTTGGCGTGGGGGCGTGGTCATGGTTATGGCCGTGGGCGTGCGAATGCCCGTGACCATGGGAATGGCCGTGCGAATGACTGTGGGAGTGACCATGGTCATGCGCATGCGAATGGCTGTGGGAATGCCCGTGATCGTGCGAATGGGAATGGCCGTGGTCATGCCCCGTCACCGTGCCGTGGCCATAGGCGCCGCCCTCGGGGTCGAAGGGCGCCTCGATCGGCACCACCCTCGCACCGAGCCCGCGCACCATGTCCTCGATGACGTGGTCGCGGCGGATCCTCAGCCGCGTGCCCATGATCTGGGTCGGCAGGTGGCGGTTGCCGAGGTGCCAGGCGACGCGGACCATGTGGTTCGGATCGCTCGTGCGGATCTCCACCAGCGGCTCGGCGGCGGCGACCACCATGACGACGCGGCCATCCTCCAGCTTCAGCCCCGAATCGGAGACGAGCGGCACCGCTTCCGGCAGGTCGAGCAGGAAGGCCGTGCCTTCGACGCCCTCCATCGCCAGGCGCCGCCGATGGCGGTCGTCATAGTCGAGCACGACGCGGTCGATGACGGCGGTCTCGGGGAAGGATCGGGGGGCGAGGACTTCGGTGGCGCGGATCATGGTGTGTCCCTCTGGCGGGCAGTTGCAGACCGAATAGCGCAATCGGCCTGCTTTGGCGACGCTCGCCTGTGGCGTCATGCCCGGCCTCGTGCCGGGCACCCACGACTTGGTCTGAGACGACGGTGGTCAAGTCGTGGATGGCCGGGACAAGCCCGGCCATGACGGGTGGTGGACCGGCACTTCAGAACAGGAAGTACCGCTGTGCCATCGGCAGTTCCTTCGCCGGTTCGCAGGTCAGGAGCTCCCCGTTCGCGCGCACCTCGTAGGTCTCGGGGTGCACCTCGATGTGCGGCGTCGCGCCGTTGTGGATGAGGCTCTTCTTGGAGATGCCGCCGCGCACGTTCTCCACGGGGAGGACGATGCGGTCGAGGCCGAGCTTCTCATGCACGCCGCGCTCATAGGCGGCCTTCGAGACGAAGGTGACCGAGGAGGCCGTCATCGCCTTGCCGAAGGCGCCGAACATCGGCCGGTAGTGCATGGGCTGCGGCGTCGGGATCGACGCGTTGGGGTCGCCCATCGGCGCCGCGGCGATGGTGCCGCACTTGATGACCAGGGCCGGCTTCACGCCGAAGAACTTCGGCTCCCACAGGCAAAGATCGGCGAGCTTGCCGACCTCCACCGAGCCGATGTGCTTCGACAGGCCATGGGCGATGGCCGGGTTGATCGTCACCTTGGCGATGTAGCGCTTGACGCGGAAATTGTCGGCGCCGGTGCCGACGTCCTCGGGCAGGCTGCCGCGCTGCACCTTCATCTTGTGGGCGGTCTGGAAGGTGCGGATGATCACCTCGCCGATGCGCCCCATGGCCTGGCTGTCGGAGGCCATGATGGAGAGCGCGCCCATGTCGTGGAGGATGTCCTCCGCCGCGATGGTCTCCTTGCGGATGCGGCTCTCGGCGAAGGCGACGTCCTCGGGAATGGAGGGCGAGAGGTGGTGGCAGACCATGAGCATGTCGAGGTGTTCCTCGATCGTGTTCACGGTGTAGGGCATGGTCGGATTGGTCGAGGACGGCAGCACGTTCTCCACCATGGCGACCTTGATGATGTCGGGCGCGTGCCCGCCGCCGGCGCCTTCCGTGTGGAAGGCGTGGATCGTGCGGCCCTTGAGCGCCGCGATCGTGTCGTCGACGAAGCCGCTCTCGTTCAGCGTGTCGGTATGGATCATCACCTGGATGTCGTGGTCGTCGGCCACTGCCAGGCAATTGTCGATGGCGGCCGGCGTCGTGCCCCAGTCCTCGTGCAGCTTGAGGGCGCAAGCCCCCGCCTCGATCTGCTCGACCAGCGCGTCGGGAAGCGCCGCATTGCCCTTGCCGGCGAAGGCGAGGTTCATGGGGAAGGCTTCCGCCGCCTGCAGCATGCGGGTGATGTGCCAGGGCCCGGGCGTGCAGGTCGTCGCCGTCGTGCCCGATGCCGGACCCGTGCCGCCGCCGAGCATGGTGGTGAGCCCGCTCATCAGCGCATCGTCGATCTGCTGCGGGCAGATGAAATGGATGTGGGTGTCGATGCCGCCGGCGGTGAGGATCTTGCCCTCGCCGCCGATGGCCTCGGTGCCGGGTCCGATGATGATGGTGACGTCCGGCTGCACGTCGGGATTGCCGGCCTTGCCGATGGCATGGATGCGGCCGTCCTTCAGGCCGACGTCCGCCTTCACGATCCCCCAGTGGTCGATGATCAGGACGTTGGTGATGACCGTGTCGACCGCACCTGCCCGGTTCGTCACCTGGCTCTGGCCCATGCCGTCGCGGATCACCTTGCCGCCGCCGAACTTCACCTCCTCGCCATAGGTGGTGAAGTCCTTCTCGACCTGGACGAAGAGCTCGGTGTCGGCGAGGCGCACCCTGTCGCCGACCGTCGGCCCGAACATGTCGGCATAGGCGCCGCGCGTCATCCTGTAGGGCATGGAATTCTCCTCGGAGCGCTCAGAGCTTGCCCATGACGGACTGCCGGAAGCCGTAGACGGTGCGCGAGCCGCGATAGGGCACGAGCGTCACCTCGCGGGTCTGGCCGGGTTCGAAGCGCACGGCGGTGCCGGGCGGAATGTCGAGCCGCATGCCGCGCGCCTGCTCGCGGTCGAAGACGAGGCCCGGATTGGTCTCGTGGAAATGGTAGTGGGAGCCCACCTGCACCGGCCGGTCGCCGGTGTTGGACACGGTCAGCACGACGCTGTTCTGGCCCTGGTTGAGCTCGACCGTGCCCTCGGCCGGAATGATCTCGCCCGGTTTCATGGTGCAACTCCCGCGCAGCCCTGGGGCTTCAGCACCCGTGTCGTCGATGCCGGGAAGCGGGCGAGCTTGGCGGCGGGCCTGACCGGCCGGCGCACCAGTTCCCCGCCGCAGTTCGGGCAGGTGCCCTTCAGGACGTCAGCCGCGCAGTCGGCGCAGAACGTGCACTCGAAGGTGCAGATCATGGCGTTCGTCGCCTCGGGCGGCAGGTCCCGGTCGCAGCATTCGCAGTTCGGGCGCAGGTCGAGCATGCGGATCTCCCCGGGAGCGGCGTCAGAAGAAGCGGGCGGCGAGCACCACGCCGGCCACCGCCGTCAGGCCGCCGGCGGCCCGCGCCGCCACCGGCAGCGTGAAGCGGGCGGCGATCACCGTGGCGGCGATGCCGCAGGCATGGAGCAAAGCGGTGGCGAGGGCAAAACCGGCGGCATAGGCGAGGCCGGAGGCGTCGGCCGGCACTTCGGTGCCATGGGCATGGCCGTGGAACAGACCGGCGAGCGCGGCGATGGCGACGCCCACGGCGAGCGACGGGCTGAAGGCGAGCGCCGCGGCGAGGCCGATCACGATGACCGAACCGACGATGCCCTGTTCGACGAAGGGCATGGGCACGCCCGCCATGCCGAGGGCGCCGCCCAGCACCATGGCGGCCACGAAGCCTGCGGGCCAGAGCCAGAGCGCCCTGCCGCCGGCAAGGCCGGCCCAGAGGCCGACGGCCACCATGGCGAGCAGATGGTCGACACCGCCGAGCGGATGGGCGAAGCCGGCCGTGAAGGCGTTGGTGGCGCCGTGGCCCGTGTGGGCCTCCGCCGCCGTGGCGAGGGCGGTCAGGGCGGCGGCGGAAAGGGCGAGACGGAGGAAGCGCATGGGCCGGGCCTGTTTGCGGGTTCAGCGGATGGGTTCGTGGACGGTCACGAGCTTCGTGCCGTCCGGAAAGGTCGCCTCGACCTGGATGTCG
>LNFH01000295.1 GCA_001464235.1 Rhizobiales bacterium Ga0077556 | reverse complement strand
ACCACCAGCGAGACCGATTCGAGGTTCGGGCAGAGCGCCTGCGCCTCGTCCATCGCCACCGTGAAATCGGCGCCGTCGCGCGTGGTGTGGCGCGTCTCCGGCGCCGAGCGGCCGAGGCCGAATTCGCGGCTGTGGACGGCAAGCTCGTAACCGAACTCGGTGGCGCCGGGGATGACCACGAGGGCGCGCACCATCTCCTCGAGCCGCCCGACGGGCCGGATCACCTCGCAGGTGAGCTGCGGGATGCGGCTGCCGAAGTCGTCCAGCGGCAGGTTCTCGAAGACCACATAGGCGAGGCCGCGATAGGCCGGGGTGTCGCCCGCGCCCTCCTTGGCGACGATGAGAGGATCGGCCGGCTGGTCCTCGGTGCCGCAGTGGACGCGGATGGTGAGGCCGGCCTGATCGAGCTCCTTGCCGTCGGCCCAGATGCGGCCGATGCCGGCGATCGGCCCCTCGCAGAGCCCGACGGCGAGATTGGCGGTGTAGCTGTAGGTCCGCCCGCGCGGGGATCCCTTGCCGCCGCCGGAGCCCTGCTCGGTGAGCTTCGTCGCCCAGATGACCTGGCCGGCGACGCGCATGCGCCCGTAGACGCGCGGGATCGGTGCGCCCTCGGTGGAGGAGAGGACGTCGAGATCCTTCAGCCGCGGCCCGTCGGGCGGACGGGCGCCGAACAGCGCCCGGTCGATCACCGCGCCCGCCAGCGCCCCGGCGAGGCGGCCGGCGACCACCCCCGCGGCGCCGAAGCTGCCGCCGAGCGCCGCGCCGGCCAGGGAAAGGACGAGAGCGGCCATCAGGGCGTCTCCGGGTCGAGATGGGGATAAGCGAAGGCGTGGGCGAGGCGACGTCGCCACCAGGGCGCGAAGGCGATCTCGGCCACCGCCGCGCCGTCATGGGCGTGGATCAGCGTCGCCGGGCCGGTGAGGATGGCGCAGTGCTTGGCGGGAAAGCCGTCGCGCCAGCGGAACAGGACGACGTCGCCGGGCAGCGCCTCCCGCGGATCG
This sequence comes from Rhizobiales bacterium Ga0077556, assembly GCA_001464235.1. Taxonomy (GTDB): domain Bacteria; phylum Pseudomonadota; class Alphaproteobacteria; order Rhizobiales; family Phreatobacteraceae; genus Phreatobacter. Next base: position 398 of record LNFH01000295.1, on the reverse strand, counting down.
AGCTCCACGAGGTGACGGCGCGCCGCCTCGGCCAGGGTCTCGCGGCCGTGGGCCTCGGCCCAGTCGGGCGTGTAGGGCGGCACGAAGACCGGCTCCGGGCCGATCACCTGCCGCCAGACGCCGCGGACGAGGCCGAGGCAGTCGCAGCCGATCCCCTGAAGCGAGGCCTGGTGGCGGTAGGGCGTGCCGCGCCACGAACGGGCGGCGGCGACGATGGCGGCGCGTGTCGGCATGGGGGATCCGGGAGTGGGTCGAGGGGCGGTGCGGCGCGGGGGCACGGAAGGGGGCGCGCCTTCGCCGCCGCTTCACCTCTCCCCGGCGGGGAGAGGGGACAAAGGCGTCGCCGCTTCACCTCTCCCCGGCGGGGAGAGGTCGACGAGCGCAGCGAGGCGGGTGAG
>LNFH01000294.1 GCA_001464235.1 Rhizobiales bacterium Ga0077556 | reverse complement strand
AGCGGTGGCTGATCTTCGCGAACGAGGCCTAGATTGCAGCGATGAATTCCACGATTCGCATCCTCGGCATCGATCCAGGCCTTCGCCGCACCGGCTGGCGCGTCATCGACGTGACCGGCAACCGACTCGTCTTCGTCGCCTGCGGCACGGTGACGTCCGATGACAAGGCCGAGCTCGGCCCCCGCCTCGCCCAGTTGCACCGGGGCATTTCCGACGTGCTCGCCGCCTGGTCGCCCGACGAGGCGGCGGTGGAGCAGACCTTCGTCAACAAGGACGCCGGCGCGACGCTGAAGCTCGGCCAGGCCCGCGGCATCGCCATGGTCGTGCCGGCGCTGGCGGGGATCCCGGTCGCCGAATACGAGCCCAACAAGGTCAAGAAATCGGTGGTCGGCGCCGGTCACGCCGAGAAGAACCAGATCCACATGATGATCGGCATCCTGCTGCCGAAGGCCGACCCGAAGACGATGGACGCCGCCGACGCCCTCGCCATCGCCATCACCCACGCCCATCACCGCAGCGCCGTCGGGCGGCGCTGAGGCGCCCTCACAGGGTCAGGACGATCTTGCCGACGTGGGTGCTGCCCTCCATGCGGGCATGGGCCTTAAAGGCCTCGGCCAGCGGATAGGTCGAATCCATCACCACCTTCACCGTGCCGTTCTCGAGCAGCGGCCAGACCTTCGCCTTCAGCGCGTCGGCCAGCGCCGCCTTGAAGGCGATGTCGCGGATGCGCAGGGTCGAGCCGGTGAAGGTGACGCGCTTCAGCATGATCCAGCGGATGTCGGCCTTGATCTCCGAGCCGTGCAGGAAGGCGATCTGCACGATGCGCCCGTCGACGGCGACGCAGTCGAGGTTCTTCTGCACGTAGTCGCCGCCCACCATGTCGAGGATCAGGTTGGCGCCGCGCTTGCCCGTGATCTCGTTCACCGCGGCGGTGAAGTCGGTGGTGCGGTAGTTGATGGCGTGGTCGGCGCCGAGGGCTTTCGCCGCGGCGCATTTCTCGTCCGAACCCGCCGTGGTGATGACGGTGGCGCCGAAAGCCTTGGCGAGCTGGATGGCGGTGACGCCGATGCCCGACGTCCCGCCGTGGATGAGGATGGTCTCGCCGGACGTCAGGCCGCCCCGGTCGAAGACGTTGGACCAGACGGTGAAGAAGGTCTCGGGGATGCCCGCCGCCTCGACCATGGAGAGGCCCTTCGGCACGGGCAGCGCGTTGGTCTCGTGGACCACCGCATATTCGGCATAGCCGCCGCCGGCGACCAGCGCGCAGAC
>LNFH01000293.1 GCA_001464235.1 Rhizobiales bacterium Ga0077556 | reverse complement strand
ACCTCGCCCGGTCCCGGCACAGGCACCGGCCGCGTCTCGGGCACCAGCGCCTCGGGGCCGCCCGGAACGGGAATGGCGATGGCGGTCATGGTCGGGGGGATGGCGGTCATCGGGGCGTCCGGTTTCGACAGCGGGGGGTGAGACGGTGTAGCCTCTGGGCAGGTCCAATGCCAGTCCGCGAGGAGGACGCCACCATGTTCGACGACGACCTGAAGCCGCGGCCGAAGCCGCCCGCCCATGTTCTCGGCCAGGACCTCTCGGCCCTCTCCGTCCATGAACTCGCCGAGCGGATCGCCCTTCTCAAGATCGAGATCGCCCGGCTGGAGATGGATATGAGCGTCAAGGAAGCGAGCAAGTCGGCGGCCGCCAGCGTCTTCAAGTTCTGATCAGGCGCGCCGCGCCCGCGGCAGGCCGTCCTCGCCGCCGGCCACCGAGACCCGGTCGCCGATAGAGAGCCCCGCTACCGCCCGGCACATGATCCGCGGCCCCTCGTCCAGGGTCACGAGGGCGATGCCGTAGCCGCCGGGAACGTCGAGTTCGGGGAGCGGGGCGCGCAGCACCGTCGTCACCGACCAGACAATGCCCCCTCCCCCCGCCTCGACCTCGCCGACGGCCGCCGAGCCGCAGGAGGGGCAGGCACCACGGCGGAATTGCCAGCGATGGCCGCAGGCGCCGCAGGATTGAAGCGTGACGCCGCTCATGCCGTGCGCTCCAGCACGAAGCCGGCATGGCTGGAGAAGACGCCGCCGTCGGCGTGGCAATAGGCGAGCGGCGCGTCGGCCACCTGCCTCTCGCCGGCCTCGCCGCGCATCTGCCGGACCACCTCCACCACATGGGCGAGGAATCCCGCGACGCCCGGGTGGCCATAGGACATCAGCCCGCCGTGGAGGTTCAGCGGCAGCGCGCCGTCACGGGAGAAGCGTCCGTCCCGCGCGGCGGCACCCGCCCGGCCGGGCTCTGCGAAGCCGAGCGCCTCGAGGAAGATGGCGAGGGTCGGCGTGAAGCTGTCGTAGAGGCCGAGGAGCCGCATGTCGGCGGGGCTGCGGCCCGCGCCGTCGAAGGCCTGCGCGGCGGCAATTTTCGCACCGAGGCCGAGA
>LNFH01000292.1 GCA_001464235.1 Rhizobiales bacterium Ga0077556 | reverse complement strand
GCTCGGCGACCTCTCCCCGCCGGGGAGAGGTGACGCGGTGCATCCCATCCGCCCAATCCGTCACCCCCGGCGAGGCCGCAGGCCGAGGGAAGGGGGTCCAGGGGCCGACGGCAGAAATTCGGCGTTGGGCCGACACGTTACCCCAGCCGCGTCTTAACCAGCGCGATGGCCTCCGCGGCGGCCGTGCCGGCCGGCTGCGGCAGCCAGAGGCAGGAGATCGTCCAGGGCGGCAGGCCCTCGGCCTCGACCAGCGGCAGCACGGTCGCACCCGTCACCGCGAGGCGCTTCGCCACCACCGATGGCACCAGGGCCGAGCCGAGCCCGAGGCTGACCATGGCGGCGACGCCGGCCCAGCTGTCCGCCACCTGCGCCACATAGGGCGCCGTACCCGTCGCCTGGAGGGCCGCCAGAACGCCGTCATGGGCGAGCGCCGCCTTCTCGCGCTCCAGCATGACGAGGGGCTTGCGGGTGAGGTTGGAGAGGCTCGCCGTCTTGCGCAGCCGCGCCTCGGCGTCCGGCACCAGGGCCGACCATTTCGATGTCGCCACCTGCCTGTGCTGGATGCGCGGATGGGGCGGCAGCGGCGGGGCGGCGAAGACCATGGCGAGGCGGCCCTCGGCGAGCGCCGCCATCTGGTCGGAGAGCGGACCGTGGTGAAGGGCCGGCGCGAAGCCCGCCTCGACCCAGGCGGGGTCCTCGAAGAGATCGCGCAGCGGGCCGAGCATGGCCTCGTCGGTGACGCCGATGCCGATGGTTTCGGCGCGGTCCGCCATGGCCCGCGCCAGCCGCGCGGCGCGCTCGGCGGCGGCCAGCGACAGCCGGATTTCGGCGATGAAGACGTCACCGGCCGCCGTCGGGCGGACGGTCTTGCCGGCATGGTCGAAGAGCACGGCCCCGATTCGCCGCTCGAGCTGGGCGATGCGGGCGGCGGCCGTGCGCCGGCCGACGCCGAGCAGCCGGCCCGCCGCGGTGAGGTCACCGGTATCGGCGAGGCCGATGGCGATCCGCAGCGTGTCGAGTTCGAGAGGGGGCAGATCCATGGACGCGAGGGTGCCGCGATTCGCGCCGCCGCGGCGAGGCCCGGCCTATTCGGCCACGGTCTTCTCGACCTCGTTCCGCCAGGGATGCTGGGGATAGACGCCGAGGATGGTCAGCTCCTTGGCGAAGAAGGCGAGTTCCTCCAGCGCCAGCTTGACGTTGCGGTCGTCGGGATGGCCCTCGATCTCCGCATAGAAGCGAGTGGCGACGAAGCGGCCGCCGATCATGTGGCTCTCCAGCTTCGTCATGTTGACGCCGTTGGTGGCAAAGCCCCCCATGGCCTTGTAGAGCGCCGCCGGCACGTTGCGCACCTGGAAGACGAAGCTCGTCAGGCAGTTCTGGCCCGGAGCGGCCCAGATCTTCTGGCGCGACAGGATGACGAAGCGGGTGGTGTTGTTGGCCGCGTCCTCGATGTCCTCGGCGAGGATGTCGAGGCCATAGACCTCGGCCGCGAGCCGCGGCGCGATGGCGGCCTGGCTCGGGTCGCCCATCTCGGCGACCTCGCGGGCCGAGCCGGCGGTGTCCGCCGCGACGATCGGCTTCAGGCCGAGCTTGCGGATGATCTGCCGGCACTGGCCGAGGCCCATGATGTGGCTGCGCGCCGTCTTCACCGTGGCGAGCGAGGAGCCCTTCACGCCCATGAGCTGGAAGCGGATGGGCAGGAAGAACTCGCCGATGATGTTGAGACCGGCGGTGGGCAGCAGGTGATGCACGTCGCCGACGCGGCCGGCGATGGAGTTCTCGATCGGGATCATGCCGAGATCGGCATCGCCGTTCTGGATGGCGGCGAAGGCGTCCTCGAAGCTCGGGCAGGGGAGAACCTCGGCCTGCGGAAAGACCGCATTGGCCGCCTGGTGCGAGAAGGCGCTGAGTTCGCCCTGGAAGGCGATGCGCTTGGGCGCGAGGATCATGGACGCGTCACTCCGGTGGGGCGGTCTGTTTAGCGAAAGGATCAGGCTTTGGCGATGAGGGCGCGGGCGCGCTCGAGGTCGGCCGGCGTGTCGACGCCGAGGGGCACGGCCTCGACCACCGCGACGTCGATGCGCATGCCGTTCTCCAGCGCCCGGAGCTGCTCCAGCCGCTCGCGCTTCTCCAGCGGTGCCGGGGGCAGGGAGACGAAGCGCTCCAGCGCCGCGCGGCGATAGGCGTAGAGGCCGATATGGTGGTAGAGCGGCCCCTCGCCGGTCGGGGCGGTGGCGCGGGTGAAGTAGAGGGCCCGCAGCCGCGTGTCCGAGAGCGGCGTGCCCACCGCCTTCACCACGTTGGGATTGGTGATCTCCTCCTGCCGGGTGATGACGGCGGCGAGCGTGCCGATGTCCACGGCGGGGTCGTCGAGGAGGTCGGCGGCCGCCCGGACGATCGAGGGTTCGATCGTCGGCAGGTCGCCCTGGACGTTGACGATGCGGCCGTAGCGCTTATCGGGGTCGACGAGGTCCGCCGCCTCCTGGATGCGGTCGGAGCCGGTGGGGTGGTCGGCGCGGGTCATGACGGCGCGGCCGCCCGCCGCCTCCACCGCGGCGAGGATCTCCGCCGAATCGGTCGCCACCACCACCGGGCCGAGCCCGGCCGCCTCGGCCCGGCGCAGGACATGGACGATCATCGGGGTCCCGCCGATGTCGGCGAGAGGCTTGCCGGGAAGCCGCGAGGCGCTCATGCGGGCGGGGACGAGGACGAGGGATGCGGTCATGGCGGGCTGGTGTCGCGGCGTCGGGCCAGTTTGGAGGCGGCAAAAAGTAGCATGAGAGAGGCGTGCATATACGGGTTGCCTCACGGGGAGCAAATTGGATAGTGTCCGCGCCAAATCGGCAGGCCCATCCCGCGTTCCCCCGCGCATTTTCGCCAGGCGCCGCCGATGTCTGGAGCTGGTCCCTATGGACGGATTGGAATTCAACAAGGTCATGATGGCCGTGCTGCTCGTCGGCACGGGCACCCTCGGCGGCAGCCTTCTGGCCAATGAACTGTTCCGGCCGAAGACGCCGGCGAAGCCGGGCTACGAGGTGGCGGTGGCGCCGCCCGCCGGTCAGCAGGCCGCGCCGGCCGCTGCGGCGCCGACCAAGTCGATGGCCGAGGTCTTCGCCTCCGCCAATGCCGCCAACGGCACCGCCGTGTTCCGCCAGTGCGCCACCTGCCACACGATCAACAAGGGCGGCGCCAACGGCGCGGGTCCGAACCTCTACGGCATCGTCGGCCGCAACCACGGCGCCGTCGCCGGCTTCAACTATTCCGCGGCGATGAAGGCCAAGGCCAACCAGCCCTGGACGCTGGAGGAGATCTACGCCTTCATCACCAATCCGCGCGGCGCCCTGCCGGGCACCTCCATGGCCTTCGCCGGCATCCGCTCCGAGCAGCAGCGCGCCGACCTCCTCGCCTATCTGCGCGAACAGTCGGACAGCCCGGTCGAGGTTCCGAAGTAAGCACGGGTCCCGAGCGGGATTCACGAGGCCGGGCCAGCGCCCGGCCTTTTGCGTTGACGGGGACCGGAGACCGGCAGGGCTCCCGCCAAGGCGCGAATAAACCTTGTCCGAGGCCCTTATCTTCGGCCTGCCTTGCCGTTATCCTGCGTCAGTCCCATTTTCGCCACGCTAGGCGCGTTCGAACGGCGGGGAGCGCGTCTGCCACAATTGGCGCGCCCGACACATGCCTCGCCCAACAAGGGAAGCAAATGCCGACCATCGCCCTCGTCGACGACGACCGGAACATCCTCACCTCGGTCGCCATCGCGCTCGAAGCCGAAGGCTATCGCATCGTTACCTACAATGACGGCGCCTCCGCCCTCGACGGTTTCAAGCAGACGCCGCCCGACCTCGCCATCCTCGACATCAAGATGCCGCGGATGGACGGGATGGAGCTGCTGCGACGGCTGCGACAGAAGACGGACATGCCGGTGATCTTCCTCACCTCCAAGGACGAGGAGATCGACGAGCTCTTCGGCCTCAAGATGGGCGCCGACGACTTCATCCGGAAGCCGTTCTCCCAGCGCCTGCTGGTCGAGCGCGTCAAGGCGGTGCTGCGGCGCGCGGCGGCGAAGGACCCGGCCGCCGAGGCCAAGACGGACGCCAAGGTGCTGGAGCGCGGCAAGCTGCGCATGGACCCCGAGCGGCACACCTGCACCTGGGACGGCGAGCCGGTGACCCTGACCGTCACCGAGTTCCTGATCCTGCAGGCCCTCGCCCAGCGCCCGGGCGTGGTGAAGAGCCGCAACGCGCTGATGGACGCGGCCTATGACGACCAGGTCTATGTCGACGACCGCACCATCGACAGCCACATCAAGCGGCTGCGCAAGAAGTTCAAGGTCGTCGACGACGACTTCGAGATGATCGAGACGTTGTACGGCGTCGGCTACCGCTTCAAGGAGTGAGGCTGCTCCGGCGCCTCACCGGCACCATGCTGGACCGGACCACAGACGAGACCCAGGCGGCGCCGCCGCCCGCAACCGCCTCGCGGCCGCTGAGGCCCTGGGCGCGGCTGGTGCGGGTCCTCGCCCGCACCGCGCGGGCGGTGGTCAACCGCTCCTTTTCCAGCCTGACGCGGCGCATCGTCCTGCTCAACCTCGTGGGGCTGGTGGCGCTGGTCTCGGGCATCCTCTGGCTGTCGCAGTTCCGCGAGGGGCTGATCGAGTCGCGGGCGCAGAGCCTCCTCGTGCAGGGCGAGATCATCGCCGGCGCCATCGCCGCCTCGACCTCGGTGGAGGGGCCGGTCATCCCGATCGACCCGGACAAGCTGTTCGAGCTGCAGCTGGGAGGCGCCGCCTCCTCGGTGGACGATTTCGGCGCCCTCCTCGAATTCCCCATCAATCCAGAGCGGGTCGCCCCGGTGCTGCGTCGCCTGACCGGCCCGACCGGCACCCAGGCGCGCGTCTACGACCGCGAGGGCAACCTCATCCTCGACAACCGCAACCTCTACGGCCGCGGCGACATCCAGACCCTCGACCTGCCGCCGATCGGCACCAAGCCGCCCTTCTACGAGAAGTGGTGGAACGAGATCCGGCGCTTCCTGCGCGGCGGCGGCAATTTCCCGCTCTACCGCGACCTCGGCCTGCGCAACGGCCGCAGCTATCCGGAGGTGGTGCAGGCGCTGAACGGGCAGAAGGTCAGCATGGTGCGCGTCAACGAGCGCGGCGAGCTGATCGTGTCGGTGGCAATCCCGGTGCAGCGCTTCCGCGGCGTCCTCGGCGTGCTGCTGCTCAACACCCAGGGCGGCGAGATCGACGCGGTGCTCGACGCCGAGCGCTTCCAGGTGCTGCGCGTCTTCCTCGTCGCCGCCCTGGTCATGGTGCTGCTGTCCGTCCTGATGGCGCGCACCATTGCCGGCCCGGTGCGCAAGCTCGCCGAGGGCGCCGAGCAGGTGCGCCGGCGCCACCGCTCGCGCGAGGAGATCCCCGACTTCAGCCAGCGGCGTGACGAAATCGGCCACCTGTCGCGGTCGCTGCGCGACATGACGGACGCGCTCTACGCCCGCATCGAGGCGATCGAGCGCTTCGCCGCCGACGTCGCCCACGAGCTCAAGAACCCGCTGACCTCGCTCCGCTCGGCCGTGGAGACGCTGCCGCTCGCCAAGACCGACACCTCGCGCGGACGCCTCCTGGAGGTGATCCAGCACGACGTGCGCCGCCTCGACCGGCTGATCACCGACATTTCCGACGCCAGCCGGCTCGACGCCGAGCTGCAGCGCCAGGAATCGACGCGCGTCGACCTGTCGAAGCTCCTCGGCACCCTCGTCACCATCGCCAACGAGGTGCGCAAGGAGGGGCAGGTTCCGGTGACGCTCGGCTTCGAGGGCGGCAAGCCGGCCGAGTTCGTCGTGCCCGGCCATGACGGCCGCATCAGCCAGGTGATCACCAACCTCATCGACAATGCGCGCTCCTTCTCGCCCGCCGACGGCGCGGTGCGGGTGACCGCGCGCAAGCTCAAGGGTGTCATCGAGATCGTCGTGGACGACGACGGTCCCGGCATCCGCGAGGACGCGCTGCAGCGGATCTTCGAGCGCTTCTATACCGACCGGCCCCATCAGGATTACGGGCAGAACTCGGGTCTCGGCCTGTCGATCTCCAAGCAGATCATCGAGGCCCACGGGGGCAGCATCTGGGCGGAGAACCGTCCCGGGCGCACCGACGAGGACGGCCAGCCGGCACCCGCCGGGGCGCGCTTCGTCGTCCGCCTGCCGGCGGCCTGAGGCCGGCGGCCTTGGCGACGGTCCACGCCACCGCCGTCCTCGTCGGCGCCAAGGCGATCCTCATCCGCGGGCCCTCCGGGGCGGGCAAGTCGCGCCTCGCGCTCGACCTCGTCGGCCTCGCGGCGGCCGGCGCCGTTCCCTTCGCCCGGCTGGTGGCAGACGACAGGGTGGACCTCGCGGTGGCGGGCGGCAGGCTCCTCGCGCGACCGCCGGCGGCTCTCGCCGGGCTGGTCGAGCGGCGGGGCGAAGGGATCGTGTCCGCCCCCTTCGAGGCCGCGGCCGTCGTCGGCCTGGTGGTCGACCTCGATGCGGAGGATGCGGCCCGGATGCCGGAGCCGGAAAGCCTGTGGACGGCGCTCTGCGGCGTCAGATTGCCCGTGAGGCTGGTTCTGGCCCGATCCTCATGGTGTTCCACCGCAAATCCGGTCCTTGCTGCATCGCAACCATACGGCTATCGTTGATGCACCTGCCCTTGCGCCAGCCGGCCACATGGTCAAGATGTCTTCCTCCCGAGTGAGCAGGCGCGCGGCGAGCCGCGCGCGGAGTGCCTGATGATCGGTCTCGTCATCGTGACGCACGGCCAACTGGCCGTCGAATTCCGGCATGCCATGGAACATGTCGTCGGTCCTCAGCGCCAGGTGGAGACCATCGCCATCGGGCCGAGCGACGATATGGACCAGCGCCGCCGCGACATCATCGCCGCGGTGGACCAGGTGGATTCCGGCGACGGGGTCGCGGTGCTGACCGACATGTTCGGAGGCACGCCCTCCAACCTCGCCATCTCGGTGATGAGCGGCCGACCCGTCGAGGTGATCGCCGGCATCAACCTGCCGATGCTCGTCAAGCTCGCCACCGTGCGCTCCGAGAAACCGCTGGCCGAGGCGGTGCTGCACGCCCAGGAAGCGGGGCGCAAATACATCAATATCGCCAGCCGCGTCCTCGCAGGGAATTGAGGTCGGGCGAGTTCGGTGCCTAGAATGGCGGCGAGATGCCCGCATTCGGGGCATCGCCGACCGGAAGGCGGCACAGAGCGTGGCGAGGAACGTCGAGATGGCGCAGGACGACGGGGCTCAGGCAGCGGAGGCGACGGCCGCCACCGGCACCGTGGTGCGCGAGCTGCCCATCCTCAACAAGCGCGGCCTCCATGCCCGCGCCTCCGCCAAGTTCGTCGCCTGTGCCGACCGGTTCGACGCGGCGATCAAGGTGTCGCGCGCCGGCGAGACGGTGGATGCGAGCTCCATCATGGGCCTGATGATGCTGGCCGCCGGGATCGGCACCTCCATCACCCTCACCGCCCGCGGCCGCGAGGCGGAGGCCGCCGTCGAGGCCCTCGCCGCGCTGGTGGCGGATCGTTTCGGCGAGGGCGAATAGCGCCGTCGCTTGCCTGCGGATACCATCCCGTGCCATGAGCCCGCCATGAGCGAAACTCCGGTGACACCCAGTGCGTCTGAAGGCATCGAGCGTGCGCTCGAGCGTGGCCTGTTCGCCAGCCGCTGGCTGATGGCCCCTTTCTATGTCGGCCTGATGCTCGGCCTCCTGGCCCTGATGATCGTCTTCGTGCGCGACCTCATCGGCTTCATCATCAAGGTGCCGACCGCCAAGGAATCCGACGTCATCCTCGGCGTGCTGACGCTGATCGACCTGTCGCTCGCCGGCAACCTGGTGATCATGGTGGTGTTCTCCGGCTACGAGAACTTCGTCTCCAAGATGGAGCACGTGTCGAGCAAGGACCGTCCGGAATGGATGGGGTCCATCGACTTCTCGGCCCTCAAGCTGAAACTGCTCGCCTCGATCGTCGCGATCTCGGCGATCCACCTGCTCAAGGGCTTCATGAACGTCGGCGGCATGAGCGACCGGGAGATGACCTGGCTGGTCGTCATCCACGTCACCTTCGTGGTGTCGGGCGTGCTGCTGGCGCTGACGGACAAGCTGTCCGGATCGGCGAAGTGATGGCCGACTGGCGCTCGTTCTGGGACGGCGACCACGCCATCTATGTAAGCGACCGCCACAAGGACGTGCATTACCGGGCGATCGCCGACGGCATCCTCGCCCATGTGGCCGAGGCGGGCCTGCGCCCCGACGCCGTGGTGCTGGACTATGCCTGCGGCGAGGCGCTGGAGACCCCCCGCGTCGCCGCGACCGTCGGGCGGCTGGTGCTCTGCGACGGCGCGCCCTCGGTGGTGGCGAAGCTGCGCGAGCGCTTCGGGCGGCTGTCCAACGTCGCCTTCGCCCTGCCGGAGGATCTCGACACGGTGCTGGCGGACGGCGCGGCCGACCTCATCGTCGTCTCCTCGCTCATCCAGTACCTGTCGGCGGAGGACTTCGCCGCCCTGCTCGACCGCTTCCGCGCGAAGCTGAAGCCCGGCGGCCGGCTCGTCATCGCCGACGTCATCCCGCCCGATGCGGGCATGGTCGCGGACGTCGCCTCGCTGCTGCGCAACGCCTGGCGCAACGGCTACCTGCCGGCGGCCCTCGCCGGGCTCGTCGCCACCGCCGTGTCGCCCTACCGCAAGATCCGCAGCGAGATCGGCCTCGCGACCTATGCCGAGACCGACATGATCGCGCTGATGACGCGGCACGGCTTCACCGCCCGTCGCCACCGGCCCAATCTCGGCCTGACGCCCCACCGCATGACCTTCGTCGCCACCCCGGCGGTTTGACTCCCGGCCATCGTTTCGGCATACCGGCCGGATCGTTCTTTGAACAGAACGCGCCCGAGACGGTGACCCGATGAACCCGATCTTTGCCGACCTGCCCACCACCGTCTTCGAGGTCATGTCGCAGATGGCGCGCGAAACGGGCGCGATCAATCTCGGCCAGGGCTTTCCCGACGATCCCGGCCCGGTGGACGTGCGCCAGAAGGCCGCCGAAGCCGTGGTCTCCGGCTGGAACCAGTATCCGCCGATGATGGGCCTGCCGGAGCTGCGCCAGGCGGTGGCGGATCATTACCGGCATCACCAGGCCCTCACGATCGATGCCCAGCAGGAGGTGATGATCACCTCCGGCGCGACGGAGGCCCTGGCGGGAGCGCTGATGGCGCTGATCCAGCCGGGCGACGAGGTGGTGCTGTTCCAGCCGATGTACGACGCCTATCTGCCGCTCGTGCTCCGGGCCGGCGGCGTGCCGCGCTTCGTGACGCTCAGGCCGCCGCACTGGCGCTTCACCGAGGAGGACCTGGCGGCGGTCTTCTCGGACAGGACCCGCGTCGTCCTCATCAACAACCCGCTCAACCCCGCGGCATCCATCTTCCCGGCCGAGGACCTCGACCTGCTCGGCCGCTTCTGCCAGCGCTTCGGCGCCACGGTCATCTCCGACGAGGTGTGGGAACACGTGGTCTTCGACGGCCGCCGCCATCTCTCGGTGCTGGCGGTGGAGTCGCTGCGCGACCGGGCCGTGAAGATCGGGTCCGCTGGCAAGATTTTCTCTTTGACCGGCTGGAAGGTCGGCTTTGTGGTGGCGGCGCCGGCGATCATGAAGGTGCTGTCCAAGGCGCACCAGTTCCTGACCTTCACCACGCCGCCGAACCTGCAGGCCGCGGTGGCCTACGGCCTCACCAAGGACGACGCCTACTTCACCGGCATGCGCGCGGACCTGCAGCGCTCGCGCGACCTCTTCCACGCCGGCCTGGCGCAGGCGGGCTTCCGTGTGCTGCCGAGCGCCGCGACCTATTTCATCAACGTGGACCTGGCGCCCGCCGGCATCACCGACGACGTCGCCTTCTGCAAGGCGCTGGTGGCCGAGCACGGCGTCGCCGCCATCCCCGTCTCGGCCTTCTACGCGCAGACGCCGGTCACCTCGGTGGTGCGGTTCTGCTTCGCCAAGAAGGACGAGACGCTGAACGGCGCGCTCGACAGGCTGGTGAACGTCTTCGCGCAGGCGGCCTGAGTTCAGGCCGGCTCGAGCAGGCCGGGGACGGCCTCGCGCGCCTCGGCGACCTTGTCGCAGAGGTCGGCGACCGAGATGCGGCCGAGGCGGTCGAAATAATCCCGCTCGGCTTCCGCCATGGCGGGCACGATGATGGCCTCGATGAGCGGAGAGATCGCGTCGAAATCGTCGACGCCCGAGCCCACGGCGGTGCGCACGATCTCGGCGCAGCTGATGCGGTGGCGGTCGCGGGCGACATCGTAGCCGCCGCGCGGGCCACGCATGCCCTTGAGGATGCCGGCCCGGACGAGGGCCTGGAGCAGCGGCTCGAGATGCCGTGGCGGAAGATTGTGGCGTGCGGCAAGCGCCTTCGCCGACACCGGTGCGTTCACCGCGTGTACGGCGATATCGACAACGGCGGCGATTGCCAACCGGCCACGACGTGAAAGGATCGACATGGGTCCCTCAATGCTGGGGGCGACGTCGTTTCACCCCAATTTCAAACAAATCACAAATGAGACAAACAGTAGAAGACCATTTCGTGCATAAGGCCTGTGTTTGCAACGCAGAGAAGAAAATTCTCATCTGCCGGTAGAACCAAGTCCCCCCGCGCCGCGCTGCGTCGCATCCAGGCTATCGACGGCAACCAGATCCGCGGCGGTGACGGGCGCGATCACGAGCTGTGCGATGCGCTCGCCGCGGGCGATGGTCACGGGATCCCGGCCGAGATTGATCAGGAGAACCTTGACCTCCCCGCGGTAGTCGCAGTCGATGGTGCCAGGCGCGTTGGCGACCGTCAGGCCATGCCTGAAGGCGAGGCCGGATCGTGGCCGGACCTGTCCCTCATAGCCCTCGGGAATGGCCATTTCGAGGCCGGTCGGCACGGCGGCACGGTCGCCAAATTCGAGAATCAGCGGCGCGTCGTCGGCCAGGGCCGCGAGGAGATCCATGCCGGCGGCGCCCTCGGTCTGCGCCTTCGGCAGCGGCAGGCCCTCGCCGTGGGGCAGGATGCGGACGGGAACGGTCAGGTGGCTCATGGGGAAATCCGGCGGGCGAGGAGGGAGACGAGGGCGGCGGCCACCGCATCCTTGGACTGACGCTCCCAGGTCTCCACGCCGTCGGCAGCGACGATGTGGACCCGGTTCATGTCGCCACCGAAGGTGTCGGTGCCGCTGGCGACGTCGTTGGCGACGATGAGGTCGCAGCCCTTGCGGGCGAGCTTGGCGCGGGCGTTGTCGAGGACGGCCTCGGTCTCCGCGGCGAAGCCGACGACGAGGCCCGGCCGGCCTTCTGTCTTCTTGGCGATGGTGGCGAGGATGTCGGGGTTCTCGACGAAGCTGAGGCTCGGCGGGCCGCCCGCGCCCTTCTTGATCTTGCCGCCGGCGACCTCGGCGACGCGCCAGTCGGCGACCGCCGCGGCGAAGACCGCAATGTCGGCGGGCAGGGCCTTCTCCACCGCCGCCAGCATGTCGCGGGCGCTCTCGACATGGACGGTGTCGACGCCGACGGGATCGGCCAGCGCCACCGGGCCGGTGACGAGGGTGACCCGGGCGCCCGCCGCCGCGGCGGCGCGGGCGATGGCGTGGCCCTGCTTGCCGGAGGAGTGGTTGGAGATGTAGCGGACCGGGTCGATCGGCTCGCGGGTCGGGCCGGAGGTCACCACCACGTGGCGCCCGGCGAGCGGGCGGCCGACGGCGGGATCGGCCATCAGGCCCTCGATGGCGGCGATGATCTCGGGCACCTCGGCCATGCGGCCGGGGCCGAATTCGCCGCAGGCCATGGAGCCCTCGTTGGGGCCGACGACGGCGACGCCGTCGCCGCGGAGCGTCGCGAGATTGCGCTGGGTCGCCGGGTTCAGCCACATGCGCACGTTCATCGCCGGGGCGAGCAGCACGCGCTTGTCGGTGGCGAGGAGGGCGGTGGAGGCGAGGTCGTTGGCGTGGCCGTTGGCCATCTTGGCCATGAGGTCGGCGGTGGCGGGGGCGACGACCAGCAGGTCGGCGTCGCGCGACAGCTCGATATGGCCCATGTCGTTCTCGTCGGTGAGCGAGAAGAGCTCCTGGAACACCTTGTCGCCGGTGAGCGAGCCGACCGACAGCGGCGTCACGAACTCGCTCCCCGCCCGGGTGAGGATGGCGCGCACGCGGGCGCCGCGGTCCTGAAGCCGGCGGATCAGGTCGAGCGACTTGTAGGCGGCGATGCCGCCGCCGATGACGAGAAGGATGCGCTTGCCGACGAGCATGGGAAAAAAGCCTTCCAGCGAGGCGGGGACCCTAACGGGTTGGTGCTGCGCTGCAAAGTGGGCCGCCGAAAGCGCGGTGGCTAGAGACCGCGCCGACGGACCGGCTGTTCGTCCCGGGCCGGGGACTCGGCCAGCATCTGCCAGACGGTGACGAACATGGCGGCGATGAGCGGGCCGACGACGAAGCCGTTGAGGCCGAAGATCTCGATGCCGCCGAGGGTGGAGATGAGGATGAGGTAGTCGGGCAGCTTGACGTCCTTGCCGACCAGCATCGGCCTCAGGATGTTGTCGGCGAGGCCGATGACCATGACGCCGAAGGCGATGAGCACGACGCCCTGCCAGACGGCCCCGGTGGCGAGGAGATAGATGGCGACCGGGCCCCAGACGAGGCCGGCACCGACCGCCGGCACCAGCGACAGGAAGGCCATCAGCGCCGCCCAGAGCAGCGGCGAGGGGATGCCCAGCACCCAGAAGATCAGGCCGCCGAGGGCGCCCTGCAGCAGCGCGATGAGGATGCCGCCCTTGACGGTCGCCTGCACCACCTGGGCGAACTTGGCGAGCAGCGCCCGGCGGCGGCGCGGGTGCAGCGGCAGCTTGTCGGCGATGCGGCCGATGAGCCGGCCGCCGTCGCGCAGCAGGAAGAACAGCAGGTAGAGCATGACGCCGAGGTCGAGCACGAAGCCGGCCGTGCCCTGGCCGATGCTCACCGCGCGGGTGGCGATGGACTGGCTGCTGGCGGTGGCCCAGGAGGCGAGGCGCTCCTGCACGTCGTCGGCATTGTAGATGCCGTAGCGGGCGGCGAAGTCGGTGACCCAGGACGGCAGGGCCGCCAGCACCCTGCGAATCAGGGCCGGCAGGTCGATCCGTCCGGATTCGATGGCCGCATAGGCCTCGGCGCCCTGGGAGACGAGGTTCGCGCCGATGGCGAGGAAGGGCAGGATGACGATGAGCAGGATCGCCAAGAGGGTGATCAGGGCGGCGAGGCCCGGCCGGCCCGGCAGCGCACGCTCGACGCGATCGTTGACGGGGGCGAAGACGATGGCGGTGACGACGGCCCACAGGATGGCGCCGAAGAACGGCAGGAGAATCCAGCCGAACAGCAGGCTGACGACGACCAGCAGCGCTGCGAAACCCACATCGTCGAACTTGCGCATCGTCGCTTCCGTCACACCCGCCGGGGCAGACCCGGACCGACAGAAACGCGCGAGGTGGCAAAAGGAGCCGCGGTGGCCGGTATTTTTCCGTCAGCGGAACGGCGGTTCGTCGAAGCTCCTGAGCTTGCGGGAATGGATGGTACCGCCAGCGCTCTTCAGGCGCTCCACCGCGTCGAGGCCGACGAGGAGATGCTGGGCGACGGCGCTGGCATAGAAGGCGTTGGCGGCGCCCGGCAGCTTGATCTCGCCGTGCAGCGGCTTGTCGGAGACGCAGAGCAGGGTGCCGTAGGGCACCCGCAGCCGGTAGCCCTGGGCGGCGATGGTGCCGCTCTCCATGTCGACCGCGATGGCGCGCGACAGGTTGAAGAGGCGCGCCTCCTGGGTGTAGCGCAGCTCCCAGTTGCGGTCGTTGTTGGTGACCACGGTGCCGGTCCGCAGCCGATGCTTCAGCGCCTCGCCGGTCATGCCGGTGACGGCGGCGCAGGCCTCCTGAAGAGCGGTCTGGATCTCGGCGAGGGCGGGGATGGGGATTTCCGGCGGCACCAGCGCGTCGAGGATGCGGTCGCGCCTCAGATAGGCATGGGCGAGGACGTAGTCGCCGATCTCCTGCGCCTGCCTCAAGCCGCCGCAATGGCCGATCATCAGCCAGCAATCGGGCCTCAGCACCGCCAGGTGGTCGGTGATGTTCTTGGCATTGGAGGGGCCGACGCCGATGTTCACGAGGGTGACGCCGGCGGTGCCGCGGCGCTCGAGGTGATAGGCCGGCATCTGGTACCGGTGCCAGGCCGAGGCGGCGATGCGGGCGGCGCCGCCCTCGAGGGTCTCCGCCGTGACGGTGAGGCCGCCGGGGGCCACCAGCCTGTCGGCGCGGCCGGCGGCGATCTCGGCCATGGCCCAGCCGACGAACTGGTCGACGTAGCGGTGGTAGTTGGTCAGGAGGATCCAGGGCTGCACGGCGCGCCAGTCGGTGCCGGTGTAGTGGATCAGCCGGCGCAGGGAATAGTCGACGCGCACCGCGTCGAAGAGGGCGAGGGGCAGGGTTCCGGCCGAGAGCGCCTCGAACGTCCCGTCGGCCACCTCGTCGCCGACGAGCGAGAGCAGCGGCACCGGAAAGTGCCGCGCCAGCTCCGCCGGCGTGCGGGCGTCGGCCGCGAGATCGGCGGCGCCGTCGAGCACATAGGGATAGGGGATTTCCTGGGTCGAGGGCCTGACGTCCAGCGTCGCGTCGTATTCCGTGGTGAGCGGGCGGAGTTGGTCGAGCAGGTAGCGCCGGAAGAAGCCGGGCTGGGTGACGGTCGTCGTGTAGAGGCCGGGCCGCGAGAATTTCGCATAGGCGCGGCGGTTGCGCGGGGCGGCCCGCTCGGGCGCATAGGTGACGGCGATCTCGGGATAGACGAAGCGGGCGCGCTCCTCGGGGGTCGGTGGCGCTCCGCCGCCGAGATAGCGGGCGAGGGCGGCGCGCAGGGCGGCGGTCGCCTCCTCATAGAGGGTTTCGAGGCGGTCGACGGCGGCTTCGGGTGTCAGGCTTTCGGACATCGTGGAAGTTTAGCATGATCGGACGACGGCGGAATGCGGGGCGGTGGTCTTGAAGATGGGGCCTTGCGCGCCCTGCATCGGGCGAGTGCGTCCTTCGAGGCTCGCCCCCGGACGATGCTGCCGCATCGCCGGGTGGCTCGCACCTCAGGATGAGGATGTTTGGTGACCGGCATCCGAGGCGGGAGCGGCGCTGCCCGCCGCCATATCGACCATGATGCAGGGCACAAGCCAACCTCATCCTGAGGTGCGAGCCTGAAGGGCGAGCCTCGAAGGACGCACTTCGGGTGGTGCAGGGCTCGGTGGAGGGCGAGCATCAGGCGGCACATCCCGTCACCCCCGGCGAGGCCGAAGGCCGAGGGAAGGGGGTCCAGGGATGGCCGGGTGGATCGCGATGCGCCTCACGACCCCTGGATCCCCTTCCCCTCGCTGCGCTCGGCCGGGGATGACGGTCGGCGCGTCGGGGGCCGGGGGTGCGATGTGCGACCCGCCCGTCACCGCTCCGGCGTGTCGGGCAGCGGCTGCCAGTGCGCGGGATAATCCACCTGCGTCAGGTAGAGCGCGTGCGCCGGCCCGACCGTGCCGCAGGCCTTGCGGTCGCGGGCGGCGAGCGCCTCGGCGAGGTCGTCGGCCGTCCACAGGCCCTCGCCGACCAGCTTCAGCGTGCCCACCATGGAGCGCACCTGGTTGTGCAGGAAGGAGCGGGCATCCAGCCGGCACTCGATCCCCGTCTCGGTGCGCATAACGTCGAAGCGGTCGAGGTTGCGCACCGGCGATTTCGCCTGGCACTCGGTGGAGCGGAAGGTGGTGAAGTCGTGCCGGCCGGTGAGCACGCGCGCCGCCTCGCGCATGCGGTCGACGTCGAGGGCCTTGGGCGACCACCAGGCGCGCTGGCGTTCCAGCGTCAGCGGCGGCCGGCGGTCGATGATGCGGTAGAGGTAGTGGCGGCGGACGGCGGAGAAGCGGGCGTCGAAATCGTCCGGCATCTTCTCGACGGCGACCACCGCGACGGCCTCGTCCTTGAGGTAGCGGTTGGTGGCGTCGCGGACGACGCGGTTCGGCCAGTCGCGGGCAAGGTCGACATGGGCGACCTGGCCGGTGGCGTGGACGCCGGCAT
>LNFH01000291.1 GCA_001464235.1 Rhizobiales bacterium Ga0077556 | reverse complement strand
TCCGGCGCGCTCATCGCCATCGATCACCGCAGCGGGCAGGTCATCGCCCGCATCGGCGCGGCCGACCCGCTGGACGGGGAGCGGCAGGGCGCGGTCGACATGACGCGCGCCGTGCGCTCGCCGGGCTCGACGCTGAAGCCCTTCATCTACGCCATGGCCTACGAGGCCGGCCTCGCCCATCCCGAAACGCTGATCGAGGACCGCCCCTCGCGCTTCGGCACCTATGCGCCGGCCAATTTCGACCGCGGCTACCAGGGCACGGTGCCGACCCGGGTAGCGCTGCAGATGTCCCTGAACGTGCCGGCCGTCGCCCTGCTCGATGCGGTGGGGCCGCAGCGCTTCTACGCGCGCCTCGAACAGGCGGGCATCCGCCCGGTCCTGCCGCGCGGCGAGGTGCCGGGCCTCGCCGTCGGCCTCGGCGGCGTCGGCCTCAGGCTCGCCGATCTCGCGGCCCTCTATGCGGGCCTGGCGCGTGGCGGCGAGATGCCCGAACTGGTCGAGCGGCAGGGCCAGCCCCAGCCGGCGGGTCGGCCGGTGACCGACGAGGCCGCGGCCTGGCACGTCGGCGACATCCTCACCGAGGCGCCGGCCCCCGACGCGGCGCTGACCGGGCGCCTCGCCTACAAGACCGGCACGTCCTACGGCTTCCGCGACGCCTGGG
Organism: Rhizobiales bacterium Ga0077556; assembly: GCA_001464235.1. GTDB lineage: Bacteria > Pseudomonadota > Alphaproteobacteria > Rhizobiales > Phreatobacteraceae > Phreatobacter. Next base: position 6,130 of record LNFH01000291.1, on the reverse strand, counting down.
CGGTCGGCTTCGACGGCCGGCGCACGGTGGCGGTGTGGGTCGGGCGGCCGGACGGATCCTCCGTGCCGGGCATCACCGGCCGCACGGCGGCGGCCCCCATCCTGTTCGACGCCTTCGCGCGTCTGGGCCCGCCCGCCGCCATGCCGCCGCGGCCCGCCGCCGCCACGCCGATGACCCATGTCCAGCTCCCCGCGCCGCTGCGCCGCTTCGGGCCGGCGCGCGAGGAGGCGGGCGACACCCGCGACCTCAAGATCGCCTTCCCGCCGGATGGCGTTCGCGTCGATCTCGGCGCGGCGCGGGGTGAGATGGAGCAACTGGTGGTGCGCACCACCGGCGGGCGGCCGCCCTTCACCGTTCTCGTGGACGGCCGACCGGCGGGACGCTTCGGCGCCCAGAGACAGGCCAACGTGCTGCCCGACGGGCCCGGCTTCACCACCTTGTCGGTGGTGGACGGCGAGGGGCGCAGCGCCTCGGTGACCGTCAGGGTCGAGTAGCGACGCCGACGGCGCCCGGCAGGCCGAGGACCCAGCTGCGCGTCATCACCACCAGCGCGCCGGCGATGACCTCGTCGGGGGCGGGGCCGAGCTTTTCCTCCAGTCCCAGCGAGACGATGCCGTGGGTGGCCGAGAAGAGCGTGCGGGCGAGGCCGGCGCGCGTTTCCGGCGTCGAGCCCGGCAGCAGTTCGGCGAGAGGCGCCTCGATGTGCCGGAAGAGCCGTCCGACGACGCCGAGATACCAGTCCGGCGGGGTGGAGCCGTCCGGAATCTGGTGGGCGAAGACCGCCGTCCAGCGCCGCCGCTCGGACCGCGAGAAGCCGTGATAGGCGAGCGCGAGGCGGCGCATGGCGGTTTCCGGATCGGTGCCCGGCCTGACGGTCGAGGCCAGCACCTCGTCCAGACGCTCCAGGGTGCGGGCGTTGACCGTGAAGATCAGCGCGTCGAGGTCGGGGAAGACGTTGTAGATCGCGCCGACGGCACAGCCCGCGGCCTCCGCCAGGGCGCGGGCCTTGAGGGCGGAGAGACCGCCCGTCGCGATGGCGGCCTCGGCGGCGGCGATCAGGTCGTCCCGCAGCTTCGCGCGCCGTGCCGGCAGGTCCGTCGTCATGGAGATACCGCCCTCGCGAAAAAATTTGAACGGCGTTCAAAAAGCGCTTGAACATCGTTCACGAGATCGCTACACAGGACCCGTGAACAACGTTCATAGCGAAGGGGTCGCCGATGTTCAAGTCGATGTTCAGGCTCATGCACGGCCAGCTTCCCGTCGGCACCGGATGTGTCGACGACCGCAACGCACTGGCGCTGATCGACCATCAGGCGCGGGTCGCCACGCGCGATCTCGCCCTGGCGCGTCGCGAACTGGCGGCAGCCGTCGCCTCGGAACGGTCGGAGGCGCACCGGCTCCGCAACCTCAGGAGCCGGATGGCGACGATCGACGGCCGCGCCGTCGCGGCGCTGAGGGCGGGCTTCGCCGAGATGGCGGAAGAGGCTGCCGGCGACATCGCGGCGATCGCCACCGACGTCCTCGTGGGCAACCAGTGCCTCAAGGTGCTGGCGGCGGAGATCGAGCGGCAGAAGCAGCGCATCGCCGACGCCGAGGCGCGCCTGGCGCGCTGCGACCGCGGCCGGCGCATCGTCCTGGCCGAGAAGGCGGTGCGGGCGCTCCGCGAGCGGACGACCGGTCGCGCCGAGGCTGACGGCCAGTTGCTGGCGGAGGCGGAGGCGACGCTCGCCTGCCTCAGGCGCAGCCAGATGCAGGGGCTCCAGGCGCGCTCTCCCGCGCCGCGGCAGCCGGCCGTGCTGGCGGGCGTCTTCACCGGTCCGCCGAACCAGCGGCGCAGTCCGAGCGCCGCCGAGGTGCTCGTCGGCATCCGCAACCGCGCGATGATGGCGAGCCGGGTGGCCTGAGCGGGTCAGGCGCCCGGGTGGTACTGGTAGAGCCAGCTCTCCGACGCCACCTGGTCGCCGACCCGGAGATAGCAGCGCATCTCCACGGGATCGTTGCCTTCGACCTTGAGGTCGAACTGGGTGCGCCAGTGGCCCGGAACGTCGTTCGGGACCGCCTCGGTGTACTGGTACTCGCCGAAGGTGCCGCGCGAGGCCCAGAGCACCGGCTTGGGGATCGTGCCCTTCGGCAGGTTCACCAGCGGCCCGCCCTTGAACTCGACCAGGAACTTGCGCACGCCCTGCGGGCGCGGCTGGCCCGGCTGGCCGCCGCGGCCGAGCCGGGTGGCGACGACGCGGGCGAGCGGGGTCGGATAGGGCTCGTCGGCGAGCCAGTGCAGCCGGTAGCGGTATTCGCGGGGCTGGCCGGGCTCGGCCGGCGTCTCCGGCACCCACATGGCGACAATGTTGTCGTGGATCTCGTCGTCAGTGTTGAGCTCGACGAGCTGCACCGCGCCGCGGCCCCAGTCGCCCTGCGGCTCGACCCAGGCCGACGGGCGCTTCTCGTATTTGACGCCGTCGAGGTAGTGCAGGAACTCGCGGTCGCGCTGCAGCAGGCCGAAGCCGCGCGGCGTCTGGTCGACGAAGCTCGAGGTCATGGTGCGCGGCGGATTGTTGAGCGGGCGCCAGATGCGCTCGCCGCCGCCGGTCCAGATGGCGAGGCCGTCGGAATCGTGCACCTCGGGCCGCCAGTCGATGGTGCGGGACGAGGCCGTCTCGGAATACCAGTACATGGAGGTCAGCGGGGCGATGCCGACATGGGTGACGCGGCGGCGGAAGTGCAGCGTCGCCTCGATGTCCATGACGACGCCGGAGGTGCGCCGGCACAGGAAGCGGTAGGCGCCCGACAGGGAGGGCGAATCCATCAGTGCATAGAGCGTGACGGGATCGGCCTCGCTCGCCGCCGGGGCGATCCAGAAGCCGACGAAATCCGGGAACTCCTCGGGGCCCGGACCCTGGCCGGGCGAGAGGGCGAGGCCGCGGGCCGACAGGCCGACCTGGCCGAGCTCGCCGACGCCGCGGAAATAGGAGGCGCCGAGCCAGGTCGCCCAGGGCTCCTGCGTCTTCCAGGGGCCGGACTTCGCCTCCTGCAGCCAGAGGCCGGCGAAGGCCGAGGGCTCGGGGGGCAGGGCCGCGGCGGGATGGTCGGAGGAAATCGTGAAATAGCGGGGGTCGTAGACGATCTCGCGCGCCGTCTCGCCCTCGACCACGTGCATGTGGACGGTCTTGGGGAAGTACTGGCCGACGTGCTGGAAGGTGACGGGATAGGCGCCGGGACCCTCGGCGAAGAGCGCCACGTCCTTGTCGAAGCGCAGCTTGCCGTGGTTGTCGTAGTCGATGCGGCTGACGATCTCGGGCTTCGGCCGCTCCGGCGGCACATAGGGCTTGCCCGCCCGCTCGGCGGCCATCCGCTTCAGCACGTTGTAGGAAAAGGGCGCGGGCGGCCCGTAGCGCAGCGCGGTCGCGGCCTTCGCGCCGCCGGTGAGGGCCGGTGCGAGGCCCGCCGCCGCAGCGATGGTCAGGAGATTGCGACGGGAAAGGGTATGGATCATCGGGCTCTCGGGCAGGCGGTGGGGCATCCCTGATGCCATGGCATTCCCGGCGAATGTTGGGCGGGGTCCCGCCATAGCCAGCCACAGCGCCTTAGCGCGATTGACATTTCGCCGCACCTGGTGTTTTTCGCTGCCCTCACGGCACTTTCGCCGAGGACACCTCTCCGCGCCATGGCTTTCGCTCGGTTCAAAACGACGACGAAAACCACGCCGGCCGCCAAAGGCGGCACGGCAGGCTGACGCTTCGTCCTCGCAACCGGGTGCTCCCCCGACGGGGAGATGGGCGCCACGGGACCCGGTGACGGGCCCGATCCCGGGGGAGAGTTGCAAGCCAAAGAGGCTGGAATCATGGGTTACAAGGTCGCCGTCGTCGGTGCCACGGGCAATGTGGGCCGCGAGATGCTCGCCATCCTCGCCGAGCGGGGTTTTCCCGTCTCCGAGGTGATCCCGCTGGCCTCGCGCCGCTCGGTCGGCCAGGAGGTCTCCTTCGGCGACAAGGTGCTGAAGGTGAAGGCCCTCGAGCACTTCGACTTCTCCGACACCGACATCTGCCTGATGTCGGCGGGCGGCACGGTGTCGAAGGAATGGTCGCCGAAGATCGGCGCGGCCGGCTGCGTCGTCATCGATAACTCCTCCGCCTTCCGCTACGATTCCGACGTGCCGCTGATCGTGCCGGAGGTGAACGCCGACGCCGTCGCGGGCTTCACCAAGCGCAACATCATCGCCAATCCGAACTGCTCGACCGCCCAGCTCGTGGTGGCGCTGAAGCCGCTGCACGACCGCTTCGGCATCAAGCGCGTCGTCGTCTCGACCTACCAGTCGGTCTCCGGGGCCGGCAAGGAGGGCATGGACGAGCTCGACCGCCAGACCAAGGCGCTCTACTCGATGAAGGACCCGGAGACGAAGAAGTTCCCGGCCCGCATCGCCTTCAACCTCATTCCCCACATCGATGTCTTCATGGAGGACGGCTACACGAAGGAGGAATGGAAGATGACGGTCGAGACCAAGAAGATCCTCGACCCGAAGATCAAGCTGACGGCGACCTGCGTGCGCGTGCCGGTCTTCATCGCCCATTCCGAGGCCGTCAACATCGAGTGCGAGCAGCCGATCACCGCCGACGAGGCGCGCGAGGTGCTGCGCCAGGCACCGGGCGTGCTCGTCATCGACAAGCACGAGAACGGCGGCTACGCCACCCCGCTCGACGCCGCCGGCGAGGACGCGACCTACGTCTCGCGCATCCGCGAGGACGCGACGGTCGAGAACGGCCTCGCCTTCTGGTGCGTCTCGGACAACCTGCGCAAGGGTGCGGCGCTGAACGCAGTGCAGATCGCCGAGGTGCTGATCAACCGCAAGCTGATCCAGCCGCGGGCGAAGGCGGCGGCCTGATCGCCGCCCTTTCCTTCGCACCCTTTCCATCTCAAGCGACGGTGGGCCCCCGGGCCCGCCGTTTCTGTTTGGAGCGCCGTCATGGCCCGCTGGATCGTTCTCTTCGACGACAATCCCGATGCCGCCTGGGTGAGGCAGAATCACGCCCAGGCGCATTTCGACTATCTTGCGGCCCATGCCGACCGCATCCTGATCGGCGGCGGCCTGCGGTCCGCGCCGGACGCCTGGTGGGAGGGCGGGCTCTGGGTCCTGGAGGTGGACAGCCGCGAGGAGGCCGTGGGCCTCGTCGAGGCTGATCCCTATTTCACCCTCGGCCTGCGCAAAGGCTACCGGCTCGCGGTCTGGGGCAAGGCGCCCTGCTATGGCGAGGTGAGGCTTTGATCGAGGGCAAGGACGGATCGCGGGTCATGCCGTCTGGTGTCGTCGCGAGGGGGTGATCGTCGATCGGCCTCCGTTCGACACGGAAGCCGGCCGTCCATGCATGACCCGCTGATCTTCGTCCTGACGGTACTGACGCTGCTCGCAACGCCGGGACCGACCAACACGCTGCTGGCGACGGCCGGTGCGGCCTCGGGATGGCGCATGGCCTTCCGTCTGATCCTGGCGGAGAACCTGGCCTATCTCCTGTCGATCACGTCCATCGGCTGGCTGCTGAGCCCGGTCCTCGCCGCCGTTCCGGCGCTCGATCTCGTCCTCAGGGCGGCGGTCGCCGTCTATCTCGGCTCCGTCGCCTGGCGGCTCTGGCGGGCAGGGGCAGCCGGGGTGGCGCGCACGGCGCGTCTGGTGACGCCGCGCCAGGTCTTCCTGACGACCATGGCGAACCCGAAGGCCATCGTCTTCGCCGTGGCGGTGGTGCCGTTCGACAGGCCGGACCTGCTCGCCTATCTCGCCGCGTTCTCGGGCCTCTGCGCGCTGGTCGCCCTCGCCTGGATCGGCATCGGGCGGACGCTGGGGGCCGTTGCCGGCCGCACCGGCCATGCCCGCCTGATCCCGCGGGTCGGTGCCGCAGGGATCGGCACCTTCGCGGTGACCATGGTGGTCTTGCCCCTGCTGCGCTGAGGGAGCGCGCGCCTCACCCCACCGCGCTGCAGGAGAACACCCGGCCCGGCTTGTCGAGCACCGGGTGGAACTCCCCCGTCGCCTCGTCGAGCCAGCTCAGCACGCCGGTGGCGACACCGAAGAAGGCGCCGTGCAGCTTCAGCTTGCCGCGCTCCTCGAGAATGCGCACGCAGGGGAAGGTGCGCAGGTTGT
>LNFH01000290.1 GCA_001464235.1 Rhizobiales bacterium Ga0077556 | reverse complement strand
GCGGAAAGGCAAGGGCGGAGCGGGGCTCAGCGGCCGGAGAGCACGCCCGCAAAGCCCTCCAGCCGCTCCCTCAGCGGCGCGAGGCGCACGGCGGGCAGGATGGCGCGGGTGGCGTCGACGATCGCCTGCCGCTCGGCCGGCTCCAGCCCGGCGGCGTAGCGGGGCGCCGAGTCGCCGAGGGCGCGGGCGAGCTCGGCCGCATGGGCCGGCGCCAGGCTGGGATCGCCCAGCATGGTCAGTGTGCCCTGGATGACCTGGGTCGCGCCGAGGCGCAGCTGGTTCCAGCCGCTCCGGCGCGCCTCGTTCATCTGGCCGGGCGGCAGGGCCTGCATGAAGGCGGTCGCGGCCTCAAGCGTCGCGCCGGCGCAGCGCACCGAGAAGGCGAAGCCGGGCATGATCTCGTCGGCATAGGTCTTGAGGTTGGCCTCGAAGTCCGGGGTGCCGGTGCCCCGCGGGTTGAACTGGAAGTAGGATCGCCAGACCTGGCCCCCCGCCTCGCAATAGCGCATCAGAACCGGAAGGTCGCCGGCGCCGGCGCGGCGGGCGGGGTCGAGCGGCCTGACGTCCCAGATCGCGGCGAGGGCCTGGCGCAGGGCGGGGTCGGCGAGGCGCGGCATCTGGCCGGCGGGCCTGACCGCCTGCGCCAGCCCTTCGAAACGGGCGAGGGCCTCGCGCGCGGCGGCATCGTCGATCGCCAGCGCGCCCTGCTGGGCGGAGGCGCCGACCGCCGACAGCAACGGCGCCAGCATGAGGGCCGCCGCAGCGGCGATAGCCTGAAACGGTCGTGCCATAGCGAGAGCGCTCCTGTCGCCGTGGCCAAGCCACAGCCCGTCACGATCTCCCTAGCAAGTCTGGACCTTCGGTGAAACGATCGGCCCTGCCCTCCCTCGTCTCGGCTGCCATTCTCGCGACGAGTGCCCCTGCCGCGCCGGCGCGGGAGGCGATCCGTGCCTTCCCGCCAGCCATGATCGGCACCTGGGGATATGAGTCGCGGTCATGCACCGAGGAGAGCGACGACGGACGCGTGGAGGTGGCGGCGCGATCGGTCACGTTCTTCGCGTCCTACTGCAGCATAGGCCGGTTCCGCTCACATCGCGACGGCACGGTCACCGGCCACGGCCGCTGCCGTGGCGAGGGTGAAACGACCACCGAGCGGGGCAGCGTGCGCCTCAGGCTCGAGGGTCCGACCAGCCTCGTCATCGCCCTCAATGGCGGCGACCACACGCGGTATCAGTGCTGCGAGCGGCCGCTTCAGGTGCGCTGATGCGCCGGACGTGAAAGGGCCCCCCTCACCTCGCCCAGCCGCGCGGCAAGGACCTGAAACGGACCCGCGCAAGAAGGGCAAGGTCCCGCCGGTTCCGGTGCTCGCCATGCTCCGTCTCGCCCTTCTTGGCCTCGCCCTGATCTCCTCGCCTGCCGGCGCGACGCCCGCCGTCCCCGCCTCCGCCATGCCGGACGAGACCCTCGGGACATGGGGCCGCGACGCCGAAGCCTGCACCAGTCCGGAGAGCCGCGGCCGGATCCGGGTGGAGCGGAGATCGGTCCAGCTCTTCCACGCGACCTGTACCTTCGATCGCATCCGCATCGTCGCCGACGGCATTTTCGAGGGGCGCGGGACCTGCGTCGAGGTGAAGGGCGGCAGGCGCTATGCCGGAGGCGTCTCGCTCATGGGCCTCGGCGACGAGATAATGGTGCGCTTCCGCGGAAGCCAGATGTCCCGCACCTACCATCGCTGCGGGGCGTCCCTGCCCGTGCGCTGACGGGACGGGAACCCACGCGCCACCCGCTCGTTCGTCCTGGGATCCCCATACCCCCAGGAGTTGACCATGACCGATATCGCCCGCGCGAAAGTGCTCATCCTCGCCACCGACGGCTTCGAGCAGTCGGAGCTCGAAGTGCCGCTGAAGGAGCTGCGCAACCGCGGCGCCACCGTCCACGTCGCCGCCCCCGCCAAGACGCTGAAGCAGGGCGAGATCATGGGCTGGGACGGTGCCGACTGGGGCCGCCCGGTGAAGGTCGACACGACGCTCGACGCGGTCGACGCCGCGTCCTACGACGCCCTCGTCCTGCCGGGCGGCGTCATCAACCCGGACAAGCTCCGGGTCGAGGAGAAGGCCATCGCGATCATCAAGAGCTTCGTCGCCGACGGCCGCATCGTGGCGGCGATCTGCCACGGACCCTGGCTGCTCGCCGAGGCCGGCGCGGCGGAGGGGCGACAGATGACGTCCTACGCCTCGATCCGCACCGACATCGAGAATGCCGGCGCCTCCTGGGTCGACAAGGAGGTCGTGACCGACGAGGGCATCATCACCTCGCGCTCGCCCGAGGATCTTCCGGCCTTCGTGGCCAAGATCGTCGAGGAGATCGGCGAGGGGCGGCACCAGCGCGCGGCCTGAAGCCCCTCGCACCGCCACCAACGACGAAGCCCGGCCATTGGCCGGGCTTCTGACGTTTCGGAGGTGGTCGACGGCGACCTTACTCCGCCGCCTCGGCATAGGGCGCCGGCTTCGTCCAGCGGAGGATCGGCGTGCGGGCCGCCCGCGTCTCGTCGAGGCGCCGGCGGGGCGCGTGATAGGGCGCGCCCTTGAAGCGGTCGACGTCGCCGCGCTTCGCGGCCATGGCGAGGTCGCGCAGCGCCGCGATGAAGAGGTCGAGGGAAGCCTTGGACTCGCTCTCCGTCGGCTCGATCAGCATGGCCCCGTGGACGACCAGCGGGAAGTACATGGTCATCGGGTGATAGCCCTCGTCGATCATCGCCTTGGCGAAGTCGAGCGTCGAGACGCCGGTGTTCTTCAGCCAGTCGTCGTCGAACAGCGCCTCGTGCATGCAGGGCTGGTTGCCGAAGGGCAGGCTCATGAGATCGGCGAGCGAAGCGCGGATGTAGTTCGCGTTGAGAACCGCGTCCTCGGAGGCGAGGCGCATGCCGTCGGCGCCGTGGCTCAGCATGTAGGCCATGGCGCGCACGAACATGCCCATCTGGCCGTGGAAGGCGGACATGCGGCCGAAGGGCTGCTCGCCCTTCTCGAGCTTGCCGCCCTCCTCGACGAGGGCATAACCCTTTCCGACCCGGACGAAGGGATAGGGCACGAAGGCGGCGAGACGCTCGGAGAGCACCACCGGGCCGGAGCCCGGGCCGCCGCCGCCGTGCGGCGTCGAGAAGGTCTTGTGCAGGTTGATGTGCATGGCGTCGACGCCGAGGTCGCCCGGGCGCGCCTTGCCGACGATGGCGTTGAAGTTGGCGCCGTCGCAGTAGAAATAGGCCCCGGCGTCGTGGATCGCCTTGGCGATCTCGACGATCTCCTTCTCGAAGATGCCGCAGGTGTTGGGGTTGGTCAGCATGATCGCCGCCACCTCGGGGCCAAGCGCCGCCTTGACGTCGGAGACGTGCACCGTGCCGTCGGCATTGGCGGGCACCGAGCGCACCTCGAACCCGATAAGGGCGGCGGTGGCCGGGTTGGTGCCGTGGGCCGATTCCGGCACCAGCACGATCTTGCGGTGGCCCTCGCCCTTGGCCTCCAGCGCAGCCTTGATGGCCATCATGCCGCAGAGTTCGCCATGGGCGCCCGCCTTCGGGCTCATGGCGACGGCCGGCATTCCGGTCAGCTCCTTCAGGTAGTGCGCCAGGGTGTCGATCAGTTGCAGCGCGCCCTGGACGGTGGAAGCCGGCTGGAGCGGGTGGACGTCACCGAAGCCCGGCAGCCGCGCCATCTTCTCGTTGAGGCGGGCATTGTGCTTCATCGTGCAGGAGCCGAGCGGGAACAGGCCGGTGTCGATGCCGTAGTTCTTCTGGCTGAGGCGCACGTAGTGGCGCATCACCTCGGGCTCGGTGAGGCCGGGCAGGCCGATCGCCTCGTCGCGGGCGAGCTTGCCGAGACGCGACTTCACCTTCTTCGGCGCGGGAATGTCGACGCCGGTGACCTCGGGACGGCCGATCTCGAAGATCAGCGCCTCCTCGATCTGCAGCGCCTTGTTGCCGGTGAACGTCGGATGGGCGGAGGCCGCGCCGGAGGCGCCGGCGGAGGTGGGACGACCCTGGGTATTCATGGACATCGATCCGCTCCTCAGATGCTGGCGCCGAGCGCCGCCACGAAGGCAGCGCGGTCGTCGTCGGTGTTCACTTCGGTATTGGCGACGAGGATGACGTCGGCCACCCCCTTGGTCTTCGGCCAGAGGCGCGAGCCGGGCACGCCGGCGAGAACGCCCTTCTTCGCCATCTTCTCGACGACCTTGGCCGCGTCACCCGGCACGCGGATGGCGAACTCGTTGAAGAAGCTCTTGTTGAGCACCTCGACCTCGTCGAGATCGGCGAGCCGGTCGGCGAGATCGCAGGCGTTGGCGTGGTTGACGGCGGCGAGGCGGCGCAGGCCGGTCTCGCCGAGCAGGGCCATGTGAATGGTGAAGGCGAGGCACATCAGCCCGGAATTGGTGCAGATGTTGGAGGTCGCCTTCTCGCGGCGGATGTGCTGCTCGCGGGTGGAGAGGGTCAGCACGAAGCCGCGCTTGCCCTCGGCGTCCACCGTCTCGCCGCAGAGGCGGCCCGGCATCTGACGGACGTATTTCTGCTTGGTGGCGAAGAGGCCGACATAGGGTCCGCCGAAATTGAGGCCGACGCCGATGGACTGGCCCTCGGCGACGACGATGTCGGCGCCCATGGCGCCCGGCGGGGTGACGGCGCCGAGCGAGACCACCTCGGTGACCACGGCGATGAGCAGCGCGCCGGCGTCCTGCGCCTTCTTCGCGATGGCGGTGAGGTCGTGCAGGTTGCCGAAGACGTCCGGCGTCTGGATGACGATGCACGAGGTCTCGCCGTCGATGGCGGCGGCGACCGCCTTCAGGTCGGCACCGGCATCTTCCGGGTTCGGCGTCAGCGAGACGAGCTCGTCCGAGGCCATGCGCGACAGCGTCTCGATGGTGTCGCGATAGTGCGGATGCAGGTTGCCGGCGAGGATGGCCTTGCGCCGCTTGGTGACGCGGTGGGCCATCAGCACGGCCTCGGCGGCGCCCGTCGAGCCGTCATACATGGAGGCGTTGGCGACCTCCATGCCGGTGAGCATGGCGACCTGCGTCTGGAACTCGAACAGGTACTGGAGCGTGCCTTGCGCGATCTCCGGCTGGTAGGGCGTGTAGCTCGTCAGGAACTCGGAGCGCTGGATCAGATGGTCCACAGAGGCCGGCACGTGGTGCTTGTAGGCGCCGGCGCCGACGAAGAAGGGCACCTCGGAGGCCGAGATGTTCTCCGCCGCCATGGCGCCGAGGATGCGCTCGACCTCGAGCTCGCCGCGCGCCTTCGGCAGGTTCACCGGGCCTTTGAGCAGCTTGGATTTCGGCACGTTGGCGAAGAGGTCGTCGACGGCGGCGACCCCGATCTTCGCCAGCATGTCGGTGCGGTCCTGGGGCGTCAGCGGCAGATAGCGCATGGAGGGCTCCACTGACCCTCTCCCGCGACGGGAGAAGGTGCCCGCGGCAGGCGGGCGGTTGAGGGATCGACAGGGCGCAAGGCCCATGGGAATGCGGCGGCGAGGCGCCTTGCCTCACCCGGGCCTGCGGCAGGCTCCGCTCCATACGAGGAGCGGAGCCGCCCGGCTCACAGCGTGTCGAGGAAGGCCTTGTAGGCGGCCTCGTCCATGAGCTCGTCGAGCTCGGCGGGGTTGGCGATCTTGACCTTGAAGAACCAGCCCTTGCCGGCCGGGTCGTCGTTGACCGTGGCGGGGGCGCCCTCGAGGTCCGGGTTCGCCGCGGTCACCTCGCCGGAAACCGGCGAATAGATGTCGGAGGCGGCCTTGACGCTCTCGACGACGGCGGCGCTGTCGCCCTTCTTCACGGCCTTGCCGGCCGCGGGAAGCTCGACGAAGACCACGTCGCCGAGCTGCTCCTGGGCGTAGTGGGAGATGCCCACCGTGCCGGTGTCGCCCTCGATGCGGATGTATTCGTGGTCCTTGGTGTATTTGACGGTGGCCATGGCGGGTCCCCTGAAAACGTGTCGTTGAAGGCTCAGCCGCGGAAGTAGCGGTGCGGCGCGAAGGGCATGGTGACGATCTTCGCCGGCAGGTCCTTGCCACGGACCTCCAGGAGCACCGGTGTCCCGGGCTCGGCGAAGCGGCGGTTGACGTAGCCCATGGCGAGCGGGCCGTTGATGGTGGGGCCGAAGCCGCCGGAGGTGACGGTGCCGATGGCCTGGCCGTCGGCGGATTTCACCACGGTGCCCTCGCGCGCGGGGGCGCGCCCGTCGGGCAGGATGCCGACGCGCAGGCGCGGCGCACCGTCGGCGAGGTCCTTCTGGACGCGCGCGGCGCCGAGGAAGCCGCCCTCGGTCCGCCGGCGCTTCTGGATCGACCAGGTGAGGCCGGCTTCCACCGGCGAGGTGGTGGTGTCGATGTCGTGGCCGTAGAGGCAGAGACCGGCCTCGAGCCTGAGCGAATCGCGGGCGCCGAGGCCGATGGGCTTCACCCGCTCGTCGGCCAGCAGCTTCTTCGTGAGAGCGACGGCGTCGGTGCTCTTCACCGAGATCTCGACCCCGTCCTCGCCGGTGTAGCCGGTGCGCGAGACATGGGCCCAGATGCCGCCGACGGGCAGGTCGGCCGAGGTCATGAACTTGAGGGTCGCGAGTTCCGGCGCCAGGGCCGCGACGGCCGCCACCGCCTCGGGGCCCTGGACCGCGATCAGCGCGAGGTCGTCCGCGATCTTCAGCGTGACGTCCGCCGGCAGATGGGCCTTCAGGTGGGCGTAGTCAGCGTCCTTGCAGGCGGCGTTGACCACCAGGTAGATCCAGTGCTCGTGGCCGGGATGGCCGAGGCGGGTGACCATGAGGTCGTCGAGAATGCCGCCCTCGTCGTTGGTGAACTGGGAATAGCGCTGCTGGCCGGGCTTCAGGCCGAGCACGTCGGCCGGAACGAGCTTCTCGAGGGCGGCGGCGGCCGGAATGAGGAAGCACTGCCCCATGTGGCTGACGTCGAAGAGGCCGGCATGGGTGCGCGTCCAGTTGTGCTCGGTCAGCACGCCGGTCGGATATTGCACCGGCATGTCATAGCCGGCGAAAGGCACCATCTTGGCACCGAGTTCGCCATGCAGGGCATGGAGCGGCGTGGTCAGCAAGGGTCCGGTCTGGGGCTCGCCCATCAATCCTGCACTCCGGCGCGCGAACGGGTCCGGGGTCAGCCGAACACGTCCGAAATGCGGGCTTGTCGCCCGCTCGCGCCCCTCTGTCGCAGGACCTGAGAGATTCACCGCAGCTCGGTTGGAGCGGGCACCCGCGAGCGGACGCCGTACGGCTTACTCCGTCGGTGGGCCGGGATTGGACCTCCGGCCACTTTCCAGAATGTCATTCCACCGGCGGTCCATTTTGCCTGAGAGGTTCCGGGGCCGTTGCTCCTTCGGCGCCGGGGGATCCCATCAACATGAAGACCACCCGGACTCTCCCGCCGGGTTCTTATGACACGCCCTCGCAATGGCTGCTGCTCGTGGCGAAGTCAAGGCGATCCTGTGGGCAGAGGTGCCCGAAGGTCAGGCAGGCCTCAGCGCTGGGCGGTGCGGGCACGGCCGCGGCGCGGACGCTCGGGCTGGGCGGCCTGGTTGTCGAAGCCGACGAAGACGATGTAGGTGGCGAGGTCGCCCGGCTCCGGCAGCGGGAAGGAGACCTGGTCCTCCACCTGCGTGAAGGCGACGTTGGGCGAGCCGGCGGGAATGTCGATCGGCACCTGGTAGAGCCGCGTCCAGACCGGCGTCGACAGGCCCTTGGTGACGGCGATGCGGATCGGCATCGTCACGCGGCCGCCGTCGCCCTTCGGGCCGACGAGCACCCGGCCCTCGATGCCGACGCGGATGGTCATGGTCTGGCCGTCGATGCGGCATTCGCGGGCGAGATCGGTGATCGTGCCCTGGTAACGCAGCTCCGTCGGTCCCTCGCCGCCCTGGCGCCAGACGGCCGAGCCGTCGCGGATCTCGACACGCGGGCAGAGATTGGCGTGCAGCGTCTGCTGGCCCTCGGGAACGGGCTGGCCGAACAGGGCGTTGTGCACGGGCGAGCCGACACCGGGAGCGGGCTGCGCCGCGACCTGCGTCGTCTGCTGCTGCTGGCCACCGAACAGGTTGCCGCCGGTGCTGCCACATGCACCGAGCGCCAGGCCCGCCGCCAGAACAGCCGTCACTTTCCAGATCCGCACGCCGCTACCTCGAATTGCCGTCGCGATCGGCGCTTATAGCAACAGGCTTCGGGCGGAACAAAGGCCATCATGCTGTCGTCCACCGGCAGCAGGGCCGACGCTTTCATCGCGCCGGCTGATGGACAAGGCGCGCGTTTTTCATGAGAAGGAGCCGACGCGACCGCTATGCTCGCCGATCCCGGCCCAGCCCGCCCGACCCCAGGACCGCCCGCATGACCTCTGCCCTCCTCGCCTCCCTGCGCCCGGAAGCCTCCGGTGCCCCCGCCAGCGGCATCGTGGAACTGTCGAAATACGCCCGCTCCGCCGGCGAGGTGATCCAGCTGTGGGTGGGCGAAGGCGACATGCCGACGCCCTCTTTCATCTACGAGGCGGCGACGCGCTCGCTGGCCGCCGGCGAGACGACCTACACCTGGCAGCGCGGCATCCCCGAACTGCGCCAGGCCATCGCCACCTACGCCTCCGACCTCTACGGGCGGGAGCTGTCGGCGGAGCGCTTCTTCGTCTGCGGCTCGGGCATGCAGGCGATCCAGATCGCCATGACGATGGTGGCGGGCAACGGCGATGAGGTCATCATCCCCTCGCCCACCTGGCCGAACGCGCCGGCCGCCGCAGGCCTGCGCGGCGCGACCCCCGTCTTCGTCGAGCTCGACCACGGCAATCGCGGCTGGCAGATCGACCTCGAGAAGCTCGAGGCGGCGATCACTCCGAAGACGAAGGCGATGTTCATCAACACGCCGTCCAACCCCACCGGCTGGACCGCGACGAAGGAGGAACTCGCCGCCATCCTCGCCATCGCCCGCCGCCATGGCCTGTGGATCATCGCCGACGAGATCTACACCCGCTTCGTCTGGACCGAGGGCTCGCCCCGCCGGGCCCCCTCCTTCCACGACGTGCGCGAAGAGGGTGACCGCATCGTCTGGGTCAACACCTTCTCGAAGAACTGGGCGATGACCGGCTGGCGGACGGGATGGATCGAGACCGATCCGTCGCTCGGCGACGTCGTCGAGAACCTCATCCAGTACTCGACCTCGGGTTCGCCCGTCTTCATCCAGCGGGCCTGCGTGGTCGCCCTGGAGCGCGGCGAGAGCTTCCTCGCCCATCAGGTGGCGAAAGCCCGCAAGGCGCGGGACATCGTGTCCGAGGCGATCGAGGCGACCGGGCGGTGCCGGTTCTCCCGGCCGGACGGCGCCTTCTACCTGTTCTTCGGCATCGACGGCGTCACCGATTCGAACGCGGCGGCGATGAAGCTGGTGGACATCGCCAAGGTGGGCCTCGCTCCGGGCAGTGCCTTCGGACCCGGCGGCGAGGGCCATCTCAGGCTCTGCTACCTGCGCTCGCCGGAGCAGATCGCACTGGCGGCGGAGCGGCTGAAGACGGCGATCCCGCAGCTTTAGGCGGCAACCTTCCGTTCGGTGACGTAAAGGCCGTTGCGCTCCGCATTTCTCCGTAGCATGATTTACGGATGAGGCGGGATGTCGCAGGTGGTTTTCTGCCGCATCCACGCTGGCGGAGGATCCCATCGAACGGGCCGTCCCACTGATGCCGCATGAAGGCGACGCGCTCCTGTCGAGGGTCCTCGACATGGCGGGCGAAGCGATCGTCGTGCTGGACGGACAGGCGCGGATCACCGCCTTCGGCGCCGCCTGCGAACTCCTGCTCGGCTGGACGGCCGGCGACGTTCTCGGCCGCCCCTTCGCCATGCTGTTCGCGGGCGAGGACGCGGGCATCCTCCTTGCCGCCGTGGGCAGCCGGGACGCCGTGGCGCGCCACCGGAACGGAGCGGACGTCCCGATCCGCATGGACCTCGCAACGGTCGGGACGGGCGCGGCAGGACCCAGGGTGGCCGTCCTTCGGGCGCGTCTGACCGGCGCTGCCGATGTGGTGCGCCCCGCTGCGAGCGACGCCATGGGGCCGGTCATCGCCCACGAACTCAGTCAGCCGCTGACGGCGACGGCGCTCTATCTCAGGGCCGCCGAGAGTCTGGTCGGCGCCGCGGAGCCAGCCGCCGCCCTCATCGGCAAGGCGCGGCGCGAGGCCGAGCGGGCCGGCGGCATCATCCGGGGGCTGCGCCGCTTCGCCGCCAACCGCCCGCCGGAGACCCGGCCTGTGCCCTTCGACGCCACCGTCGACGAGGCGGTGGACCTCGCCATGGCCGGCCGCGACCCGCAACCGGTCATCCTGCGCGAGAGAGGCCAGCACCCGCTGACGGTCGTCGCCGATCCCGCCCAGTTGCAGCAGATCGTCGTCAACATCGTGCGGAACGGGATCGAGGCGGCCGAGGACCGGCCGAACCCGCGGCTGTGGATCACCACGCGGCGGGACGGCGACACCGTGGTCCTTGCCGTGCGC
Organism: Rhizobiales bacterium Ga0077556; assembly: GCA_001464235.1. GTDB lineage: Bacteria > Pseudomonadota > Alphaproteobacteria > Rhizobiales > Phreatobacteraceae > Phreatobacter. The sequence goes on along the minus strand of LNFH01000290.1, from coordinate 4,408 downwards.
GACAGCGGACCGGGCATGCCGGCCGAGGTCAGGGCCGGTCTCTTCGCGCCCTTCCGCACATCGAAGCCGGCCGGCCTCGGGCTCGGCCTCGCCCTGTCCAGAAGCCTCGCCGAACGCCACGGCGGGTCCATCACCATCGATCCCGGCGGCGCCGGACAGGGAGCGACCGTGTCGCTCGTCCTGCCCCTCGCCGTTCCGGGCGAGCCTCGAGCCGTGCAGCGGAGCCCGTGACCCATGTCCCATGCCGATGAGATCTTCGTGGTCGACGACGACCCGGCGGTGCGCGACGCTCTGAGCGCCATCTTCACCCTGCAGGGGTTCGACGTGACCGGCTTCGCAGACGGGACCTCGGTCGTGTCGGCGATGCGGGGCCACGTGCCCGCCTGCCTGATCCTCGACGTGGACATTCCCGGGCCCTCGGGGCTCGACGTGCTGAAGCGGCTCAAGGCCGACGCCTTCGCGGCGCCGATCTTCGCCATGTCGGGCCACGCGAACATTCCGATGGCCGTCGACGCCATCCGTAGCGGGGCGGTCGACTTCTTCGAAAAACCCTTCGACGCCGAGCGGCTCGTCGGCCGCGTGCGCGAGGTGCTCGCCGAGGGCCACCGGCCGAACCGCACGCCCGGACAGCTCGCCTCGCATTTTCCGGGCATGGAGCTGTTGACGCCGCGGGAGCGGCAGGTGCTGGAACAGATCGCCGGCGGCGCCTCCAACAAGGAGGCGGGCCGCAACCTCGGCATCAGCCCGCGCACCATCGAGGTTCACCGGGCGCGGATCATGGAGAAGATCGGCGCCCGCAACGCCGCCAATCTCGTGCGGATCGTCCTGACCGAGCAGTGATCAGCCGGCCGGTCAGCCGCGGCTGACCGCCGCCTGTTCGAAGGTCGCCATGCCCTGGTGGACGGCCAGCGCGTTGCGGACGATGCCGCAGGCGAGCGCCGCGCCGGAGCCCTCGCCGAGCCGCATGCCGAGATCGAGGAGCGGCCGCTTGCCGATCTTCTCCAGCACGCGGCCGTGGGCCGGCTCGGCGGAGCGGTGGGCGGCGAGGCAATGGTCGAGGCTCGCCGGGTCCAGCGCGTGGAGCACGGCCGCCGCGGCGGTCACCACATATCCGTCGAGAAGCACGGGGATGCGCTGCAGACGCGCCGCCAGGATGGCCCCGGCGACGGCGGCGATCTCGCGGCCGCCGACCCGGCGCAGCACTTCGAGCGGGTCGAGGCCCGGCCCGCCGGCGCGGGCGACCGCGCGGGCCACCACGTCGGCCTTGCGCTTCAGCCCTTCCGCGTCGACGCCGGTTCCCGGCCCCACCCAGTCACGGGCCTCGCCGCCATAAAGGCCGTGATAGACCGCGGCGGCGACGGTGGTGTTGCCGATGCCCATCTCGCCGAGGCAGAGCAGGTCGGCGCCGACGATGGCCTCCATGCCGAAGGCGATGGTGGCGGCGCACCCGGGCTCGTCCAGTGCATCGGCGGTGGTGATGTCCGGCGTCGGCACCTCGATGGCGAGGTCGAAGACCTTCAGTCCGATGTCGTTGGCGATGCAGAGCTGGTTCACCGCGGCGCCCCCGGCCGCGAAGTTCTCCAGCATCTGGCGGTTCACCGCGTCCGGAAAGGCCGAGACGCCCTGGGCGGTGACGCCGTGGGCGGTGGCGAAGATCGCCACCAGCGGCCGGTCGACCCGCGGCTTGCCGTTGCCGCTCCAGGCGGCCACCCACTCGACGATGTCCTCCAAACGGCCCAGCGCGCCGGCCGGCTTGGTCAGTTCGGCGTCGCGCGCGCGCACCTCGGCGACGGCCGCCTCGTCCGGCCCCTGCATGCGGGTGAGGAGATCGCGGATGTCTTCGAAGGGCAGACCGGTCGGATTGGGGGGCGGCAGAACCATGAGGCGCTTTCAGACTCGGGGGCGTCGCGGGAGGCGAGCGGTAGCAGGACAGGGCAACGCGGCACAAGCCGGGCTGGCGGTCCGGCGCGGCTCTGGCTATGCCATTCGCCATGGACAATCCAGCCCTCTGGCGCGACACCATCGTCGCGCTGCGCTTCTTCTCCCGCCTGCCGCTGCCGACCCTGCCCGGGGAGGCGGATCCGCACGGCCTGCCGGACTTCACCCGTCTGATCCGGGTGGTGCCGCTGGTCGGGCTGGTGCTCGGCGGGCTCGCCGGCGCGGTCCTGATCGCCGCCGGGCTGTTCTGGCAGCCGCTGATCGCCGCCCTCCTCTGCGTCGGGGCGGCGGCGGTGATGACCGGCGCCTTCCACGAGGACGGCCTGGCCGACACCGCCGACAGCCTCGGCGGCATGAGCCCGGACCGCCGGCTCGACATCATGAAGGACAGCCGCATCGGCACCTTCGGCGCGACGGCACTGATCATCGGGCTGGGGCTGCGGGTTGCGGCCCTCGCGGGGCTCGTGGCGGCGGTGGGGGCCGGACGCACGGCCCTGGCGCTGGCGGCCGCGGGCGCCGTGTCGCGCACGGTGGCGCTCGGACTGCAGGTGCGCCTGCCGCCGGCCCGGGTGGACGGCGCCGCCTATGCCACGGGGACGCCGCGTGAGGCGGACTGGTATCGCGCCCTGGCGATGGCGGCGGTGATCGCCATTCTCGCGGTTCCGGCGGGCGGCGTGTTCGGGGTCATCTGCGGTCTCGGCGTCGCAGGCCTGCTCCTGCTTCTGGCCATCCGCTTCGCCGATTCCCATGTGGGTGGGCAGACCGGCGACATCACAGGCGCCACCCAACAGGTGATCGAAATCGGCATGCTCCTCGCCCTGCTCGCGTCCGCCGCCCCATGAACGCGATATCGCCGCCCCCGGCGCTGGAGAGCCCCTGCATCCGGCTCTGCCGCATCGATCCTGCGTCCGGCCTATGCCAGGGCTGCGCGCGCACGCTGACCGAGATCGCGGGCTGGCTCGCGATGAGCGGCGAGCAGCGCAGCGCCGTCATGGCCGACCTGCCCCGCCGCCGGGCGGGCGGAGGCGACGCCGCATGACCTCCCGCACGACGCTCTGGATTCTCCTCTTTTCGATCCTCCTCCTCGGACTGCTGGCGGCGGTGCGCTCCAGCGGCATCGCGGCCGGCACTCTCGACGCGGGCGACTGGGGGGCGCTCGTCGGGCTCTCCATGCTCGCCGCGCTGAGCGGCGCCAGCGTCCTCGGCATGTTCCGCGGCCGGGCCGGCGACGCGCTGCAGGCGGCGATCGCCTGGCTCGCCATCTTCGCCTTTCTCGGCGTCGTCTACACCTACCGCTACGAGTTCGAATTGGTGGCCCGGCGGGTCACGGGCAACCTCATCCCGGGCATGGCCATCGACGGCGTCACGGGTACGCGCGAGGTGACGGTGCCGCGCGGGGGTGGCGGCACCTATGTGGTGCGCGTCGCGCTCAACGGCGCGCGGGCCACCCCCATGCTGGTCGACACCGGGGCCTCGGCGCTGGTGCTGACCGAGGACGACGCCCGGCGGGCGGGAATCAAGGTCGAGGACCTCTCCTTCTCCGTTCCCGTGCAGACGGCGAACGGCCCGTCGCTGACCGCCGCCACGACGGTGCAGATGGTGGCGGTCGGCCCCATCGTCGAGCGCAACGTGAGGGCGCTGGTGGCGCGGCCCGGGGCGCTGACGACCAGCCTCCTCGGCCACACCTTCCTCGACCGGCTGGAAAGCTACGAGGTGCGCGGCGGACGCATGGTGCTGCGCGGCCGCAACTGACGGGACCTGCCGACAGGTCTTGCCACGGCGGGGGCCCCGGCGGCATTGTCCCGCCCCGACAATGAGGTCACGATGAGCCGCATTTCCCGCCGCGACACCCTGACAGCCGGCCTCGGGGCCGGCCTCGCCGCCATCGGCGGCAGCGCGGCCCCGGCCCAGGCGCCGGCCGGCCAGGCCATGGTGACCCTGCTGCTGGTCAACGACATCTACAAGATGGGCGAGGAGAACGGCCGCGGCGGGTTGTTCCGCTGCTCTACGTCCATGGCGGCGACATGTTCTCGCCCTCGCTGATGTCGGGCTTCGACCAGGGGGCGCACACCGTCGAACTCTGCAACATCGCCCCGCCGGACGTCTTCGTGCCCGGCAACCACGAGTTCGACTTCGGCCCCGAGGCCTATGCGAAGCGCCGCCGGGAATCGCGCTTCCCCTGGTACGCCTCCAACATGCGCGCCGCCGACGGCTCGCTCCTGCCGGGACACGAGGACGGCCGCATCATCGATTTCGGCGTGGTGAAGCTCGGCGTCTTCGGCGTCGCCCTGCCGAACACGCCGGAGGTCTCCTCCACCGGCGACATCCGCTTCCTGCCGACCATGGAGACGGTGCGGCGCGAGGCGGCGCGGCTGCGCCGGGAGGGCGCCGATCTCATCGTCTGCTGCGCCCATACCGACCGCAAGGACGACGACGAGATCGTCCGCTCGCGCCTCGTCGACGTGCTGCT
>LNFH01000289.1 GCA_001464235.1 Rhizobiales bacterium Ga0077556 | reverse complement strand
ACCGTCAGGCCCGGGCGGGCGACGATGATGGCCTTGTAGGTCGGGATGCCGTTGACCAGCATCGTGTTGATGATGCGCGCCTCGCCGCGGACCTTGGCGAGGATGTAGCCCCAGGGGCCCATCTGCGCGACGTCGATCTGCTCGTTGGCGAGCGCGGTGGCGATGCCGGCCCAGTCGTTGGCGACCTGCAGCTCGAGATTGGCGCCGATCTTCTCGGCGACGGCCTTGTAGACCGGCTCCCAGACGCGGCGGGTGTCGGCCTGGGTCGGCTGCTGCGGCCCGAGGCCGATCTTCAGCGTCGGGCGGGCCTGCGCGAGCGCCGGGGCGGCCAGCGTGGCGCCTGCGGCGGCGAGGAGGAGGCGGCGGTCGATGAGGGTCATGGTCGGTCTCCGGTGGGTCGAGATCACTTGACGGCGGTCATGGTGACGCCGTCGATGAACCAGCGCTGGGCAGCGAGGAAGGCGATGACGAGGGGGGCAGTGATGGCCGTGGCGGCGGCCATGAGCGGGCCGTAGTTCGTCCCCGCCTCGGCATTGGCGAAGTAGACGACCCCGAGCGGCGGCGTCGCGAGGTGCTCGGACTGGATGACGATCAGCGGCCAGAAGAACTCGTTCCAGTTCCACACCAGCGACAGCACGCCGAAGGCCACCACCGCCGGCATCGCGGTCGGCATCATGATGCGCCAAACGATGGCGAACTCGCCGAGCCCGTCGAGCCGGGCCGCGTTGATGAGGTCGTCGGGAACGGTGAGGAAGAACTGCCTGAGCAGGAAGATGCCGAAGACCGAGATGGTCGAGGGCAGGATGACGGCGGCGTAGCTGTTCAGGAGGCCGAGCTGCCAGAGCAGGATGTAGAGGGGGATGGCGGTGACCTGCGGCGGGATCAGGAGGCCGAGCAGCACCAGCAGGAACATCGTCTCCTTGCCGCGCCAGCGCAGCTTCGCCAGCGCATAGGCGCAGGGCAGGGCGGTCAGGAGCTGGCAGGTGAAGATGGCACCGGTGACGATGAAGCCGTTCAGGATGTAGCGGGCGAGCGGCTGCTTGGTGAAGGCGTCGGCATAGTTCTGCCAGGCGTGCCACTGCTTCGGCAGCAGGCTGAACTCCGGCGAGAAGATCTCGCCCGAGGGCTTGAGGCTCACCGAGACCATGATGACGAAGGGGGCCAGCATCAGCACCGCGCCGAGGCCGAGCACCGCGTGGCGGAAGATCTGGAAGCCGAGGCCGGAGGCGGCGAGGGATCGTGTGCGCATGGGATCGCCTCAGCCGTAGTGGGTGTGGCGTTCCTGCAGCTTCACCTGGATGACGGTGACCAGCAGGACGAAGCCGAGGAAGACGACGGTGAGGGCGGCGGCATAGGCCGATCTGGAACAGGAGCACGTTTGTGGACTTGTTCGGGCCCCCGTCGGTCAGCACCTGGACCGTGTCGAAGACCTGGAAGGCGCGGATGGCGGTGATGGTGACGACGAAGAGCGTCGCCGGGCCGAGCATCGGCCATGTCACGCGCCGGAACCGCTCGAAGGCGCCGTCCGCCCCGTCCACCGCGGCGGCCTCGTAGAGGTCCTTCGGGATCGCCTTGAGACCGGCGACGAACAGCACCATGGACAGGCCGATCGCCTGCCAGATGCCGATGACGCCGAGGGCGAAGAGCGCCGTGTCCGGGTTCTTCAGCCAGTCGGTCGTCGGCAGGCCGAAGAAGGCGAGGGTGAGGTTGATGGCGCCGACCGTCGGGTGGAAGGCGAACTGGAACACCAGCGCCATGGCGAGGAGGGTCGAGACCACCGGCAGGAAGAAGGCGGCGCGGTAGAAGCCGCGCAGGCTGGTGCCGGCCTCGATCAGGATGGCGGCGCCGAGCCCGAGGAACACCGACAGCGGCACCACGAAGGCGACATAGGCGAGCGTGTTGCGCAGCGTCTTCCAGAAGACCTCGTCGGCGGCCATCTCGCGGTAGTTGTCGAGCCCCGCCCAGGCGATCTCCGGCATGCCGAAGGTCCAGTCGGTGAAGGACAGGGCGAAGACGGCGACCGTCGGTCCCAGCAGCATGATCCAGATGAGGACGAAGGCCGGGCCGGCCAGCACCCAGGCCGCCAGCTGCTCGGCCGCCTCGCCCGCCGCCCGGCGCCGACGTACGGGGGCGGCTCCCGCCATGGGCAGCGCCAGGTCAGACATGGAGCGCCTCGATCCGCTGCGGCTGCAGCGGCGTGTCGGTCAGCGCCTTCGCCTTCAGCCGCCGCCCGTCGGCGGCGAAGACCAGCACCCGGTCGGGCTGCACCGTGAAGGCCGCCTCGTCGCCCGGGCGGAACCGCGCCCCGACGGCCGGCTCGACCCGGGCGACGACGGGCTTCTCAGCCCCCGCCACCCGCAGGTGCACCAGCGTCTCCGCGCCGAGCATCTCGACGTGACGGACCGTGCCGGCGATCCCGATCGCCGCCTCGCCGCGCCCCGCGGGCAGCAGCACCTCCGGCCGGACGGCGACGATGACCTGGGATCCCGCGGCGGCGGTCACCGCTACCGGCCAGCGCGCGCCGGACACGGAGAGGGAGCCGTCGGTCTCGATCCGCGCCGGCAGCGTGTTGATCTCCGGCGTGCCGATGAAGGTCGCCACCGCCAGGTCCTGTGGGTCGTCGTAGATGACCTGGGGCGATGCGACCTGCATCAGGCGCCCGCCCATCATCACCGCCACCCGGTCCGACATGGTCATGGCCTCGGCCTGGTCGTGGGTGACGTAGACGAAGGTGGTGCCGAGGCTGCGGTGCAGCTCCGAGATTTCCGTGCGGGCCTGCACGCGCATCTTGGCGTCGAGGTTCGACAAAGGCTCGTCCATCAGGAAGGCCTTGGGCCGCCGCACCATGGCGCGCGCGAGGGCGACGCGCTGGCGCTGGCCGCCCGAGAGCTGGGCGGGGCGCCGCGCGAGCAGGTGGCCGATGCCGAGGCCTTCCGCGACGGCCGCCACGTCGGCGGCGATGCCGGCGCGGGTCGTGGCCGCGCCGGGCATGATGCGCCCGACCAGCGGCAGGCGCTGGGCGGCCGAGAGGCGGCGCATCTCCAGCGGCAGGCCGATGTTCTCCGCCACCGTCATGTAGGGGTAGAGGGCGTAGGACTGGAACACCATGGCGATGTCGCGCGCCTTCGGCGGCAGGTCGTCCACCACCGCGCCGTCGATGACGACGTCGCCCGCGTCCTGGGTCTCGAGCCCGGCGAGGATGCGCAGGATCGTCGTCTTGCCGCAGCCCGACGGGCCGACCAGCGTCAGGAATTCGCCCTGGGCGATGTCGAGCGAGACGCCCTGCAGGACCGGTGTGTCCCGAAAGCTCTTGGCGATGCCGCGCAGCGAAATTCCGGCCATGGCGCCCTGCCCATCGACGCCCCGAAGGGCTCACTTGTCGCGTTTAACTCGACAAGTTAACGGGCGTGTGACGGAGGGCGTTTCAGAGCGTGTCGATGCGCACGATGAGGCTGCCGGAGGGGATCACGGCATTGCCGTAGAGCAGCGGCCGTCCCTCGGCGTCGCTGTCCACGTACATCATCACCAGCACCGGCGCGTCGAGGGGGATCGAGAGCGCCTCCGCCTCGCGCGGCCGCGGCATGCGGCAGTCGAGCCAGGTCGAGGCGCGGTAGAAGGCGTCGACGCCGTATTCGGCCAGCGCCTGGGTGAAGCTTCCCGAGCGCGCGACGGCCTCGCCGATGCCGGCGAAGCGGCCGCCGTCGAAGAGATGGTAGCCGTAGATGAGGAGCGAGGGGCTGGCGCCGCGCACCGTCTCGACCATGACCAAGGGCGTGCCCTCGGCGAGGCCGAGATGGCCGGCGATGGCGGTCGTCGCCAGCCGCTCCTCCGTGCCCACGACGCGCCCCGAGGGGCCGGCGTTCATTTGCCGCTCGATCTCGCTCCACTTGGAATCGCGGGTGATCCGGTATTCGGGCGGGCGATCCTCGACGAAGACACCGCGTCCGCGTCGCGCCCGCACCAGGCCGAGCATGGCGAGGTTCGCGAGCGCCATGCGCACCGTGTGGCGGTTGACCGAGAAGCGCTCGGCGAGGTCGTTCTCGGACGGCAGCTGGTCGCCCGGCCCGATCAGGCCGGCGCGGATCTCGGCCTCCAGGTCGCTCTGGATCAGCCGCCAGACAGGAATGCGCGTCTTCGCCATGGTCTCGCCGCCCCGGACGCCCGGCGGAGAGGTGGACCATTCCGCCTCCGATCTCAAGGACCGGGTGCCCGTCGGGCCGCGGGCCGGCGCTTCCTAGGGCGAGAACGAGACGGCGCCATGACGGGTGCGCCCGTCCCTGCGGCAACATGACACCGCCGGGGGAGCGAGGGCCGTGAACCAATCGCGCCTTCGGGCGTTGCGACCGGAACGACACCCCGGCTCGAGGACGCGATGCAGTTCACCATCAACGACAGGCCCGTCGAGGCCGCATGCGATCTTCGCACCTCGCTCCTGGATCTGTTGCGGGACCATCTCGGCCTGACGGGCACCAAGAAGGGCTGCAACCAGGGCGCCTGCGGCGCCTGCACCGTGCTGGTCGACGGCGAGCGGATCAATTCCTGCCTCGCCCTGGCGGTCCAGTACCAGGGTCGCAGCATCACCACCATCGAGGGCATCGGCGACATCGGCGCCCTGGCCCCGCTTCAGCATGCCTTCATCGACCACGACGGTTTCCAGTGCGGCTACTGCACGCCGGGCCAGATCTGCTCGGCCGTCGGCATGGTGGCGGAACTGCGCCGGGGCCTGCCGAGCCACGTGACGCCCGACCTCGGCGCTGCCTCGCCCGCCTGGACCCGCGAGGAGCTGCAGGAGCGGATGAGCGGCAACCTCTGCCGCTGCGGCGCCCACAACGGCATCCTCGACGCCATCGAGGCCGCCTGCCTGGAGGACGCGCGATGAACCCGTTCGGCTACGACCGGGCTACGAACGCCCCGGAGGCCGTGAGCATGGCAGGCGCTGCGGGCGCCCGCTATCTCGGCGGCGGCACCAATCTCGTCGACCTCATGCGGGAGACCGTGGAGAGGTCGGACCGGCTCGTCGACGTGTCCGGCCTGTCCGCCAACATCCGCGAGGACGAGGACGGCGGCCTCTTCATCGCCGCGGCGGCGCGCAACACGGCGGTGGCGGAAGACCAGCGCGTCCGCACCCGCTATCCCGTGCTGTCGCGGGCCATCCTGGCGGGGGCGAGCGCCCAGATCCGCAACATGGCGACCACCGGCGGCAATCTGCTCCAGCGCACCCGCTGCGCCTATTTCTACGACAACGAGGGCTCGCGCTGTAACAAGCGCAACCCGGGCGAGGGCTGCGACGCCCTCGGCGGCTTCAACCGCTACCACGCCATCCTCGGCGCCTCGGACCAGTGCGTCGCGACCCACCCGTCCGACATGGCGGTGGCTCTGGCCGCCCTCGATGCCGTCGTACATCTGCGCGGGCCCGCGGGCGAGCGCAGCGTGAAGCTCGCCGACCTCCACCGCCTGCCGGGCGACCGGCCCGACCTGGACACGGTGCTGTCACCCGGCGACCTCATCACCGGCGTCGGCCTGCCGCCGCTCCCCGACGGAGCCCGCTCGGCCTATCGCAAGGTCCGCGACCGCTCCAGCTACGCCTTCGCCCTCGTCTCCGTCGCCGCGGTCCTGTCCGTGAAGGACGGACGCGTGGACGAGGTGCGGCTGGCGCTCGGCGGCGTCGCCCACAAGCCCTGGCGCGCCGGGAAGGCCGAGGCGGCCCTGCGCGGCGGCCCCGCCACGTCCGAAGCCTTCGCCCGGGCTATGGACACCGAACTCGCCGAGGCGCGGCCGCTATCCGGCAACGCCTTCAAGATCGACCTCGCCCGCCGGACCGCCGTCGCCGTGCTGGAAAACCTCGCGGGAAACCGGACATGAGCATCATCAAGGACGCCAAGCAGCTGGCCCAGGGCCTCGTCCAGGGGGCGGTCGCCAAGGCCGTGGCCCTCGCGCCCGACAGCTGGGTTCCCGGCGGCGAGCCCGATCCGTTGATCCGCATGCGCCACGGCCATGTCGGCAAGCCCGTCTCGCGCATCGACGGGCCGCAGAAGTTGGCCGGCAAGGCGACCTTCGCCGCCGAATTCCCGATGGAGGGGCTCGCCTATGCGGCGATCGCCCACAGCACCATCGCCAAGGGGCGCCTCGTCGCGGTCGCCACCGAGGCGGCCGAGGCCGCACCGGGCGTCGTCCTCGTGATGACGCACCACAATGCGCCGCGGCTGAAGCCGCCTCCCGTGTTCATGTCCTCGCAGAAGGCGGCGGCCGGCGACGATCTCCCCGTCCTCCAGGATGACCGCATCCACTGGAACGGCCAGCCCGTCGCCGTCGTGCTGGCCGAGACCCAGGAACAGGCGGACCATGCCAAGTCGCTGCTCCGCTTCTCCTACGAGGCCGAGCCCTCCGTCACGGACTTCGCCGAGGCCGAGGCGCGCGGCACGGCCCAGTCGGAGTTCCAGGGCGAGGCGCTGCACGACGCCGTCGGCGACGCTGAGGAGGCCCTCGCGGGCGCCCGCTTCAAGATCGATGCGGACTATTCCAGCCCGCGCCACAACCACAATCCCATCGAGCTCCATGCCGTGACACTCGCCTGGCAGGGGGACGTGCTGCGCATCCACGACGCCCAGCAGGTGCTCGCGCACGCCGCCTGGACACTGGCGCAGGTCTTCGACATGCCGGAGGACAAGGTGGTCGTCACCTCACCCTTCGTCGGTGGCGGTTTCGGCAGCAAGACCCTGTGGCAGCACCAGATCCTCGCCGCCGCGGCCGCGAAGCTCGCAGGTCGCCCGGTGCGCCTCGTCCTGTCGCG
>LNFH01000288.1 GCA_001464235.1 Rhizobiales bacterium Ga0077556 | reverse complement strand
CCTTAGTCCGTCCTACGGGCGGACTGGCGCGGCGGCTCACGCGCCACGATGACGCGCCCGGCGGCGGTGACCGTCACCAGCGCGCCCTGCAGCGTCTGACGCAGCGGCCCGCCCTCGGCGATCGCCATCAAAATCGCGCCGGTCATCGCCTCCAGCGCCTCCAGCCGCTCCCGCGCCCCGTCGGGGGCGACCTCCCGCAGCACCGCCGCCAAGAGCTGCTGGACGTCGACGAAGGGCCGGTCCAGCCACCCCGCGCCGTCGAACACCACGGTGCCCGGAACGACGCTGCTCTGGCGCGAGGCGGCATCGAGATCGGCGGCGTGGCGGGCGAGCGCTTCCTCGATCATCCGCATCCGCCCGGCGAGGATCGAGACGCGTTCGGCGTCGAGCCCCTCTTCGGCGAGCGCCGGCAGCATCTGCCGCAGGCGGACGCGTGTGAAGCCGGGGTCGCGGTTGGACGGGTCGTCGACGGGCGCGAGCCCGGCGGCCCGGGCCGTCGCCGCGAGGCGCGCCTTCGGCACCCAGAGGAAGGGCCTCAGAATCGGCATCCCGTCCCGCACAGAGGTCGCCGCCATGCCCTTGAGGCCGAGCGGGCCGGAGCCGCGGGCGAGCCGCATGAGCACGGTCTCGGCCTGGTCCTCGATGTGATGGGCGACGACGATGGCGCCGGCCCCGATCGCCCGCGCATGGGCGCCGAGCAGGCCGTAGCGCGCCGCGCGCGCCGCCTCCTGCAACCCGCTCGCCGGCTTGTCGCCCTCCCAGCGCAGGATGGTCGCGGCGAAGCCGAGGCCGGCCGCGGCGGTCACGACGCCGGCGCATTCGGCTGCGGCCTCGGGCCTCAGGCCGTGATCGACGCAGGCGACGGAGACGACCGGCACGGCACCGCCGAGGTCCCGCCAGCGGGCGAAGGCGGCCATCATCCCACAGGAATCAGGCCCGCCGGACACGGCGAGGAGCAGCGGGGCTTCGGTCGGAACGGAGGAGAAAAGGTCGCGGATGTCGTCGTCGGCGAGAGGCGCGGCGGCGGCGCCCTCAGCAGCTGGCACGGCGCTGCTCGCTCACCACGGCGGTCTTCGTCGAGGCGTTGGCGTTCGGATACTTGCGGTTGAACTCGGCATAGGCGGCGCAGGCGGCCTCGCGCTCGCCGAGGGCGTTCAGCGACTGTCCCAGGCGCAGCAGGCTGGAGGGGGCCCGCGCCGCGCGCGGATAGTCGGTCGACACCTTCAGGAACTGCTCGGCCGCCTCGCGATACTGGCGGCGCTGGAACATGGTCTCGCCGAGCTGGTGGGTCGCGTCGCCCACCAGCCGGTCGCGCGGGTGGTTCTGCAGGAAGCCGCGCAGGGCGATCTCCGCCTGCTCGTAGTCGCGCCGCTGAATGAGCGCGAGCGCCGCGTTGTACTCGTCGCGCGGCGAGGCGGCGATGACGGCCTGGGTCCCCGTGCTGCCGGTGGAGGGGACGGCGCCCGGAATGGCCGAGCGCGGCGCGCCGGGCTCGAGGGTCGGATCGGTCGCGGCACGGCCGGCGAGCTGGCCGAGGTCGAGGGGAGCCGCGCCCCCACCCCCGCCGGGCGCGCCCTGGGCGGTGCGCGGCGGGGCGGCGTTGGCTCCAGGGGGCAGCGCGCCGAGGTCGCGCGGCGCGCCGGGGGCTGCCTGCTGCTCCGACGGGTCGAAGACGTCGCCGCGGCGCTGCGGCTGCTGCTGTTGGGGCTGCTGGGACGGCCGCGGCTGCTGGGCCGGACGGGCGCCGCCGCGCGCATTCTCCAGCTCGTTGAGCCGGAACTCGATGTCCGCCTGCATGCGCCGCTGCTGGTCCTCCATCTGGCGGACCCGGAACTGCGACTGTTCGAGCTGGCCGTTGAGGGAGCGGATCTGCGCCTCCAGCCGCTGGATGCGGTCTATGAGGTCGGCGGTGCCCTGCGCCTGCGCCGGCAGCGCCAGCATGAGCACGACGGCCGCCGCCCCCGCGCCTGCCCCCAGGCGGAACCAGGCTTTCGCCATCCGTCCGATCATCATCGCAGTCCCTCAGCCCTTCGCGTCGTGGCAATTCATGCGCGCAATTGGGCGACAATTCGGCCCATTTCAAGCAAAAACGGCGCCCGGTTGCCCCGCGCGCCGTTTTCTCATGCGGTTGTGCCGCGGATCAGGAGCCGGCGCCGCCGGACAGCACCGTCACCGAGCGGCGGTTCTGCGACCAGCAGGAGATGTCGTTGCAGACCGCCACCGGCCGCTCCTTGCCGTAGGAGATGGTGCGGATGCGAGCCGAGGAGATGCCGCGGGCCGAGAGATAGTCGCGCACCGTCTGGGCACGGCGGGCGCCCAGCGCGATGTTGTACTCGCGGGTGCCGCGCTCGTCGGCATGGCCCTCGATGGTGAAGGAATAGCGGCTGTACTGGTTGAGCCAGACCGACTGCTTGTCGAGGGTCGAACGCGCCTGGGGCGTCAGCTCGGAGGAATCGGTCTCGAAGAAGACGCGGTCGCCGACGTTGACGATGAAGTCCTGGGCGCTGCCCGGGGTCGCCGCACCGGCGCCGCCGGCACCGGCCTGGGTGGTGGGGTTCTGGGCGCAGGCGCCGAGCGCGAGGCCGAACGCCATGATGGCTGCAAACTTCAGATTGCGGCCGAGAGCCATGGTCAGCATGATGGTCTCCTTGACCTGAAACGTGAGCGATCCTGTATCAGGAATTCGGTTAAGCGAACCTTCCGGGATCGTGCGTCCCTGAGGCGGTTGCGGTCACCAAGACCTGTCGGATGCGCCGCGCCCAGGTTGTTATGATCCTGAAACGACTGTGTTTTTGACGATTGGTCGGGGGGTGAGGCGTTAAATCCTCGCCGCCCGGCCAATCGCCCGGATGGTCAACCGTCCGTTAACGGAAGCCCCTCCGACGACGCCGACGCCCGAGATGGCGACGGCACGCCTCCCGCTTCACGGCGGAGCGTGACCAGACTGTGGCAGGCGGGTGGCGCTGGCGAGAAGCCGCCCCGGTAACGGCATCCGGTGACGGGCTGTGGCGCAAATACAACAACGGGACCGCCCGCAAGGCTCAGCGGCCCCAGCGCGTCGACCAGATCGCCGCCATGGTCGCGAGGCCGTAGACCACCATGGCGAAGCCCACGAGCGCGAACATGGTCCAGGCCGGCTGGCCGGTGGAGGCGAGCCACCAGCCGCCGACGGCGATAACGGCGAGGCGCGCCGTGCCGGCCAGCACCGGGCCGAAGACGCGCCCTGCGCCCTGCGCCGCGAAATAGAGGCAGAGGCCGAGCCCGTAGAAGCCGAAGGCAGGGCCGGCCCAGACGAGATAGGACCGCGCCGCTTCGATGACGGCGGGGTCGGCCGAGAACAGCCGCGCCCAGGCCTCCGGCATCAGCCAGCCGGCAAGGCCGACCGCCCCGGTCACCGCGAAGGCCATGAACCCGCCCGTCCAGGCCGCGCGGCGGGCGCGCGGCGCGTTGCCGGCACCGATCGCCATCCCGACCATCGGCACCAGCGACACGCCGATGGCGAAGGTGACGGGGATCAGCAGGAACTCGAGCCGGGAGCCGATGCCGTAGCCGGCGAGCGCCGCGTCGCCGAACTGCGCCACCAGGCGGGTGAGGATCAGCACGGTGAGAACCGACTGGAAGGACGACAGCATGGCCACCGTCCCGACCTTCAGGATGTCGGCGGCATGGTCGAGGCGCAGGGGCACGCCCGACAGCGGCAGCACGAAGCGTCCCCGGCCCGAGCGCAGGTAGCGCAGCAGCCAGAGGGCGCCGAGGCCGTAGGCGACCGCCTGGCCGAGGCCGACGCCCGCCATGCCGAGCCGCGGCAGCGGACCGATGCCGAGCCCGAGCCCGCCGCCGATGATGATCTGGATGGCGGCAACCCCCAGCAGGGTCGACGACGGCACGGCCATGTTGCCCATGCCGCGCACCACCGAGGCCAGGAGGTTGCAGAGCCAGATGGCGAGCGCGCCGGCGAAGACGACGTTGGAATAGACGAGCGCCTGGTCCAGCGCCGCGCCGCTGCCGCCGAGGAGACGGTAGAGTGCCGGGCCGATGCCGAGGAACAGGGCGGTCATGCCAAGGCCGCCGGCAACGGCGATCAGCACCGTGTGGTAGGCGAGCGAGCGGGCGCGCGCGATGTCCCCCGCCCCCAGCGCCCGGCTGACGGCGGAAGAGACGCCCCCGCCCATGGCGCCCGCGGACATCATCTGCTGCAGCATCACCATCGGAAAGACGAGGGCCATGCCGGCGAGCGCCGCCGTGCCGAGGAGGCCGACATAGGCCGTCTCGGCGATGGCGACCGCGGCGGTCGCCACCATCGCCATCATGTTCGGCGTCGAGAGCCTCAGGATGGTCGCGACGATGGGCGCCGAGACGATGGGATTGCCGGCCGGAACCGGGGTGGCGGTCATGATGCCGGCCTTGCTGTCGGGGGAATGGGGCCGCGCCGCGTCATGGCGGCGACAGGCGGGAGAGTGTGTCGTCGAGGCGGGCGACGAGGGCGACGCTCGCCTCCTCGCCAAGGGCGAGGCGCACCTCGTCCTGCGCCGCCGACCAGCCGGGACGGGCCTGCCGGAGGGCCGCGAGGCCGGCTTCCGTCAGCGCCAGCCGCCGCGTGCGGCGATCCTGGCTGTCGGCTGCGAGAACGACGTAGCCGCGCTGCTGCAAGGGCCGGAGGCTTCGGGTCAGCGTCGTCGGGTCCATCACCATGCGCCCCGCCATCTCGCCGATGGAGGGCGAGCCCGCGGAGCGGATCTGTCCGAGGATGCCGAACTGGCTGATCGTCAGTCCGAACGCCGCGAGATGGCGGTCGTAGATCTGCGACACGCGGCGCGCCGTGCGGCGAACGCGGGCGCAGATGCAGGGCAGCGCCGGCTGCGGGGCGGGATCATCCATGGGCCGAGATTAGCTGCATATGCAGGCATGTCGAGACGCGGTCCTACGCGCGGCTTGCATGGCTGTTCCCCGCCCGCCTAGGGTGGGTGCCGCACAGACCGGAGCGTCCGCCATGAGGTTCGTCTCCCGCATCTCCGCCGTTCTCGCGATCCTGATGCTGGCCGGACCGGTGAGCGCCGCCGATCCGCGCACCTGCGCCCTCACACCCGACGTCGTCGCGACCGCCGACCTCCTGCTCGTCGACCCGCGCAACGAGCGGCGCTTCTGGCGCGACCGGTTCAGTGCCGACGCCGCCTACCTCCTGATCCGCTACGGCGAACTGCCCGAGCCCGCCGCGCGCGCCCTGGTCGACAGGCTCGCGGCGCGGCCGAAGCCGCCCCAGCGCATCGAGGAGCTCCGCCTCGCCATGCTGCCGCCGGCCGAACGGAAAACGGCCTTCCTGGCGGCCAGAACGACGCCCATTCCCGGCCCAGGCAATCTCTCGGTGCTGCGCGCCTTCATCCTCGACGGCGAGGCGGACTGGCTCTTTGCCGACGTCGCCGGGGCCGTCGCCGCGGGGGCGCCGCCCCAGCCCGCGATGGCGCTGCAGATCGCACTCGCCCGCGCCCTGGCCGATCTCGACCGCGGCGCCAACGCAGCGGTCGCCGCGAAGGCCGAGGCGCACGGCCTCTGGACGCTCGCCCGCGATCTCGCCGCCTTCAGCGGCGACATGGAGGCGTGGCTCGCCACCGTCCGGCGCTCGCCGCAGCCGCCCGCCGACACCCGGGCCCTCGCCACACTCTTCGCACCCGTCTGGCGCGGCAGCCTCATGCCGGGCATGGCGCGCCCCTCCCGCGATGGCCTGCCGGCGGACCTCCGGGCCGCCGTCGACCTCCTCGACGCCAACCGGCCGGCCGGCGCCGAGGGCTTCGACATGGTGCTCGACCTCCTCGGGGTTGCGCCGGCCGCGACCATCCTCGCCACCGCCGTCAACCAGACCGGAGAGTTGCGGCTCGCAAAGGAGGTGGCCGCGCCGCTGCTGAAGGGCATCCGCGACCGTCGGATCGACCCCGCGGCCGACGGCGACGCCATCCGCGCGCTGATCCTCGCCGGCACCATCCACGTGCTGGGCCCGGAGCGCGCGCGCACGCTGCTCGCCTCGTTTCCCGGCCCGGGCGACGCCTGGCCGGCGGCGAACGCCCTCGTCGCGCTTGAGCGGTCGCTCACGCGGCGGACCCTCGCACCCTATGTGCGCGGCGAAGCGCCTCCGCCGGCACGCCCGCCACTCCTGTCCGCCGATTTCGACTGGTCCGGCTGGCTGAACGCCGCGAGCGCCATCCGCCGGCGGGAGCCGGCCCCGGACAGCTATCGCATCGTCGAGGCGGACGTGCTCTTCGCCGCCGGGCGCCATGCCGAAGCCCTCGCCGTTCTCCGGGCGCTGGGACCGACGGACGAGGTCCGCCAGCAGGCCTATACGATGCTCGTGACGCTCGACCAGCGCTGCGCAGGCGCCCTGTGGCCCCAGGCACCCGTCTTCGAGCCGCTGTACCGCTTTCCGCCCCGCCGGCGCTGACTCATCAGCGCAGCGTCGGGCTCCAGGCCGGGTCGGAGGCGAAGCTC
>LNFH01000287.1 GCA_001464235.1 Rhizobiales bacterium Ga0077556 | reverse complement strand
GTCGGCCTCGCCCATCTCGCCCTGTCCCTGAAGCTCGGCGGCCGGCGGGACTACTGACGCGGCGCCTCCGGCGCGCCGGTCACCGCCACAGCGAAGGCATAGGAGCGCGCCACCTCCGCGAGGCGGTCGAAGCGGCCGGCGGCGCCGCCGTGGCCGGCATCCATGTTGGTGACGAGCAGCACCGGATTGGCGTCGGTCTTGGTGGCGCGCAGCCGCGCCACCCATTTCGCCGGCTCCCAGTAGGTGACGCGCGGATCGGAGACACCGGCCAGCGCCAGGATCGGCGGATAGGCCTGCGCCATCCGCCGGAAGGCTTCCGGGTCGGCGAGGGGATTGCCCCATTCGCGCCATTCCGGCGGGGTGAGCGGCAGGGTGTCGTCGAGCATGGTGGCGACCACATCGACGAAGGGCACCTCGGCGAGGATGCCGGCGAAGAGGTCCGGGCGCATGTTGGCCACCGCCCCCATCAGCATGCCACCGGCCGAGCCGCCCTGGGCGACGATGCAGCCCTTGGCGGTGAAGCCTTCGGCGATCAGGTGTTCGGCGCAGGCGATGAAGTCGGTGAAGGTGTTGGTCTTGAACTCGCGCTTTCCCGTCCGGGACCAGCGGTAGCCCTTCTCCATGCCGCCGCGCACATGGGCGATGGCGTAGACGAAGCCGCGGTCGACGAGCGACAGCCGCGCGGTGGAGAAGGAGGCGGGCATCGAGGCGCCGTAGGAGCCGTAGCCGTAGAGCAGGACCGGGGCGGTGCCGTCGAGCGGCGTGTCCTTCCGGTAGACCAGCGAGACGGGAACGGTCTCGCCGTCGGAGGCAGGCGCCAGCAGGCGGCGGGTGACGTAATCCGCGGCGTCATGGCCGGAGGGCACCTCCTGGCGCTTGCGCAGCACCCGGCTGCGGGTGCGCATGTCGTAGTCCCAGGTCTCGTTCGGCGTCGTCATCGACGAATAGACGAAGCGCAGGGTGTCGGTGTCGAACTCGTAGCCCGGCAGCACGCCCAGGGAATAGGCCTCCTCGTCGAAGGCGATGGCGTGTTCCTCTGATGTCGTCAGGTTGCGGATGACGATGCGCGGCAGGGCGTTCTCGCGCTCGAGGCGGATGAGCCAGTCCTTCAGCACATGGGCCGAGAGGATGAGCACGCCCGGCCGATGGGGCACGATCTCGGTCCACTGCTCGCGCTCGGGCGTGGCGAGGGGCGCAGCGACGATCCGGTAGTCCTCGGCCTCGTCATTGGTGCGGATGAACAGCGTCGGCTGCCCGCGCCAGTCCGGGTGGTAGTCCGGATAGGCCTTCACGTCCTCCCGCCGCGGCAGGACGAGCCGGGGCGCGGCGTCCGGGCGAGTGAGATCGAGGGCATAGGTCTCGGTCGAATCGCTCTGCGAGCAGGCGATGAGCGCGAGCCCCCCGGCGGTCGCCTCGCCCATGCCGACGAAGACCGTGGTGTCCTGCTCCTCGAAGACGAGGCGATCGGCCGCCTGATCCTCGCCGAGCACGTGGCGGAAGATCCTCAGCGGGCGGTGGTTGTCGTCGAGGCGGATGTAGTAGAGCGCCGAGCCGTCCCGGCACCAGACGGCGTCGCCGCCGGTCTCCTCGATGAGGTCGGCATGGTCCTCGCCCGTGGCGAGGTCACGCACCCGGAGCGTGAAGAACTCCGAACCCTTGTCGTCGTAGCTCCAGGCGAGCAGCCGGTGGTCGGGGCTGTGGGTGGCGCCGCCGAGGTCGAAGAAGGCGCGACCGGCGGCGAGCGCGTCGCCGTCGAGCATGATCTGCTCGCCCGCCTCGCTCCCGCGCGGCCGGCGGCAGACGATGGGATGCTGGCCGCCCTCGCGGTAGCGGTCGTAGTAGTCGAAGGGGCCGTCCGGCGAGGGCACGCCGGAGTCGTCCTCCTTGATACGTCCCCGCATCTCCCTGACCATGGCCTCGATCAACGGTTTCACCGGCGCCAGCACCGTCTCGGCATAGATGTTCTCGGCCACCAGGTGCTCGCGGATCGGCGCCGGCAGCACGGAGGGATCGCGCAGCGCGTCCTGCCAGTTGGCGGCGCGCAGCCAGGCGTAGTCGTCGACCAGTTCCGTGCCGTGTATCGTCCGCAGCGTGCGCTGGCGGTCTGCCTCCGGAGCCGCGGCGGCCTTGGCGTCGAGCGTCATGGTGTCATCCATTCGAGTGGGATCGGGAGGCACCGCGGAATCACTCTGCGGCACCGCAGTATTAATGCGTGGTTCATTGGTATGGCAGACCCGTGGCACGGGTAACATTATGTATCGGGGGGCGACACGGTGAGGCCGAAGCGCCGCGATTCGGCCTCTGTGGCCGGTTGCATGGTGAAGGAGACTACTCGTTTTGAGACCGTATATCGTGACCGGTGTTGATTTTGCTGAAAGGCATTGAGCCCGACATAGACATTTTTACTTGAAACTTGGCATTGAGCCCTTGCCACGCAAGCTCAGCGGCAGTATCTCGCCATTGTGGACGTTGTCCCGGGCCGACAGGATGAACCGGACGACGCCCTGCAAGCAAACGAGCGCAACGCTCCAGGCCGCGACGGTGTTCTTCAGCGTCGCCTGTCAGAGGATTCCGTGACCATGGCCGACTCGTCGACTGCCAACAACTATATCGAGCTCGCAGCCGATATCGTGTCGGCTTACGTCAGCAACAATTCCGTCTCCGCCGCCGACCTTCCGAGCCTCATCAACAACGTGCACAATGCCCTGGTGAACGTCACGACGGGCAAGGTGGAGGTTCCCGCCGAGCCGCTGAAGCCGGTGATCCCGATCAAGAAGTCGATCACGCCGGACTACATCGTCTGCCTCGAGGACGGCAAGAAGTTCAAGTCGCTGAAGCGCCACCTGCGCACCCAGTACAATCTCTCGCCGGAGGATTACCGCGAGAAGTGGGGCCTGCCGGCGCCGCCGCCCGCTCGCAGCTCGCCAAGCAGATGGGTCTCGGCCAGCAGCGCCGCCGCAAGGGCCGCTGAGCCCCTCCGACGCCTTTGCGACGGCGCCGTCCGGACATCCGGGCGGCGCCGTCGTCGTTTCAACGCCCCCCTTCAGCCGCGCGACGGCCCGCGCCAGTGCCGCATGCCGCGCGAGATCGTATCCCGATCCGGCCGACCGGCAACGCGCCCGCTCGTGCCTGAGCTGGCGCTCCAGCCTGCGGAGCATCTCGCCGCCGCTCTCGGGCCGGCCGAACAGGCCGTCGATCCGACCCGTGCCACAGACCGTTTCGGCATGAGCGCCGACGTCCGCGGCGCGCCAGCTCCGGATGCGGCAGCCCGGTCGTCCCATCGTCGCCATCGCGGTTCTCCTCGCCCTCGCGGACGATGACGGCGGTGAGAATGATGGGGACAACTTTTCCGCGAAACCCACGGGTGCCGGGTTGCAGCATCCGCGCAAGTGCCTGAGGGCACAGCCTTTCCTGGAACACGGTCAGCCTGCTGACACAAAAAGGAATAAAAACTTATTACTCTTGCTGGCGCCGATCATAAGGATTGAAGTCCTTCATACGGAGGCCGCCATGCTGATGTCCCCACACCTGTCGCCGCATTCCGGGCCCGCGGGGCCCTCGGAGGCCGAGATCACCGTCGCGGCCGCACTCGCCGCCTGGGTCGCCGGGGTCGACCGCCACGCCCTGTTCGGCCAGAGCCGCGGCGGCGCCCAGGTGGCCGCGGCGCGGCAGCTCGCGATCTATCTCGCCCATGTCGCGCTCGGCCACGACCTGACGCGGCTCGCCGTCGCCTTCGGCCGCGACCGCGCGACGCTGCGCCATGCCCTGCGCAGGATCGAGGACGAACGCGACGACCCCGCCTTCGACCGCCAGCTGACCGGACTGGAGGCCATCCTGCTGCCGCTGCGGGGAGAGCGGGACGCGGCGGGAGGGCGACCGCGATGAGCAGGGCGTCGAAGACCGCGGGGGACGACGACCGCTTTCGCCGGGCCCACCAGGAGCGGGGCATCGTGGAAACGCCGGAGGGGCCGGTGGAGATCGACCTCACCGAGAGCCCCCTGCGCTGGCTCGCCAGCCGCCGGGACGCGGCGGGCCGGCCCTTCCTGTCGGCCACCGAAGTCGAGGCGGGCGAACGGTTCCGCCGCGACTTCACCCTCGCGGGCCTGTCGCCGAAGCTCGGCGCCGCCTGGGCGGCCCCCGTCTCGGGCGGGCGCGCGTCGGGGGCGGGGCCGGACTATGCCGACGTCGTCATCGCGGCGAAGCAGCGGCTCGACCGGGCCATGGACGCGGTCGGTCCCGATTTCGCCTCCCTGCTCCTCGACGTCTGCGGGTTCCTCAAAGGCCTCGAGCACGCGGAAAGGGCGCGCGGCTGGCCGCTGCGCGCCGGCAAGATCGTGCTGAAACTCGCCCTCGCGTCGCTCGCCCGTGCCTACGGGCTCGCCGACACGGCGACGGGACCTGTCCGCGCGCCGGGCATCCGCACCTGGCGGGCGCCCGGCTGAGGCGTCAGGCGGCGAGGGCGTCGAGGATGCGCACCCAGGAGCGGATGCCCTTGTGGAAGCTCATGAGGTCGTACTTCTCGTTGGGCGAATGCACCCGGTCGTCCTCCAGCGCGAAGCCGACGAGGAGCGAATCGAGGCCGAGATCGGCCTTGAAGGCACCGACGATCGGAATGGAGCCGCCCGAGCCGATGGTCACGGCCTTGCGGCCCCATTCGTCCGTCAGCGCGGCGCGGGCCTTGGCGAGCACCGGCATGTCCCAGGGCAGCGCCAGGGCCTGGCTGCCGCGCGAGCCGAAGAACTCGGCGCGGCAGTCGGCGGGAAGCTGCGCCCGCACATGGGCGCGGAAGGCGTCGCGCACCTTCACCGGGTCCTGCTTGCCGACGAGGCGCATGGTCACCTTGGCCCAGGCCTCCGACGGGATGACGGTCTTCGACCCCTCCCCGGTATAGCCGCCCCAGATGCCGTTGATGTCGCAGGTGGGACGCGAGGAGATCATCTCGATGAGCAGGCGGTCCTTCTCGCCGATCGGATGCTTCAGGCCGACCGCCCCGAGGAAGTCCTCCGCCGTCAGGCCGAGACCCTTCCAGTCGGCGAGGATGTCGGCCGGCAGGTCCTCGACGCCCTCGTAGAAGCCGGGAATGGCGATACGGCCGTCCGGCCCGTGGATCGAGGCGATGACCTTCGAGAGCATGTGGATCGGGTTGGCGGCGGCGCCGCCATAGACGCCCGAGTGCAGGTCGCGGTCGGCGGCGACCACCTTGAACTCCTCCGACACGATGCCGCGCAGCGAGGTGGTGATGGCCGGTGTCGCGCGGTCCCACATGCCGGTGTCGCAGACGAGCGCGACGTCGGCGGCGAGATCGGCCTTGTTGGCGCGGACGAAGTCGAAGAGATGCTTCGACCCGCTCTCCTCCTCGCCCTCGATCAGCAGCGTGACGCCCACGGGCAGCGAGCCGGTCACCGCCTTCCAGGCGCGGCAGGCCTCGACGAAGGTCATCACCTGACCCTTGTCGTCGGAAGCGCCGCGGGCGAGGATCCGCTTCGTGCCGTCGGGCGCCGTGGCGATCCGCGGCTCGAAGGGCGGCGTTTCCCACATGTCCAGCGGATCGACGGGCTGCACGTCGTAGTGCCCGTAGAAGAGCGCATGCGGTCCAGCGCCGCCCGGGCTCTTCGCCACCACTGCCGGGTGCCCGCCGGTCGCCCGTGCCTCGGCGGCGAAGCCGATGGAGGCGAGGTCCTGCACCAGCCAGTCGGCGGCGGCGGCGCAATGGGCCGCATAGGCGCTGTCGGTGGAGACGGAGGGGATGCGCAGGAGGGCGAAGAGGCGTTCGAGGCTCTGGTCGAGGCCGGAATCGACGGCGGCGAGAACCTTGTCGACGGGTCGGGATGTCATGGCGGATGCGTCCGATGTGAAAGCGAGGCGCGGACGCTAGCAACCCCGCCGGCGATTGCAAACGCGGCGGGAAGCGGAACTGCCCCCCGTCGCCGCAACGCGTCAGACGATCTCGTCCGCCAGGCCGCGGGCGCGGCCGGAGCGACGGACCCGCTGCATCAGCGCGCCGACCCGGCGATAGACGAGCCGCGGTGCAGCGTCCGCCGACATGGCGGCGGCATAGCCGAGGGCCATGGCCGCGCGGGCGACGGCGCGGGAGAAGGCGGGAACCAGCAGGAGGCAGGGAATGCCGCTGCGCACCGCCACTTCCGGCGGTCGCGGCAGCGCGCCGGCCGGAACGACCGGATCGGGCGCCGGGCGGGGAGCGGAGACGACGACCACGTCCACCCGGCCGGCCTCGACGTGAAAGGTCAGTTCGCGCGGGTCGGACAGCCCCACGGCATTCACCATTCCCAGGCTTCTGAGACCCTCTGCCGCGGCGGAGGGATCGACCCCGTCGAGGCGCAGCACGACGACCCGCGCGCCGTGAATCTGTTTCGTTCCTGCCATTCGCATCATTCCCGACACCAGCCGGGACCGGCAGGACTTCGCAGCCTGTTGAAACAACGTGGCGACGACCGTCCGGGCTCGGTCTTCGGCTCCCGGGCGATGGGATAATGATACCGTCTTGAGGACTATCTACGAATTTCGCTGCAATTGACGAGATCGGCAGGCAAACCGGTCAGCGGCGGCCGAGGCCGCCGAGGACGCCGCGCATGATGGCCCGGCCGATCTGCGTGCCGACGGTGCGGGCGAGCGAGCCGGACGCGTTCTTGATGATGATCTCGGTCGTCGACATCGGTGCCCGGCCACGGCCCTTGCCGGCCGGCGCTGAACCGCCGCCGAGGATGGAGCCGAGCAGGCCGCCGAGGCCGCCGCTGTCGGCCTGCTGGGCCTGTTCGGCCCGCTCGGCCTCCTCGATCTTCTGCCGCGCGCGCTTCTGCAGGATCTCGTAGGCGGACTCGGAGTCGATGGTCTCGTCGTACTTCCCGCGGAAGGGGCTCTTCGCGATGATCTGCCGGCGCTCCTGCTCGGAGACCGGGCCGATGCGGGCCAGCGGCGGCGAGACGAGGGTGCGCTCGACGATGGAGGGCACGCCGTTGCCTTCGAGGGTGGAGACCAGCGCCTCGCCCTTGCCGAGCTGGGTGATGACCTCTTCCGTATTCAGCTTGGGGTTCTGCCGGAACGTGGTGGCGGCGGCCTTGACCGCCCGCTGGTCGCGCGGCGTGAAGGCGCGGAGCGCATGCTGCACGCGGTTGCCGAGCTGGGCGAGGACGGTCTCCGGCACGTCGAGCGGATTCTGGGTGACGAAATAGACGCCGACGCCCTTGGAGCGGATGAGGCGCACCACCTGCTCGATCTTCTCGACGAGGGCCTTCGGCGCGTCCTTGAACAGGAGGTGGGCCTCGTCGAAGAAGAAGACGAGCTTCGGCTTGTCGACGTCGCCAACCTCGGGAAGCTCCTCGAAGAGCTCCGACAGCAGCCAGAGCAGGAAGGTGGCGTAGAGCTGCGGGCTCGCCATCAGCTTGTCGGCGGCGAGCAGGTTGATGTGGCCGCGCCCTTCCCTGTCGGTGCGCATCAGGTCCTTCAGCGCCAGGGCCGGCTCGCCGAAGAACTTCGAGCCGCCCTGATTCTCCAGCGTCAGGAGCTGGCGCTGGATGGCGCCGACGGAGGCCGGGGAGACGTTGCCGTAGGCGGCGCGCAGCTCGTTCTGCAGCTCCTTGTTGGAGCCCAGTTCCTGCAGCATGGCGCGCAGGTCCTTCAGATCGAGGAGGGCGAGGCCGTGCTGGTCGGCATAGTGGAAGAGGATGTTGACGACGCCTTCCTGGGTCTCGTTGAGATCCATCAGCCGGGAGAGCAGCAGCGGCCCCATCTCGGCGACGGTGGCGCGGATCGGGTGGCCCTGTTCGCCGAAGAGGTCCCAGAAGACCACGGGGAACTGGTCGGCGTGCCAGTCGAGGCCCACCGTCTTGGCGCGCTCGAGGATGAAGGGTTTCTCCTCGCCCATGGCTGCGACGCCGGAGAGGTCACCCTTGATGTCGGCGGCGAAGACCGGGACGCCGGCAGCGGAGAAGCCCTCGGCGAGGACCTGCAGCGACACGGTCTTGCCGGTGCCGGTGGCGCCCGTGATCAGGCCGTGGCGGTTGCCGAACCTCAGCGCAAGCCATTCCTGCTTGGTGCTCTTGCCGAGGAGGAGGGCGTCGTCGGCCATGATCTGATCCTGAAGCTGCAGCGCTGTGGTCCGCCCGTTCTAGCAACGCCGCCCGCCTATCGCCAAGCGCGATGAAGGGCCGCGCTCACCCTGGGGCATCTTGACGTGGATCAAGGTCGGGGCGGGCCCGGTGCGCGCAATCTCCCGCCGACAATCCGGAGGAGGTCACCATGACGGAAACCCTGTTCCTCGCGCTGGTGCTGGTCGTGTTCTGCGGCTTCGGCGCCACGCTCGCCTGGGTCGACTATACGGGCAAGGACGTGCGCCCGCCGATCCCCGGCCCGGCCGAATGAGGCGCCGCAGCCGCGGCACCCCTCCGCCCGGCGCGCGTCAGCCGCGCGCCCAGAGCTCCCGCACGACGGTACCCGCCTTCCTCTCGATGGCGGCGGCCGCATCGAGACAGACGTCCTCGCGATAGCGCGAGGTGATGAGCTGCACGCCGATCGGCTTGCCGTCGACGAGGCCGACCGGCACGACGGCTGCCGGCAGGCCGAGCACGTTGATCGCCGACATGAAGCGCAGGTCGTTCCAGAACAGTTCGCGGCCGCGCTCGGGGCTCTCCAGGTCGGCGTTGTAGGCCGGCGTCTGCCTGACCGAGAGCGGCGAGAGGATCACCGGGTAATCCTCGAGGAACATGAGCCATTCGCGCAGCACGCGCGAGCGGCGGGCGATGGCCTTCATGTAGCCCTCGCGGTCGAGCACGGTGCTGGTGCCCTTCATCGCCTCGATGGCGGTGATGAAGTCGGGGCTGCCGTGCTGACGCATCACGGCCTCCTGCAGCACCGTCAGCTCGGTGAAGATCAGGTCCGACCAGAGCTTCCAGGTGCCGTCGAGATCGGGCAGCTCGACCTCGTTCACGTCGTAGCCGGAATCGGCGAGGTGGTCGGCCGCCTTGCGGACGAGCGAGATCACCTGCGTATCGGTCTTCATGTCGCGCGGGATCTTGGCGAAGGCGACCTTGATCGGCCCCTTCAGCTTCGGCCCCTTCAGCGGCGCCGGCACCCACCAGGGATCGCGCGGGTCGCGCATGGCCATCACCTCGAGGCCGAGGCGCACGTCGGCGACGGAGCGGGCGATCGGCCCCTGCGCCGACATGAACTGGGCCATGAGCGGACGCTCGTCGCCCTTCATCTGGGTGGGGTTGAAGGCGGGGATGCGCCCCTGCGTCGGCTTGATGGTGGCGACGCCGTTGCAGAAGGCCGGCCAGCGCAGCGAGCCGCCGATGTCGTTGCCGTGGGCGATGGCGCCGATGCCGGCGGCGACCGCCGAGCCCGCGCCGCCCGACGAGCCGCCGCAGGTGATGGCGGGGTCCCAGGGGTTGAGGGTGAGGCCGTGCAGCGGGTTCTCGGTGAAGCCGCGCATGGAGAATTCGGGCGTGTTGGTGAGGCCGACGATGACCGCGCCGGCCTTGCGCAGGTTGGCGGTGACGGCGGAATCGTCGGGGGCGATGTTGTCCTTGAAGGCGACGACACCGTTGGAATTGGCCTGGCCCTTCACGTCGAGGTTGATCTTGATGGTGACGGGCACGCCGTGCAGCGGACCGACCGCCTCGCCCTTGGCCAGCGCCTTGTCGGCGGCCCTGGCGGCCTTCAGCGCGTCCTTCGACAGGTCGACGACGACGGCGTTGAGCTTCGGGTTCACCGCCTTCATGCGGTCGATGGTCGCCTTGACCACCTCCTCCGACGAGACCTTGCCGGACTTGATCGCCTTCGCGGTCTCGACCGCTCCCCACTGCCAGATCGGTGCCTTGGCCACTGTGCCGTCCCCCTCGTGATGAGGCCGGGATGGTGCGCAAGGTTTTCCGGCAGGGGAAGTGCCCGCAGCGGGCACGGGTCATGCGCGTGATTTATCCCCTTACCCGGCGTGCGGCCGTTGCTCTCCCCGCCGGGAGAGGTGAGGCGGTGCGGCCGTCGCGTCAGGGCTTGACCGGGCTGGCCTGGCGCGTCCGTCGAAGACCTCGCGCAACGCCGTAGTCCCCCTCTCCGTGGAGCGCAGCGACACGGGGAGGGTGCGGGTGGGGCCGTTTCGGGCGACGAACACCCACAATCCCGCCGCAGGCCCTCAGATCCCCAGCACCGCGGCGATCTCCTCCACCGCCACCATCGGCGCGAGGCGCCCGGCCGCGACGTCCGCCTCCAGTGCCGGCAGGCGCGCCTTCAGCACGGGATCGCGCTTCACCCGCTCGGCGAGGCGCTCCTGCAGCATGGTCCACATCCACTTGACGCCCTGGGCGCGGCGCTTGGCGGCGAAGTCGCCGGAGGCCTCGGTCTTGGTGCGGAAGGCGCCGATCTGCTCCCAGAGGGCGTCGAGCCCCTGGTTGGCGAGGCCGGAGATCATCAGAACCGGCGGCGACCAGACGCGCGATTTCGGCGCCATGATGTGCAGCGCCGCCCGGTATTCCGCCGCCGCGGCCTTGGCGCGCAGCGCCCCGTCGCCGTCGGCCTTGTTGACGGCGATGATGTCGGCGAGTTCGAGGATGCCCTTCTTGATGCCCTGCAGCTCGTCGCCGGCGCCGGGCAGCATCAGCACGAGGAAGAGATCGGTCATGTCGGCCACCGCCGTCTCGGACTGGCCGACGCCGACCGTCTCGACGAGGATCACGTCGAAGCCGGCGGCCTCGCAGAGCAGCATGGTCTCGCGCGTCTTGGCGGCGACGCCGCCGAGGGTGCCCGACGAGGGCGAGGGCCTGACATAGGCGTTCGCGTCGTTGACGAGGCGGGCCATGCGGGTCTTGTCGCCGAGGATCGACCCGCCGGTGCGGGAGGACGAGGGGTCGACCGCCAGCACCGCGACGCGGTGGCCGGCGGCGGTGAGATTGGCGCCGAACGTATCGATGGTGGTGGACTTGCCGGCGCCGGGCACGCCGGTGATGCCGATGCGGATGGACCCGCCGGTGTGGGGCAGCAGACGCTGGACCAGCTGGCGGGCCACGGGTCGATTCCACCAGGGTGATGGCGCGGGCGAGCACGGCGCGGTCACCGGCGCGGACGGCCTCGGCAAGCTCGGCGGGATCGGGAAGGGCACGCATGGCGGCGTGGTATCAAAGCCACGCCCCGGAGGCGAGCGATTCGGGGCGATGGCGACGCCTTCCTCCCGCCCCATTGCGGCCATGCCCGCCCGCTAGGCGGCAGGAACCCGAGGGGCCGCGCCCCGCCGTTCCGACCATTTTCGAGCCCCAGACCGCATGCCCGAGCCGTCGACCACCCCCGTCGCCGTCCCCGCCTCCGCCTTTCGCCTCGCCGCCGTGACGCTCGCGGCGTTGACGCTCGGCGGCTGTTTCGGCACGGGGCTTTCGACCGTCACCGGGTCGATCGGCGCGCTCACCGCCCCCGCGGCGGCGCCCACGGCAACGCCGGTCTTCGTCGCCTCCACCCGCCCCGCCTTCGCCGGAGACCGGCTCGGCGCGCCCTCGGCGGAGCGGGCGCGCTTCTACCGGCAGGTGGTGACCATGCCGCCGGGCCGGGCCACGGGGACGATCCCCCGGCCGCAGATCACGCCCGAGAGCCCCAGCCGCCATGCCATGCTGTCCGACCGGGCGGCACTGACCCCGGACGCCTTCCGCCAGCAGGTGGCGGCAGCCGTCAACGCCAAGCCCTATGACGGGCGCGACGTGCTGGTCTATGTCCACGGCTTCAACACCGACTACGACGAGGCGGCGTTCCGCGTCGTGCAGGTCGCCGCCGACGGCGGCTTCCGCGGCACGCACGTGCTCTTCACCTGGCCGAGCTACCGCCGCGTACTGGCCTATGGCGGCGACCGCGAAGTCGCCACCGCCTCGCGCGACGCCCTCGACAGGCTGCTCACCGATCTCGGCCGCACGCCGGGAGTGGGCCGCATCCACATCCTCGCTCATTCCATGGGGGCCTTCCTCACCATGGAAGCGCTGCGACAGGTGTCGATCGCCGGCAATGGCGAGCTCGGCGGCCGCCTCGGCGAGGTGATCCTGGCGGCGCCCGACCTCGACGTCGAGGTGTTCCGCCAGCAGATGGCGCGCATCTCGCGTCCCTCGCGCATCTCGCTCTTCGTGCAGTCCGACGACCGGGCCCTGGCGGTCTCCTCCACCGTCGCCTGGGACCGCCAGCGCGTCGGCGCCCTCGACGTGCGCAATGGCGAGCATCGCCGCATCATCTCGGGGCTGGGCGTGCGCGTCTTCACCATGAGCGCCACCGGCTGGACCGACCTCATCCGCCACGGCACCTTCGCCGAGGCTCCCGAGATCGTGCGGCTGATCGGCGGCAAGATCAGCCAGCCGCCGGTGATCGAGGATTCCCTGCCGCAGGTGGCCGAGGCCCCGCCCCTGCCCTCGGAGCTCCGGCCGCCGCAAGAGCAGCGGCCCATGGCCGGCCAGCCGGAGAGCGCGAGGGCGGTGACCGCCGAGCCGCTGCCGGCGGCGGATCCCGCGACGGCCCCGCCCGCCGACTGAACCTCAGGCGGCGGCACCCCGCAGGAAGGGCCGCGCCGCCTGCAGCGCCGCGTCGCAGTCCGGCGCGAGTTCGATCAGCAGCGTCTCGGGCTCGTCCATCCCCAGCCAGAGGCTGAACGCCGTCGAGACCGCCCACATCGGGTCGGACGAGACGCGGCCGGCTGCCGCAGGCACGGCCTGCCGGGTGCAGGCCGCCACCTGCTCGACGATGGCCTGCGGTGCGCGGGCACGGGCGAGTTCGGCGGTGATGGCCTGCTCCACGGGCTGGAGCAGGAAGAACGAGACGAGCGACATCAGGATGCTGGTCATGGCAGCGGGTTCCTCGACAAGGGCGGGCGCGGACGGCGTGGATCAGTCGGTGCAGTGGGTCTGGACGAGCGCCTGACGGTGGAAGGCCGCGAGCCGCTGCCGCAGGAGGCTTTCGGTCGTCTGAACCCCTGCCCGGCCGAGGTCGCGCAGCAGCGCCGCGACGATGTCGGCATCGCCCGGCACCTCGAAGTCGGCCCGGTGCATGCCCGCGGCGTAGCGCGCGAGATCAGGACCCTCGAGGCCGAGGAGCCCGCCGGCCCAGAGGCCGGCGAGGACGTTGCGGCGCGCGATGACGTGGTCGCGGGTGTCGGAGTCGGGGCACCAGTCGGACCGGGGAGCCGAAACCGGCGCGGCGGCGGCCCTGGAAGGGCGGCTCGGCCGCGCCGCCATGGCGATCCAGGGCGTGGCGGCGGCGGGGACCGTCGTCCACGGGCCGTCGGTGGCCGGTTCGGCGTCGCGTTGCATGGGGCACTCCTCCAGGCCGGCGGACGATGTCGACAAAAGGGTCCGACATCGCGAGAGCGCCGGCTCAGCACTCGCCAGAGGGGCCCGGACCAGGGACGCGCAGGAGATGGGGGTTCCCCGGTACCGGGCAAGGCCGCGCGACAAGCTGGCGCAGGCGCGGGCTCAGGCCCTGCCGGCGAGGAGAAGGCGCAGGAGTTCGTCGGCATCGGCGGCGAGCGCCGTGGGCCTGGCAGCGGTCAGCGCCGGCAGGGTGGCGAAGCCCCAGGTAACGGCGATGCTGGCGATGCCGGCCTGCGCGGCCGCCTCGACGTCGCGCTGCTCGTCGCCGACGGCGACGGTCTCGGACGGCGAGGCGCCGAATTCCCGCATGAGCCGGCGGAACTTCGCCGCCTTGCCGAAGAGGGACGCTCCGCCCGAGACGCTGGAGACGTGGACCGCGTTCGCAGGCCCGAGGATGCGCAGGATCGCGTCGCGGTCGTTGGAGCTCGCGATGACGACCTTCAGCCCGGCCGCGGACAGATCGGCGAGGATGCGTTGCGACCAGGGGAAGAGCGGGATGTCGTCAGCCTTCTCCCGGACGAGGCTGCGCATGTGCGCGGCGATCAGCGGCAGCTTCCAGACAGGGACGCCGAGCGCGCGGATCACCTCGCGGTTCGGCCGGCCGCGCAGCGCCTCGCGCTCGGCCGCGTCGATCTCACGGAAGCCGAAGCGACGGGCGACGTCGTTCATGATGCCGAAGACCCAGTCGGCGCTGTCCGCGAGGGTGCCGTCGAAGTCGAAGATGGCGAGGCGCCAGCCGGTCATGACGACCGGCTAGCAGCGCCCTCGCCGGCCGTCAAACTCACGCCGCCGCCGGCTTCGGCTTCGCCCAGGGTCCCATCCGCCAGAGCATGATGAGCCAGATGGCGATGGTGGCGACGCCGAGCATGCCGGCGATGGGCCGGGCGAAGAAGGCGAGGAACGAGCCGTCCGACTTGATCATCGAGGTGATGAAGTTCTGCTCGAACATCTCGCCGAGCACCAGGCCGAGGATGATCGGGGCGATGGGGAAGCCGTTCTCCTCCAGCATGAAGGCGAAGATCCCGAGGACCAGCATGATGATGATCCCGTAGACCGAGTTGGTCATGGCGTAGGAGCCGACGACGCAGAAGATCAGGATCATCGGCAGAAGGATGTTTTTCGGCACGCGCAGGACCTGCTTCGCCGACTTGATGATGGCCCAGCCGAGGGGGAGCATCAGGAGGTTGGCGAGGACGAAGATCATGAAGACCGCGTAGATGAGCTGCGGGTTCTGCAGGAACACGGTGGGGCCCGGGTTCATGCCCTTCATGTAGAGGACGCCGATGACGATGGCGGTGATGGAATCGCCGGGGATGCCGAAGACGAGCGCGGGAATCCAGGCGGCGGCGAGAGCCGAGTTGTTGGCGGCGCCGGCATCCACGATGCCCTCGACATGGCCGGTGCCGAACTTCTCCGGCTCCTTCGAGAAGCGCTTGGAGACGGCATAGGAGATCCAGGCGGCGATGTCGGCGCCGGCACCCGGAAGCGCCCCGATGACGACGCCGATGCCGGACCCGCGCAGAAAATTGACCCAGTACTGCCGGAGCACCCCGCCGACGCCCTTGAAGACGTTGCCGACCTGCTGGAGCGCGGCCTCGCTGGCAGCGCCCATGCTGGTGACGCCGCGGAGCAGCTCGGAGATCGCGAACATGCCGATCATCGCGGGGATGAAGCTGATGCCCTGCATGAGCTCGACCGAGCCGAAGGTGAAGCGCGGGAAGCCCGCCGCCGGGTCGATGCCGATGGTGCCGAGGCCGAGGCCGATGAAGAGCGAGGCGAAGCCCTTGAGGGGATCGTTGGTGGCGAGGAAGACGGCGCAGGTGAGCCCGAGGGCGGCGAGCCAGAAATATTCGAAGCTCGAGAAGGCCAGGGCGAATTCGGCGAGGGCGGGCGCGGCGAGAACGAGGATGGCGACGCCGATGAGGCCGCCCAGCACCGAGGTGACGAGGTTGGTGCCGAGGTTGAGGTCGAGCTGGCCCTTGCGGCCCATCAGGTAGCTCTCGTCGGTATAGGCGGCCGAGGCCGGCGTGCCCGGCATGCGCAGCATGGCGGCGGGAATGTCGCCGGCGAAGATGGCCATGGCCGTGGCGGTGACGATGGCGCCGAGCGCCGGCACCGGATCCATGAAGAAGGTGACCGGGATGAGCAGCGCCGTCGCCATGGTGGCGGTGAGGCCGGGCATGGCGCCGACGAACATGCCGAACAGCCCCGAGGCGAGGATGATCAGGATGACGTCCCAGCGGAAGACGAGGGCGAAGGCCTGGAAGAGGATGTCGACGGTCATCGGGCGCTCCTCACAAAATCCAGTCCATGAGGCCGCGCGGCAGGGGCACGCGCATCAGGCTGGCGAAGAACCAGTTGACCCCGAAGGCGGCGACCAGCGCGGTGACGACCGCGACGGGAACGCGCACCCTGAACCAGAGGAACAGCACCAGGAGCACGACGATGGTGAGCGGCACGAAGCCGACGGCGTCGAGGACGAGGATGTAGGCGAGGCTCGCGCCGAGGACGAGAAGGGCCGAGATGACGTTGGCGGGATCGCGGGCCCAGGAGGGCACGTCGGCCAGCGGCTCGCCGGCGCGCCAGGCGGCGTACCCACGGATCATCATCATCACGCCGCAGAGGATGAGGAGGACCGCAAGCAAGCGCGGGAACACCGCCGGCCCGTAGTTCTGACCGGGAAACTCCGGAAACCTCAGTGTCAGGATGATGACGAGAAGAGCGGCGGCGATCAGGATCGCCCCGCTGACGAGATCGTTGAACCGCACGGGGATGCCCTCGCCGCAGAGATGAGCGGAGCGGCCCGGGGGCCGCTCCGTAGGGAGATCAGGATCAGGCCGAGCGGGCGAGGCCGGCGGCCTTCATGGCGACGCCCATGGCGGTGTTGCCCTCGTCCATGAACTTGGCGAAGCCGGCGCCGTCGGCCCACTTCACGCCGAAGCCGCGGGCCGACATGAAGTCGCGGAACTCCTTCGACTCGTTGATCTTCTTCAGCACCGAGGTGTAGCGCTCGGCGATCGGCGCCGGCAGGTTCTTCGGCGCCGCGATGCCGCGCCAGGCGCCGACCGTGTAGTCGACCCCGATGGCCTCCTTCAGCGTCGGCACGTCGGCGAACTGCGGGTTGCGCGCCGCCGCCATGATGGCGAGCGACTTGGCGCGGCCGGCGTCCAGCATGGCCTTGGCCTCGGGCACCGAGCAGGTGACGATGTCGATGCCGCCGGCGGCGAGGTCCTGCATGGCCGGGGCGGCGCCGTTGGAGGGCACCCACGGCACGGCGCTGGCCGGCAGGCCCATGGCGCCGAGCCAGCCGACGAGGGCGAGATGCCAGATGCCGCCCTGGCCCGTGCCGGAGGCCTTCAGCTTGCCGGGATTGGCCTTGATGAAGTCGGCGAGCGTCTTGAGGTCCTTGTAGGGGCCGGAGGCGGAGACCTGCACGCCCGGCGGATCCTCGTTCATCAGCGCCAGGGGCGTGTAGCTGTCGGGCTTCAGCTGGGTGAGGCCCTGCCAGTGCATCATCGAGATCTCGACGGTGATCATGCCGATCGTGTAGCCGTCGGGAGCGCCCGTCGCGATGGCCGAGTGGCCGACGACGCCGGAACCGCCCGTGCGGTTCACGACGTTCACCGGCTGGCCGAATTCCTTCTCCATCAGCGAGCCGACGATGCGGGCCGTGGCGTCGGTGCCGCCGCCGGCGCCCCACGGCACCACCAGCGTGATCGGGCGGGCGGGGAAGCTCTGGGCGAGGGCGGGGGCGGAGAGCTGCGAAGCGAGGCCGAGGCCGGCGGCGCCGGCCATGAGGTGACGACGCGTGAAGTCAGTCATGGTGATCCTCCCGAGATCGAATGAGGCCGGTTGATCCGGTCCTTGTCTGTGATCACAGAAAGCTGCACCGGAACGGCGGGCAGTTCAACCGTTTCGATTGACCGAATTTGCGGCGGCAAGGGAGGGTTGCGG
>LNFH01000286.1 GCA_001464235.1 Rhizobiales bacterium Ga0077556 | reverse complement strand
GAGCGGCAGACGCCCCTGCCCGACCACGCCGAGATCATGGCCGGCCTCGTCTCCAACACCTCGGAGGCCGATTATTCCGCCATGGTCGACCGGGCGAAGGAGTACATCGCCGCCGGCGACATCTTCCAGGTGGTGCTGTCCCAGCGCTTCTCGACGCCCTTCACCCTGCCGCCCTTCTCGCTCTACAGGGCACTCCGGCGGGTCAATCCCTCGCCCTTCCTCTACTATCTCGCCTTCGACGGCTTCTCGGTCGCCGGCTCCTCGCCGGAGATCCTCGTGCGCGTGCGCGACGGCCGCGTCACCATCAAGCCGATCGCCGGCACCCGCCCGCGCGGCGCGACGCCGGCCGAGGACAAGCGCCTCGGCGAGGAGCTGCTCGCCGACCCGAAGGAGCGCTCCGAGCACCTCATGCTGCTCGACCTCGGCCGCAACGACGTCGGCCGGGTCGCGAAGATCGGCACGGTGGAGGTCACCGACCGCTTCTTCCTCGAGCACTATTCCCACGTCATGCATATCGTCTCCAATGTCGAGGGCGAGCTCGATCCGAAGCACGACCTGATCGACGCCCTCGCCGCCGGCTTCCCGGCCGGCACGGTCTCGGGCGCGCCCAAGGTGCGCGCCATGCAGATCATCGACGAGCTGGAGAAGGAGAAGCGCGGCCTCTATGCCGGCTGCGTCGGCTATTTCTCCGCCACGGGCGCCATGGACACCTGCATCGTGCTGCGCACCGCCGTGGTCAAGGACGGGCAGATGTACGTCCAAGCCGGCGCCGGCATCGTCGCCGACAGCGTCAACGCCATGGAACAGGCCGAGTGCGTCAACAAGGCCAAGGCCCTCGTCCACGCCGCCGACGAGGCGGTGAAGACGGCGGCCCGGGTCGGGAGGGGCCAGTGAAGATCACCCTCATCGACAATTACGACAGCTTCACCTGGAACCTCGTCCACTATATCGGCGGCCAGGACATCGGCGGCGCGAGGCCCGAGGTCGAGGTCGTCCGCAACGACAAGACCACCGCCGACGCCGTCATCGCCGCCGACCCCGACGCCATCGTGCTCTCCCCCGGCCCCTGCACGCCGAACGAGGCGGGGATCTGCCTCGATCTCATCGCGAAAGCCTCCGATCGCATCCCGATGTTCGGCGTCTGCCTCGGCCACCAGGCCATGGGCCAGGTCTTCGGCGGCCATGTGGTGCGCGCGCCAAAGCCCATGCACGGCAAGATGTCGACCATTTCGCACGAGGGCCGCAGCGTCTTCCGCGGCATCAACGGACCCTTCCAGGCGACGCGCTACCACTCGCTCACCGTCGACCGCGCCGGCTGGCCGGCGGAACTCGAGATCACCGCGGAATCCGAGGACGGCGTCGTCCAGGGCCTGATGCACCGCTCGCGGCCCGTGCACGGCGTGCAGTTCCATCCCGAGAGCATCGCCTCCGAGCACGGGCACCGCATGATCGCCACCTTCCTCGACCTCGCGGCCGCTTGGAACCGCAGCCAGGGACGCCGCTGATGGACCAGTTCAAAACCCTGATCGCCAAGGCGGCGACCGGCGCGCCGCTGACGCGCGAGGAGGCGGCCTCGGCCTTCGACCAGAT
Organism: Rhizobiales bacterium Ga0077556; assembly: GCA_001464235.1. GTDB lineage: Bacteria > Pseudomonadota > Alphaproteobacteria > Rhizobiales > Phreatobacteraceae > Phreatobacter. The sequence continues at coordinate 8,057 of LNFH01000286.1, read as the reverse complement.
CATGTCGGGCAACGCGACGCCCTCGCAGATCGGCGGCTTCCTCATGGCCCTGCGCGTACGCGGCGAGACCGTCGACGAGATCACCGCCGCGGTCGAGACCATGCGCGCCAAGATGGTGCGGGTGGAGGCCCCGGCCGACGCCGTGGACGTGGTGGGCACCGGGGGCGACGCCTCCCACTCGCTCAACATCTCCACCTGCGCCGCCTTCATCGTCGCCGGTGCCGGCGTGCCCGTCGCCAAGCACGGCAACCGTGCGCTCTCTTCCCGCTCGGGCGCCGCCGACTGCCTGATGGCCCTCGGCGTCAAGATCGATCTCTCCCCCGCCGGCATTTCGCGCTGCATCCGCGAGGCCGGCATCGGCTTCATGTTCGCGCCCGCCCATCACCCCGCCATGAAGCATGTCGGCCCCACCCGCGTGGAGCTCGGCACCCGCACCATCTTCAACCTGCTCGGGCCGCTGTCGAACCCGGCCGGCGTGAAGCGCCAGATGGTCGGCGTCTTCTCCGGCCAGTGGGTCGACCCGCTGGCGGCGGTGCTCGCCAATCTCGGCTCCAGCCACGCCTGGGTCGTCCACGGCTCGGACGGCCTCGACGAGGTCACCGGCACCGGCCCCAGCGCCGTCGCCGAGCTGAAGGGCGGACGCATCACCAGCTTCACCGTCCACCCCTCGGACGTCGGGCTCGGCCTCTGCCAGCCGGGCGACCTGAAGGGGGGCGATGCCGCCCACAACGCCACCCAGCTCCGAGCGGTGCTGACGGGAGCCCGCAACGCCTATCGCGACGTCGCCGCCCTCAACGCCGCCGCGGCGCTCGTCGTCTCCGGCCGCGCCGCTACCCTGCCCGACGGCTTCGCCATGGCCACCGCCGCACTCGACACCGGCGCCGCGGCAAAGACCCTCGACCGGCTCGTCGCCGTCTCCGGCGCGGCGTGATCCCATGGCCGACATTCTGAAGACGATCGAAGCCTACAAGCTGGAGGAGATCGCCGCCGCGAAGCGCCAGCGCCCCTTCGCAGTCGTGGACGCGGCCGCGCGCGCGGCGTCGCCCTTGCGCCCCTTCGCCGGCGCCATCGACCGGGCCATCGCCGCGGGGCGCACCGCGCTGATCGCCGAGATCAAGAAGGCGAGCCCCTCCAAAGGCCTCATCCGCGCCGATTTCGACCCGCCCGCCCTCGCCCGCGCCTACGAGGCGGGTGGCGCCAGCTGCCTCTCCGTGCTGACCGACGCCCCCTCCTTCCAGGGCGCGCCGGAATTCCTGACCGCGGCCCGCGACGCCTGCTCCCTGCCGGCCCTGCGCAAGGACTTCATGCACGACACCTACCAGGTGGCCGAGGCCCGGGCCTGGGGCGCCGACTGCATCCTGGTCATCATGGCCTCGGTCGACGACGCCCTGGCCGCCGACCTCGTTGCCGCGGCGACCGGCTACGGCATGGACGCGCTGATCGAGGTCCACGACGAGGCCGAGCTCGACCGGGCCCTCGCCCTGCCCTCCCGGCTGATCGGCATCAACAACCGCAACCTGCGCACCTTCGAGGTGACGCTGGAGACCGCGGAGCGTCTCGCCCCCCGCATTCCGGCAGACCGTATCGTGGTCGGCGAAAGCGGGATTTTTGTCTCATCGGATGTATCAAGGCTGAGACAGGTGGGTATCAGGACCCTCCTCGTCGGAGAAAGTTTGATGCGACAGGATGACGTTGCGGAAGCAACCAGGCGTCTCCTCACCTAACGCGACCCCTGCGGAAGGCGACGTTCCGTTGCGCCGCCTCATGAATCCGCCCTGGTGCGGTTAACGACCCGTCACCATCGCGCGGCAAACACTAAAACAATTGAATCGCGTGCGATTCCAAAAGCTTATTTCGTGCCCCGTAATCTCGGCCGCGGTCGCAGATTGGGGGTCGCCACGCCATGTGGAACAAAATCCTGAGGTTCACGAAAGATCGACGCGGCACGCTCGCCGTGCTCTTCGCCGTCTCGCTCTATCCCATCATGATGATGATATGCGCGGCGGTGGACCTCAGCCGCCAGAGCCAGCAACAGGCCCGCCTGCAGGCGGCCCTCGACGCCGCCGCCCTCTTCGTCGCCCGCCTCGTCGCCGACGGCAAGACCCCCGCCGATCTCAGCGCCGCGGCACGCGCCTTCGTGCTGGGCAACGTCAACCCGTCCGAGATGACCAACGTCACGGTCGTCGCCACGATGGACAACACCAACGTGCAGGTCCGCGGCACCGGGCAGATCAACCCGGCCATGCCCAACATCCTCAGCGCCAGCGACCTCACCATCCGCGGCGTCGCCGGCGCCACCTGGCGCACCAAGAAGATCGAACTGGTCCTCGTCCTCGACAATACCGGCTCGATGTCGAGCTCGGGCAAGATGTCGGCGCTCAAGACCGCCGCGAAGAACCTGATCGACACCATGGCGATCGTGTCCAACAAGCCGGACGCCGTCCGGATCGGCATCGTTCCCTTCGACGTCCAGGTCCGCCTCGGGACGAGCTACAGGAACGAGAGCTGGCTGACCTATGCCGGGACCAGCATCACGCCCTCCTCCTGGACGGGTTGCGTCGCCGACCGCGACCAGAGCCACGACGTCGCCGACACGACGCCGAACACCGCCGTGCCCGCGACCCTGTTCCCGGCGCGCAATTGCACCAACTCGAACCTCACCAGCATCATGCCCCTGTCGACAGACTGGACGGCGTTGAAGGCGAAGGTCGACGCCATGTCCCCGGCCGGCAACACCAACGTGACGATCGGCCTCGTCTGGGGACTGCACATGCTGACGGCCAATCAGCCGCTGACGACCGCCCGCACGCTGGTCCAGGAACCGGATCTCGAGCGGATCATCATCCTGCTCACCGACGGCGACAACACGCAGAACCGCTGGACCACCAACGGCACCTCCATCGACGCCCGTACGGAACTCGCCTGCACCAACACCAAGGCCAACGGCATCCGGCTCTACACGATCCGCGTCATCAACGGAGACGCCGCCCTGTTGCGCCGCTGCGCCAGCGAGACCTCGATGTACTACGACGTCCGCGCTGCTTCGGAACTGGTGCCCGTGTTCCAGCGGATCGCCGCCGAGATCGGCCAGTTGCGCCTGACGCAATGACGCACGGCCCATGAAAAAGGCCCGGCGCGCGGCGCCGGGCCTCGATGTGTCCGGACGCGCCGGAGCAGATCACTTCGCCGGCGTGAACTTCGCCAGCGCGGCCTCGTAGGGCTTGAAGACCTCCTTGAAGAGGTCGGTGTAGAGCTCGCCGATCTTGGTGGCGCGGGCCACCGCCGCCTCGTAGGCGGTCTTGGCGTAGTCCGACTGCAGCTCGATCGCCTTGTCGAGGCTCTTCACCGCCGCGATCTTCTCGATCGAGGCCGAACCGTCCTCGAAGGACTTCTTGGTGTAGTCGACGAACTCGGCGGCGATCGCCTGGTAGCCCTTGGTCAGGGCCGTCATCGCCTTGACGGCGTTGTCGAGGCCGTCCTTGCCGAGCTTCTGCACGTCTTCGAAATTCTGGGCCATGGCCGCACTCCTCGCGATGGATCCACCGATGGGAACACCCGGCCGGGGTCGCCGAGCACACGCACTCACAAGGGTCCTGATACCCCCGATGCTGCACTGCGTCAATTAACCATTTTGCACTGCAACATAGGCCGAACGGATGAGGTCCGTAGTCCTTCATCAAACAACCGGTGCCGACGAATCGCTGCTTAACCAACTGGCAACCGCGAACGCTTACCGTGCTTGTCAACGGTCCCTGACGTTCAGGGGCTGCAGTGCCGAGTACGGCTGCGTATCGCCGATTGTGGTGTCGCGTCGCCGGCGGTCCCCAGGGACCGCCGGTTGTGATGAACCGATCGAACCGCAGCTCTGCCCGGTGCGCCAGGGACAGAATTGCGGACCGGTCGCCAGAAGGCTGCCGGCCCCGCGCGTAAAGAGTTCAGGGGTGGCGGAAATGGCGACGATCAACGGCGCCGGCCGGGCGGTGTGGAACCGCGCGACCTTCTTTCTGGCGGCCGGCATGGCCGCCACTCTGACGCTGACCGCCGCCACCCAGGCGGAGGCCAGGCCTCGGCGCTACGCCGGTTATGCGCCCGCCTATTCGGCCATCGTCGTCGACGCCAAGACCGGCGAGACCATCCACGCCGAGGCGGCCGACGCCCACCGCTTCCCGGCCTCCGTCACCAAGGTGATGACCCTCTACCTGCTGTTCGAGCAGATCGATTCCGGCCGTTTCTCCCTTCAGTCGCCGCTGCGCGTCTCGGCCGAGGCGGCCCGCCAGCCGCCGTCTAAGATCGGCGTGCGCGCCGGCTCCACCATCACCGTCGAGGAGGCGATCCGCGCCCTCGTCACCAAGTCGGCCAACGACGTCGCCGTCGTGGTCGCCGAGAACATCTCGGGTTCGGAGGAGGCCTTCGGCCAGCTCATGACCCGCAAGGCCCGTGCGATCGGCATGAGCCGCACGACCTTCCGCAATGCCTCCGGCCTGCCGGACGCGACCCAGGTCACCACGGCCCGTGACCTCGCCACCCTCGGCCGCGCCATCCAGGACCACTTCCCGACCTACTACCGCTACTTCCAGACCTATTCCTTCGCCTACCGCGGCGTGAACCACCGCAACCACAACCGGCTGCTCGGCCGCGTCGAGGGCGTCGACGGCATCAAGACCGGCTATACCCGCGCCTCCGGCTTCAACCTCCTGACCTCGGCCCGCCGCGGCCAGCGCCAGATCGTCGCCGTGGTCATGGGCGGCCGCACCGGCGGCGCCCGCGACGCCCGCATGAACCAGCTGGTCGAGGCGACCTTCCCGCGCGCCTATGCCGGCGCCCGCACGGCTCCGCTGATCGCCCGCGCCATCGAGCCGGCCCGTCCGCAGACCCGCATCGCCGTGGCGGCCCAGGTGCCGGTGCCCGGCCGTCGCCAGCCGGTGGCAGAGCCCATGCCGATCACGCCCATGGCCGCCGCCGTCATCACCGCGGGCCAGACCCGCGGCGGTGCCTCCACCGGCGCCTCGGCCGCGGCGCCCGTCACCGCCAGCGCCCAGCCGCACCGTCAGGTCATCCGCGCCGAGACGGCGCCGGCGCCCGTCGCCGCCGCGACCGTGCTGTCGGCGGCCGCCTCGCGGCCGGTCCCCGCCCCGGCGATTGCCCCCGCCGCGGCCGCAGGCAATCCCAACCCGCGCCCCGGCGTCCTCGGGACCATCAGCGCGTCGCAGCTCACCACCGCCTCCGTCTCGCCGCGGCCGGTGCAGATGGCGGCCGCCGGCACGGCCCCGGTGGCCGAGGCGACGCCCAGCCGCCGCGGCGAATGGTCGATCCAGGTCGGCGCCTTCCCGACGGAGAGCGCCGCGCTCGAGACGCTGAAGGAGGCGCGCGAGGCCTCCGGCCGCCAGCTCGGCGCCGCCGATCCCTACACCGAGAAGGTCGAGGCCCGCGGCATGACGCTGGTCCGCGCCCGCTTCGCCGGCTTCGACCGCTCCAGCGCCGACGCCGCCTGCCGGGCGCTGAAGTCCCACGACTTCGACTGCATCCCCGTCCGCAACTGAGGCTGGGGGAAACCGAGCGATGACACTGATTTCAGGAGGTCCGGCCGTGACGATCCAGCAGGGTGTCCTTGGCCTGGTTGACCCGCGAGGCGAGCCACGTGGAGCCGCCCTGGTCGGGGTGCAGCTTCTTCATCAGCGCGCGATGCGCGCCGCGGATGGCCTTCTCGTCCGCCCCGGGCTGAAGGCCAAGGATCTGGTAGGCCTCCTCCTCCGTCATCGCGCTCGAGCTCGGCGCGCCGCCCTGCCCCGCACCCGCATTGCCATGAGCGTGTTCACGCCAGCCGGGCTCCCGGCGGTCAAGATAAGCCTCGAGTAGCTGGGCGCTCTCGCCATCGATCTCGGCGAAGGCCTGGATCAGGCGGGGCAAGGGAATCTGCTCGAGCGTCTGGCCGGCGAGCGAGCCGGCGATGAACCGCCCGCTCATCTCACCCGTGTCGATGTCGAGCACCATCTCGACGAAGCGCGACCGCACCGTCGAGTTCTGCCGCGGCGTCTTCGTCCCCGCCTGCCCCCAGCCCGACAGAGCCGCCTGCCCCGGCACGATGCCGAGCAGCGTCGCCCCGGCGAGGAAGGCGGGCAGGGCCATCTCCCAGCGGCCACGGGCCAGCAGGAAGATGCCGAAGGCGATGACGGCGACGCCGCCCACCTTCTTCACCGTCGCCGACAGCCATTTCGGATTGGCGCCGAGGATCTGGTTCAGGGCGCCGGAAAAGACGATGAGCGCGATCAGGCCCGCGATGAAATAGGTCATGGGTCCCGCTCTAGCGCATCTGGCCGAGGAGGAGCTGCGCCCCGCGCGAGCCTTTTGCCGCATCCGCCAGCGCCAGCCTGCCGCCGGAGGCGAAGGCCGCCACCGCCCTCAGCAGTTCGGCGAGCTGCGCCGCCGCCCCCGGATCGAACCTCGCGAACGCGCCGCGGGTGATGCGGGCGATCTCGCGATAGGCGTGCTCGGCGACCGGGTCGCCACCTTCCAGAAACAGGAAGACCGGCACGTTGGCCAGCGCGAGCCGGCCCGCCTTGGCGCAGAGATCGTCGAGGCTCTCCTCCATCGCATCGCCCACATAGACGACCGCATGGATGCGCCGCTCGGACGCCTCCTCCGCCGCATGGGCCAGCACCCGGCCGATCTGCGTCTGGCCGCCGATGCAGGAGACCTTCCCCATCAGCGCCTTCAGCTTGGCCGCATCCGCCACCCAGCCCGACGAGCGGCACTCGCCCATGCCGCGGAAGAAGACGAGCTGGATGTCGAGGGTACCGACCCGCGCGGCCTCGGTGAACATCTGGCCCTGGATCTCCTGCGCCATGCCCCAGGTCGGCTCGCGGCTGGCGGTGGCGTCGAGGGCGAAGACGAGGCGTCCGCGCTCGCCCGGCACCTTCGGCGGGCCGACGGCGGCGGCGGTCTTCAGGAAGGCGGCGATGTCGGCCGCGCCCGAGACGGACACGCCGCCGGCGGAGGTCCGGCCGGTCGCGGGAGTGCCGGTCTGGCCGGGCGCGAGAGGATTCTTCTGCGTCATCGGCTGAATTTGGCGAAGGCGGCGTCGAATGCAAGCCGGCATCGGCGTCGCGGGGGGCGCGGTCTAGGCCACCGGCGTCATTTGCCAGCAGCACGGCCCGCGTTAACCTCTCTCTCCCGCGCTCTTTTCACCCGGTGACCGCGATGACCGAGCCTACCCGACGCCTCATGCTCTCCGGCGGCCTCGCCCTCGTCTCGGGCGCCGCCCTTGCCCAGCAGAACCCCCATGCCGGCCATGGGCCGCACCATCCCCACCGCAGCGGCCAGTTCGAGCGGCTGAACGCGCCGGGCCGGATGGATATTCCGGAAGTCCACCATTCCCAGGCCTATACGGCGAGCCCGGTGCCCATGGCCGCCAACCCCGGCCGCTGGCAGGCGCGCGCGCCGCTCCCCATCCCGCGCACGGAAATGGCCTGGGCTGTCGGCCGCGAGGGCCGCATGCACCTCGTCGGCGGCTATGCCGAGCAGCGTGTCGACCGGCCCTACCACCACGTCTACGACCCCGCCGCCAACACCTGGATCACAGCAGCGGAGGTGCCGCGCGGCGCCAACCATGTCGGCGTCGCCGTCTCCGGCACGAAGCTCTACGCCATCGGCGGCTTCATCGAGCAGAACCGCACGCCCCATGCCGAATGTTTCGTCTGGGGCGCCGGCGGCGACAAATGGACCGCCATCCGGCCCCTGCCCGAGGCCTGCGGCGCCATCGCCTGCATCAATGTCGGCGAGCGCATCCACGCCATCGGCGGCGCCATCGGCAACAGCTTCGAGACGCGCAAGTCGATCGACTGGCACCTGGTCTACGATCCGAAGGACGATCGCTGGACGAAGCTCGCGCCGATGCCCCTCGGCCGCGACCATGTCGGCGTCGTCAACGTCGCCGGCACGATCCACATCATCGGCGGGCGGGTCGACAGCTTCCACACCAACTCGGTCCTGCATCACGTCTACGACGCCAGCGCGGACAAGTGGGCGGCGCGCAACCACATGCCGACCGCCCGCTCCGG
>LNFH01000285.1 GCA_001464235.1 Rhizobiales bacterium Ga0077556 | reverse complement strand
CAAGGCTGCGCCATGGCGCCATCGCACTCCCCCGACCCGATCCCGTCCGGCGGGCCGCTCGGCCGTTTCCTGAAGGGAGACCGCCCCGCCGTCATGGGTATCCTCAACGTCACGCCGGATTCCTTCTCCGACGCCGGGCGCTTCTTCGACCCTCTCGTCGCCGTCCGCCATGCCGAGCGCATGGCGCGTGAGGGCGCCGACATCCTCGACATCGGCGCAGAATCGACGCGGCCTTATGGCGGCGCCGAGCCGGTCGGCCGCGACGAGGAGATCGCCCGTCTCGCCCCCGTCCTGCCGGAGGTGGTGAAGCTCGGCCTGCCCGTCTCCATCGACACGATCAAGGCGGAGGTCGCCCGCTGGGCGCTCGACCAGGGCGCCGTCATCGTCAACGACGTCTGGGGCCTGCAACGCGACCCCGCCATGGCGCCGCTGGTGGCCGGGCGCCAGGTCCCCGTCATCGTCATGCACAACCGCGACGGCGCCGACCCGGACCTCGACATCATGGCCGACGTGCTGGCCTTCCTCGCCCGCTCGGTCGCCATCGCCGAGGCTGCCGGCATTCCCCGCGACCGCATCGCCGTCGACCCCGGGATCGGCTTCGGCAAGACGCCGCAACAGAGCATCGAGACGCTGGGAAAGCTGGACCGGCTCAAGGCCCTCGGCCTGCCCGTGCTGGTCGGCGCCTCGCGCAAGCGCTTCATCGATCTCGTCGACCCCTCCACGGTCGACGAGCGCATCGGCGGGTCCATCGCCGCCCACCTTCTCGCCATGCAGGCGGGAGCCGCCATCATCCGTGCCCACGACGTCCGCGAGACGGTGCAGGCGCTGAAGGTGGCGAGCGCCATCAGGAACGCCGCATGACCGATCGCATCTTCCTCAAGGGCCTGCTGGTGCACGCCCATCATGGCCTGCTGTCGCATGAGAGCGAGGTCGGCCAGCGCTTCGTCATCGACCTCGACATGGCGCTCGACCTGTCGCCGGCGGCGGCGAGCGACCACCTCGCCGACACCGTCTCCTATGCCGACGTCGCGGCGGTCACCGTCCGCACCTTCAAGGCGCGCAATTTCAAGCTCTTGGAGGCGGCGGCGGGCGCCGTCGCCGATGCGATCCTCGCGGCCTTCCCGCCCATCGCGGCGGTGACGGTGACGGTGCACAAGCCGCATGCGCCCATCGCCGCCATCTTCGACGACGTCGGCGTGGTGATGACGCGCCGGCGCGCCGCCTGATGCCCGAGGCGCTCATCGGCCTCGGCGGCAATGTCGGCGACGTCCGCGCGACGCTGGATCGTGCGGTCGCGGCCTTCTGCGACGGGGAGGCGGTGCGGCTCCTCGCCCGCTCCGCCGACTACGAGACGCCGCCCTGGGGCGTCACCGACCAGCCGGCCTTCGTCAATCTCTGCCTGAAGGTGGCGACGGAGTTGTCGCCGCGCGACCTGCTGAAGCGGGCGCTGGCGGTTGAGGCCTCCCTCGGCCGCGACCGTGCCACGGGCCGGCGCTGGGGCCCGCGGCCGGTGGACATCGACATCCTCGCCTATGGCGACGTGGTCCTCGACGAGCCGGACCTGCACCTGCCGCATCCGCGCATGACGGACCGGGCCTTCGTGCTGGTGCCGCTGGCCGAGATCGCGCCGGACTGGGTCGTCGGCGGTGTCCGTGTCGCCGACCGCGCCGCCCGCATCGACACGGCGGGGGTGGTGCGCCTGCCGGACCGCCCTTAGGCGAAGCTCACGCGCGCGCGCCCCTGCGGACTGACGCGGATATGCGCCGCCGGCAGCATCTGCGGCATGACCTCGACGAAGGAGATGTCGGTCGCGTCCAGCGCTGCATCAAGGGCCGCCACCACGGCCGAGCCGCGCCTCGCGATGACGAGGTCGCTCATGTCGGTGCTGGTGAGCGCGACGGGGACGAAATCCGCGCGCTTCATGAAGCTGCCCACCGCCTCCAGCACGCCGAGGTTCTGGTTCATGCCCTTCTGGCTGTGGCAGCAGTCGTTGAGCATCATCACGCCGTCCTCGGCCAGCAGGTGCTGGTAGTAGAGGAGGTCGCGCAGGACGTATTCGTACTGGTGGTTGGCATCGACGTAGATGAAGTCGAAGGCGCCGTCGCCATGGCGGTCGCGGATGCGCGCGAAGGCGGAGATGGTGTCGTCGCGGATGATCTCGACGTCGCCGCGCCCCTCGAAGCGCTGGCGCGCGACCTCGTAGGTCCTGTCGAAGGTCGCCTGGTCGGAGAGGCTGCCGCCGAAATAGCGCTCGAAGGCGGTCAGCGGCAGGATCCAGGGCGGCAGCTTGTCGAAATGGGAATAGGTCGCCAGCGCCTCGGCGCTCCAGGCATCGACCAGCACGGCATGACGCGTGCCGAGCACCTCCATCAGCCGCGTGGCGTTGTCGCCCTTGTGGACGCCGAGCTCGATCATGGCGGGGCGGCGGCCGAGGGTGGCTAAGGCGCCTGCGACGACGTCGTAGAGGCGGGCGCGGGGGCAGTCGACGACTTTCATCAGGCGATCCCGTGGGTGGCGGTGGCCGGAGCCATGGAGGGCCGGATCCAGGGGGCCTCGCCGCTGTCCCACAGCCCTTCCAGCAGTTTCAGCGCCCGCAGCGTGTCGGCGGCGAGCCAGAAGCCCTCGTGGCGGTAGGCTCCGAGCCGGCGCTCGTTCGCCAGCGTCTCGAAGAGGCCATTGAGCGTCGCACCCTTCGCGGCGAGGGCGGGGTGGTCGAACACCGCAGGGTCGAAGACGGCGAAGCCGCCGTTGATCCAGCCTTCGCCGATCTGCGGCTTCTCGACGAAGCCGGCGACCTTGTCGCCGTCGAAACGGATGCCGCCGAAGCGTGACGGTGGCCTCACCGCCGTGACGGTGACGAGGTGGCCGCGGCGCCGGTGCTGGTCGACGACGGCCTTCACGTCCACGTCGGAGACGCTGTCGCCATAGGTGACGATGAAGGGCTCGCGCTGGAGCAGGTCGCGCAGGCGCATCACCCGCTCGCCCGTCTCCGTGTGCAGGCCCGTGTCGACGATGCGCACCCGCCAGTGGTCGTCCGAACCGCCGGTGCGGTCGATCCGGCGGCTGCCGGCGTCGATGGCGATGTCGCCGGCGGTGTCCACCTCGTCGAGGAAGAAGCGCTTGATCTTTTCCGCTTGCTGCCCGGCGGCGACGACGAAATCGTCGAAGCCCTGCAGGCAGAAGGACCGCATGATGTGCCAGAGGATGGGGCGGCCGCCGATGTCGAGCATGGGCTTCGGCGCGAGGTCGCCGTCGGCCGACATGCGCGTGCCGCCGCCGCCGGCGAGGATCACCACCTTCATGCAAACCCCGCTGGAGCCTGTTGGTTCGGCTCCCTTTCTGCGGCGATCGTGGTTAATGCGCGGTAAAGGCGGCGCGCCGGAACGGGCGCTCCGCCCAAAGGACGCCTTCCCGCCAGCGCGCCGTCGTGGCATCGAAGGACCATGACCTCAGCCACGACCACGCCCGCCGCCCCGCTCGCGCTCGCCGCCGAATTCCCGCCCGCCACCGAGGCCCAGTGGCGCGCCGCCGTCGACGCCGTCCTCAAGGGCAAGCCCTTCGACAAGGTGCTGGTCGGCCGCACCGCCGACGGCATTCCCGTCCAGCCGCTCTACCCACGCAAGGCCGGCGCCGCGCCGCTGGCGGGCAGGGCCCCCGGAATCGCCTGGACCATCGCCCAGCGCGCCGACCATCCCGATCCCGCCGCCGCCAACGGACAGGCGCTGGAAGACCTCGCGGGCGGCGCTTCCGGCCTCGTGGTCGTGACCCGCGGCGCCGTCGGCGACCGGCGCGGTGACGCCATGGTCATCGACGGCCTCGCCGATCTCGACACTCTGCTCGACGGCGTGATGCTCGATCTCATTCCGCTGCGCTTCGACGCGGGCACTTCGGCCGGCCATGTCGCAGCCATGCTGGCGGCGAAGGCGGAGCGCGACGGGATCGACCCGAAGAGCGTCACTGTCGCCTTCGGCATCGATCCGATCGGTGCTTTTGCGCGCCGTGGCACGCTGGAAAGCTGGGATGGCGCCGCCGCCAAGGCGAGCGACGCCGTCCTCGCCCTGCGCGCCCGCGGCTTCGGCGGCACGCAGCTCATGGCCGACGGCCGCGTCATCCACGACGCCGGCGGCTCGGAGGCGCAGGAACTCGCCTATGTGCTCGGCACCGCCGTGCAATACTGGCGGATTCTGGAGGTGGCCGGCCTGCCGCTGGCGGACGCGGCGGGTGCCCTCTCTGTCGTGCTCTCGGTCGATGCCGACCAGTTCCTCTCGACCGCCAAGATCCGCGCCATGCGCAAGCTCTGGGCCCGGCTGGAGACCGCCTGCGGGCTAGCACCCTCCCGTCTCGACCTCCACGCCGAGACGGCCTGGCGGATGGTGACGAAGGTCGACCCGGCCGTGAACTGGCTGCGCACCACGACGGCGGTCTTCGCCGCCGGTATCGGCGGCGCCGATCATGTCGTGGTCGAGCCCTGGACCGCCGCTATCGGCCTGCCCGACGCCTTCGCGCGGCGCATCGCCCGCAACACCCAGCTGATCCTCATCGAGGAA
>LNFH01000284.1 GCA_001464235.1 Rhizobiales bacterium Ga0077556 | reverse complement strand
TCGCCGCCCTCGCGGCAGTCGTCACGTCGTCGGCATTTGCTCCGGCCCAGGCTGCCGAACCCATCCAGCTCTCCGTCGTCCGCGAGGGGGACGTCGTCGTCCTCGGCGGCTCCGTGCCCGACGAGGCCCTGCGCGAGGCCGTCCTCGGCGCGATCCGCGCGACGTCGGCCGAGGCTTCCGTCATCGACACCACCACGCTCGCCCCCGACGCGCCCCCGGGCTTTTCATCCGCGGCGACCTTCGCGGCGGGCCTCGCCGCACGTCTCAAGCCCGGCGCCGTGCTCGTCTCCGGCAGCGACATCGACGTCGAGGGCCGCCCGGATGGTCTCTCGGGCCAGGCTGCCGTCACCGCGGCCCTCGCGGCGCTCCCAGACGGCCTGCGGCTCCGTCGCCAGGCCCTGCTGCCGCCGGTGGTGAAGCCCTTCACGCTCACCATGGAGCGCACGGGCAGCGGTCTCGCGCTGTCCGGCGTCGTCGCTTCGGAGGAGGAGAGGCGGGCCCTCGCCACCTTCGCCGGCTCGCTCGGCCTCGGAACGGTCACCGATGCCCTGGTCGTCGCGGCGGGGGCCCCCGACGGCTTCGACCGTGCGGCGGCTTCGCGCTTCGCGCTGACGCAGCTCGCGCGGCTCACGATGGGCACAGCCTCCATCGCCGACAAGGCCCTGACGCTGGAGGGCCGGCCGACGGACCGGGCGGGCTTTGCCGCCATCAACCTCGCCCTTGCCGGCGCGCTCCCGGCGGGGCTGACCCTGGCGCGCACCGCCCTGGCAGCTCCGGTCGTGTCGCCCTACGACTGGTTCGCCGAGAAGACGGCCTCCGGCGTTCGGCTGCAGGGCTATGTGCCCTCGGAGGCCGTGCGTGGCGAGATCCGCGCCGCGGCTGAAGCCTTGTTCGCGCCGCTGGCCCTCACCGACGCGCAGGAAATCGCGTCCGGCGCGCCGGATGGCTTTGTTCCCGCCGCCGTCGCGGCCATGGGCCAGCTCGTCTTCCTCGAGCGCGGGCGCGCGGCCCTGCGCGACTCCCGGCTCATCGTCTCGGGTGAAGCCTCGTCGCCGACCGCCGCGGTCGCCGTGCGGGCGGCCATTGAGGGCTCGGCTCCCTATGGCTTCACGGTCGCCCACACGATCGCCGCGCCCGCGATCGCCGTTCCGGCCGCCGCCGCGCCGCCGCCGCCGGCGACTGCCCCGGCCTGCGTCGCGCAGATCACCCGCGAGATGGCGGAGGGCGGCATCGTCTTCCAGTTCGGCCGCGAGGTCATGCGCCCTGAGAGCCTGGCCCGGATTCGCCGCATCGCCGCGCATATGGCGGCCTGTCCGACGGTGCGCTTCTCGGTGGAGGGCCACACGGACTCCGATGGCGTCGCCGCCCAGAACGTCGATCTCAGCCATCGCCGGGCCCAGGCCGTGGTCGCTGTTCTCGTCCGCCAGGGTGTCGAGGCGAGCCGTCTCCTGTCCGAGGGGCATGGCGCGTCGAAGCCGCTGGTGGCGAACGATTCGCCGGCGAACAAGGCGCGCAACCGGCGCATCGAGATCATCGCCCGGTGACGGGAGGCCGGCGGCGGAATTCCGTCGCCGCGTCCGGCGCTTGCCGTCGTGCCGCTTCCGTTTGAAGCGGGCGCATCCATCGGCTAAAGGGACGCGACGCTGAATTGTTGGGCCGCGCTCTCCGCGCCGCCGTCGAGACCTCGAGGCTTCCATGCACCGCTATCGCTCCAAGACCTGCGGCGAGCTGCGCGCCGCCCATGTGGGCGAGACCGTCCGCCTGTCCGGCTGGTGCCACCGCATCCGCGACCATGGCGGCATCCTCTTCGTCGACCTGCGCGATCACTACGGCATCACCCAGTGCCTGGCCGATCCGGATTCGCCGGCCTTCAAGGCGCTGGAAGCCTGCCGCGCCGAATGGGTCATCCGCATCGACGGCAAGGTGAAGGCGCGCGACGAGGGCCTGAAGAACGCCAAGATCCCCACCGGCGACGTCGAGGTCTTCATCACCGACCTCGAAGTGCTCGGCAAGGCCGACGAACTGCCGCTTCAGGTCTTCGGCGACCAGGAGTATCCGGAGGAGACGCGGCTGAAGTACCGCTTCCTCGACCTGCGCCGCGACAAGCTTCACAAGAACATCATGACCCGCGGCGAGGTGGTGGACGCCATCCGCCGCCGCATGAAGGGGCAGGGGTTCTTCGAGTTCCAGACGCCGATCCTCACCGCCTCCTCGCCGGAGGGCGCGCGCGACTTCCTCGTCCCCAGCCGCATCCATCCCGGCAAGTTCTACGCCCTTCCGCAGGCGCCGCAGCAGTACAAGCAGCTCATCATGATGAGCGGCTTCGACCGCTATTTCCAGATCGCGCCCTGCTTCCGCGACGAGGACCCGCGCGCCGACCGCCTGCCGGGTGAGTTCTACCAGCTCGACCTCGAGATGAGCTTCGTCGAGCAGGAGGACGTCTTCGCCGCCGTCGAGCCGGTGATCCGCGGCGTCTTCGAGGACTTCGCCGAGGGCAAGCCGGTCACGCAGTCCTTCCCGCGCATCCCCTACGCCGAATCCATGCGCAAATACGGCTCCGACAAGCCGGACCTGCGCAATCCGCTGGTCATGCAGGACGTCTCCGAGCATTTCCGAGGGTCGGGCTTCAAGGTCTTCGCCCGCATGCTCGAGGACACGAAGAACCAGGTCTGGGCGATCCCCGGCCCGACCGGCGGGAGCCGCGCCTTCTGCGACCGCATGAACGCCTGGGCGCAGGGTGAAGGCCAGCCGGGCCTCGGCTACATCATGTGGCGCGAGGGCGGCGAGGGTGCCGGTCCGCTCGCCAACAACATCGGCCCTGAGCGCACCGCGGCGATCCGCGAGCAGCTCGGCCTGAAGGAGGGGGACGCCGCCTTCTTCGTCGCCGGCGACCCGGAAAAGTTCGTGAAGTTCGCGGGTCTCGCCCGCACCAAGGTCGGCGAGGAGCTCAACCTCATCGACAAGGACCGGTTCGAGCTCGCCTGGATCGTCGACTTCCCCTTCTACGAGTGGAACGAGGACGAGAAGAAGGTCGACTTCTCGCACAATCCGTTCTCGATGCCGCAGGGTGGCCTCGACGCGCTGAAGTCGCAGGATCCGCTGTCGATCAAGGCGTTCCAGTACGACATCACCTGCAACGGCTACGAGATCGCGTCGGGAGGCATTCGCAACCATCGCCCCGAGACCATGGTCAAGGCCTTCGAACTCGCCGGCTACGACGAGCAGACGGTGATCGAGCGCTTCGGCGGCATGTACCGCGCCTTCCACTACGGCGCCCCGCCGCACGGCGGCATGGCGGCGGGCATCGACCGCATCGTCATGCTGATCTGCGGCGTGCAGAACCTGCGCGAGATCTCGCTGTTCCCGATGAACCAGCGTGCCGAGGACTTGCTCATGGGCGCGCCGAACGAGGCGAGCCCGAAGCAGCTGCGCGAGCTCTCCATCCGCATCGCCATCGACCCGAAGAAGCCGTGATGGCGGCCGTGGCGGGGGAGGGCGCGTACGAGAGCCGCTTCGTCACGGCGAGCGACGGGCTGACGCTCCACGCGCGGCTCTACGGCCGGCCGCAGGACGGGCGCCTGCCGGTGCTGTGCCTGCCGGGCCTGTCGCGCAATTCCGGCGATTTCGACGTGGTGGCGCGGGCGCTCGCCGACGAGCGGCAGGTGGTGGCCCTCGATTATCGCGGCCGCGGCCTCTCGGCCGCCGATCCGGACTGGCGGAACTACACCCTGCCGGTGGAACTCGACGACGTCCTGACGGTGACGACGGTGCTCGGCCTCGCCCGCGCCGTCTTCCTCGGCACGTCTCGCGGCGGCCTCCTCACCATGCTCACGACCGCGGCGCGCCCGACGCTCCTCGCGGGGGCCATCCTCAACGACATCGGCCCGGTGATCGAGGGGGCGGGGCTCGCGCGCATCAAGAGCTATCTCGGCCGCCTGCCGGAGCCGGCGACCTGGGACGAGGCGGTGGCGCTCCTGAAGAGCATCGGCCAGTCGCGCTTTCCCGCGCTCAGCGATGCCGACTGGCGCGGCCAGGCGGGCAGCATCTGGACCGAACGGGACGGGCGGCTCGCCGCCGCCTTCGATCCGGCGCTGGCGAAGACCCTGGAGAGCGTCAGCTTCGACGCGCCGATGCCGACGCTCTGGCCGCAGTTCGACGGCCTCGCCGCCGTTCCGGTCATGGTGATCCGCGGCGAGCATTCCGACATCCTGAGCGCGGCGACGGTCGGCGCCATGGCCGACAGGCGGCCCGATCTCGACGTCCTGACCGTGCCGGGCCAGGGCCATGCGCCGCTCCTCACCGATTCGCTCTCCATCGGCCGCATCCAGGCCTTCGTGCGGCGCTGCGACGCGGCCTGACGCCCGAGCGATGTGCCGTTCCGCCGCCTTGGCAGTGCGGGGCGCGCACTCTAATGTCGCGTTCCCGGGGGCTATCGCGACAGCGCAACAGTGAACATTCCCAATCTTCTGACGCTGCTGCGCATCCTGCTGGTGCCGGTGGTGGTATGGGCCATCTCGCAGGGGCAGATGGCCCTCGCCCTGGCCGCTTTCGTCATCGCCGGCATCACCGACGCGGTCGACGGCTATATCGCCAAGCATTTCGACCAGCAGACCGAGCTCGGCGCCTATCTTGATCCGCTGGCGGACAAGACGCTCATCGTCTCGATCTACGTGTCGCTGGCGATCTTCGGCTTCATCCCGCCCTGGGTCGCGATCCTCGTCGTCTCGCGCGACATCATGATCGTCGGGGCGGTGGTCCTCTCGACGCTGATCGAACGGCCGCTCACCATCCAGCCGCTGATGGTCTCGAAGGCCAACACGGTGGCGCAGATCGTCTTCGCCGCGCTGGTGCTGGCCGCCAAGGGGCTGAAGATCGATCTCGACTGGGCGATCTTCATCTGCATGTGGGCGGTGGCGGCGCTCACCCTCGCATCGGCCGGCGCCTATCTCGTGAGCTGGACGCGCCACATGGCGAACTGAGCGGCACGATGGCGCCAATCGGCGCTTGAAAGCCGCCGTCCGCCTTGCGACGGTGCCTGCCGTCGTTCCCGCGCAGAGAGGTTCCGCCTTTGACGTTGCAGAGACAGGTCGGCTTCTGGATCGGCGGGCTCGCCGTGCTGGCGCTGTCGCTCTACGTGCTGCGCGGCATCCTGCTGCCCTTCATCGCGGGACTGGCGCTGGCCTATTTCCTCGATCCGATCGTCAGCCGCCTGGAGCGGATCAGGGTGCCGCGCGTCGCCGGGGCCCTGGCGGTGATCGGCACCTTCGTCGTCATCTTCATCGTGCTGACGGTGGTCATCGTCCCGGTTCTCGCCAACCAGCTCACCGCCTTCGTCGCCCGCCTGCCGAGCTATGTGGTGCAGCTCCAGGCGCTGGCCACCGAACAGAACCGCGAATGGCTGCAGCGCGTGCTCGGTGACCGGCTGCCCGACGTGTCGCGCAGCGTCGCCGAGCTCGTCACCCAGTCCACCGGCTGGATCGCCAGCTTCGTCCAGCAGAGCCTTTGGGCGGGCGGTGCCACCTTCATCTACATCTTCGGCCTCTTCATCATCACGCCCGTCGTCGCCTTCTACCTTCTGAAGGACTGGCCGCGGATGATGGAGAAGATCGATTCCTGGCTGCCGCTGCAGCACCGGGAGACGATCCTCAGCCTGATGCGCGAGATGAACGTCGCCATGGCCGGCTTCGTGCGCGGGCAGGCGACCGTCTGCTTCGTGCTGATGATCTATTACGGCATGGCGCTGAGCGGGGCGGGGCTCAATTTCGGCCTGCTGATCGGCCTCGGCACGGGCTTCCTCAGCTTCATCCCCTATGTCGGCTCGATCACCGGGCTGACGCTCGCCGTCGGCGTCGCCATCGTGCAGTTCTGGCCGGACTGGACCATGGTGATCGTCATCCTCGCCATCTTCGGCATCGGCATCTTCTTCGAGGCCTATGTGCTCTATCCGAACCTGGTCGGCGAATCCGTCGGCCTGCACCCGGTCTGGCTGATGTTCGCGCTGTTTTCCTTCGGCGCCCTGTTCGGCTTCGCCGGGCTGATGCTGGCCGTGCCGCTCGCCGCCTCGCTCGGCGTCTTGACGCGGTTCGCGATCCGGCAGTACCTCGCCAGCCCGCTGTTCACGGGTGTCGCGCGGCCGCGGCCGCACGAGGGTCCGGGCCGGCCGGAGATGTGACGCATGGTTGCCACCGCACCGCGGGGCGGGCCGCGCCAGATGGCGCTGGACCTCGCCCTGCCCGAAAGCCTGTCGCGGGACGATTTCCTCGCCGCGCCGTGCAACGAAACGGCCCTCGAGCTCGTCGAGTCCTGGCCGGACTGGCCGGCGCGGGTGATCGCACTCGTCGGCCCGCCGGGGGCGGGCAAGAGCCATCTCGGTTCGATCTGGGCCGATCTCGCGGGCGCGCGCCGTCTCGCCGCGCGCGACCTCGCGGGAACGGCACCCGGCGATGCGCTCGCCACCGGCGCGCTGCTGCTGGAGGATGCCGGGCCGAAGACCTCGGAAGTGGCGCTCTTCCACCTCCTCAACAGCGCGCGGGAGGAGGACGCCTTCGTGCTGATGACGGCACGGGAGGCGCCGGTCTCCTGGGGCGTCGGCCTCAAGGACCTCGCCTCGCGCCTGAGGGCGCTGCCCTCCGTCGCCCTCGCCGAGCCGGAGGACGGCCTGCTGCGCGCCGTGCTGGTCAAGCTCTTCGCCGACCGGCAGCTGGTGGTCGACGCGGACGTGGTCGAATTTCTCGCCCGCCGGATGGAGCGCTCGCTCGACGCGGCACGGCGGCTGGTGGCGGCGCTGGACCGGGAGGCGCTGGAGACGGGCCGGCGGCTGACGCGTCCTCTCGCAGCCCAGGTCCTCGACCGGATCATGCAACCGAACCTCATCTGAGCCGTTGGGGTCCGCGACCAGTTTGACGGTCGTCACAGTCCCGTCATGATGGCGGGTGATGGGTGGCGCAGTTCACCGCGGGGCTCCAATGACGGCTGGCGACACCAAGAAGGATGCAACGGCCCGCGTGGCCGCCGAGGTCAAGGGTTTTGGCCGCAGCCAGGCCCAGGCTGCGGCGTCGGCGGTGCGCGAGGTGGCGCAGGAGGTGGCCAAGAGCGACCTGCGCGACAAGCCGGAGCGCTTCATCAACCGCGAGCTGTCCTGGCTGCAGTTCAACCGCCGGGTCATGGAGGAAGCCTCCAACCGCAACCATCCGCTGCTCGAACAGCTTCGCTTCCTGTCGATCTCGGCCAACAACCTCGACGAGTTCTTCATGGTGCGCGTCGCCGGCCTTCGCGGCCAGGTGTTGCAGGGCGTCGGGACGGTCTCGCCGGATGGGCTGACGCCGGTCGAGCAGCTCGCCAAGATCTCCGAGGCGGTGGCGAGTCTCGCCTCCGACCAGCAGAAGCGCTGGCGGGAGCTGCGCGAGGAGGTGCTGCACGAGGGCATCGTGCTGGTCGATGCGCCGGACGTGACCAAGGCCGAGCGGGCCTGGCTCGAGGACCATTTCCTCGGCCACGTCTTCCCGGTGCTGACGCCGCTCGCCATCGACCCGGCCCATCCCTTCCCGTTCATTCCCAACCTCGGCTTCACCGTGGCCCTCGCCCTGCAGCGCATGGCCGACGGGCGGCCGATGCGGGCGCTGATCCGCGTGCCGGCGAAGATCGACCGGTTCATCAAGCTGCCGGACCTTGCCGAGACCGGCGCGCGTCGCTTCGTGACGCTCGAGCAGACGGTGGGGCTGTTCATCAACCGGCTCTTCCCCGGCTACGACGTGAAGGGGCAGGGTGCCTTCCGCATCATCCGCGACAGCGACCTCGAGATCGAGGAAGAGGCCGAGGATCTCGTCCGCCATTTCGAATCGGCGCTGAAGCGGCGGCGGCGCGGCTCGGTGATCCGGCTTGAGGCCGAGGCCTCGATGCCGGACGACCTGCGCCACTTCATCGCCGGCGCGCTCGGCGTGGTCGACGACGAGATCTTCCGCGTCGAGGGCGTGCTGGCCCTGAACGAACTCTCCCAGCTCGTCTCGCTGGAGCGGCCGGACCTGAAGTTCGTGCCCTATGCGCCGCGTTACCCGGAGCGCATCCGCGACCAGGGCGGCGACTGCTTCGCGGCCATCCGCCAAAAGGACCTCGTCGTCCACCACCCCTACGAGAGCTTCGACGTGGTGGTGCAGTTCCTCAACCAGGCGGCGCGCGACCCCAACGTCGTCGCCATCAAGCAGACGCTCTACCGCACCTCGTCGGACTCCCCCATCGTCAAGGCGCTGGCGGAGGCGGCCGAGGCCGGCAAGTCGGTCACGGCGCTGGTCGAGCTCAAGGCGCGCTTCGACGAGGAGGCCAATATCCGCTGGGCCCGCGACCTCGAGCGGGCCGGCGTGCAGGTGGTCTTCGGCTTCATCGAGCTGAAGACCCACGCCAAGCTGTCCATGGTGATCCGCCGCGAGGGCGAGAACCTCGTGACCTACTGCCACGTGGGCACCGGCAACTATCACCCGATCACCGCGCGGATCTACACGGACCTGTCCTACTTCACCGACGATCCGGTGATCGGCCGCGACGTCGCCCGCATCTTCAACTTCATCACCGGCTATGCCGAGCCGCAGGAGCTGGAGGCCATGGCGATCTCGCCGCTCAGCCTCAAGAAGAAGCTCCTGGAGCACATCGCCGAGGAGATCGCCTTCGCCAAGGCCGGCAAGCCCGCCGCCATCTGGCTGAAGATGAACTCCCTCGTCGACCCGATGATCATCGACGCGCTCTACGACGCCAGCCAGGCGGGCGTGCGGGTCGACCTCGTCGTGCGCGGCATCTGCTGCCTCAGACCCGGCGTGCCCGGCCTGTCGGACAACATCCACGCCAAGTCCATCGTCGGGCGCTTCCTCGAACACAGCCGCATCTACGCCTTCGGCGGCGGCCACGGCCTGCCGCACGCCAAGGCGAAGGTCTACATCTCCTCGGCCGACCTGATGCCGCGCAACCTCGACAGGCGTGTGGAAGTGCTCTGTCCGCTGGTCAATCCGACGGTCCACGAGCAGGTTCTCGACCAGATCATGATCGCCAACCTGAAGGACAACGAGCAGAGCTGGCGTCTCTTGCCGGACGGGACCTCGGAGCGTATCAAGCCCGCCAAGGGCGAAGAGGCCTTCAACGCCCACAAATACTTCATGACCAATCCGAGTCTGTCCGGACGTGGAAAATCGCTCAAAGAAT
>LNFH01000283.1 GCA_001464235.1 Rhizobiales bacterium Ga0077556 | reverse complement strand
GTCCGACCGCGCCGGCACGGTGGTCGCCGTCGCAGCCGGCCTCGGCGCCGTGTCCGCCTTCACCGGGGCGGCGCTCTCGGCGGTGCTCGCCGACACGCCGACGGGGCCCGCCATCGTCCTCGTCGCCGCGACGCTCTTCACGCTGAGCCTCCTCTTCGGGCGGGCCCGCGGCCTTCTCGGAGGGCGCGTCTGATGGCCGAGTTCTGGACCGTCGACTTCGTGCCGCTCCTCGCCGCCTCGCTCTCCGCGCTCGCCTGCGCGCTCGTCGGCAACCTCCTCGTCCTCACCCGCCGCGCCATGGCGGCGGATGCGCTGAGCCATGCCGTCGTCCCCGGCGTCGTCGTCGCCGTCGCCGTCACGGGCCTTGCCGGCAGCCTCGTCGTGCTCGCCGGCGGGCTCGCCGCCGCCTTCGCCGCCTCCGGCCTCGTCGCCTTCCTCGTCCGCGCCGGCCGGGTCGAGCCGGGCACGGCCCTCGGCGTCGTCTTCACCACCTTCTTCGCCTTCGGCATCCTGGTGCTCGAATGGACCGGCCTGTCGCGCACCGGCTTCGACATCCACCACGTCGTCACCGGCTATCTCGAGGGCCTCATCTGGATCGGGCGCGATCCCGGCGCCCAGGCGAGCCTCCTCCAGTCGCTGATGGACCTGCCGCAGGTGGTCTTCGAACTCGCCATCGTCCTCGTCCTCGTCGTCGCCATCCTCGCCGCCTTCCGCAAGGAATTCGCCCTCCTCGCCTTCGATCCCGTCTTCGCGCGGGCGAGCGGCCTGCCCGTCGCCCTGCTCGATGCGGCCCTCCTCACGGCCACGGCGCTCGCCTGCACCGCCGCCTTCAAGTCGGTCGGCGTCGTGCTCGCCGTGGCGATGATCGTCTGCCCCGCCGCCACCGCGCGGCTGCTCACCACGCGCCTCTCCCGGCAGATGGCGCTGTCGGCGGCCATCGCCCTCGTCACCGTCTTCGCCGGCTACGGGCTCGCGGTGCTCGGACCGCGCCTCTTCGGCTCGGCGCTGGCGCTCAACGCGGCGGGAACCATCGGCGCCATGGCGGGCCTCGCCCTCGCCGCCACCGCCGCCCTCAGGGCGCGCGCCTGACATCGACGCAAATCCATCGGCTCTGCGGCCGCGTAACAGCTTCCAACCTCGACCGTTCAGGCGTATCACGCGCCCCAGCGAGACATTCCCACCGCGAGTTCCCATGCGCGAGATGAAGCTTCCCGCCGGCCACGTTCCCGTGAAGACCGGCAAGATCGGCGTGCTGCTGATGAACCTCGGCACGCCCGACGGCACCGACTACTGGTCCATGCGCCGCTACCTGAAGGAGTTCCTCTCCGACCGCCGCGTCATCGAGACCTCGCGCGCCATCTGGTGGCCCATCCTCAACCTGATCATCCTGCAGACCCGTCCGCAGAAGAAGGGCAAGGACTACGCGACGATCTGGAACACGGAGAAGGACGAGAGCTTCCTCAAGACCATCACCCGCAACCAGGCGGAGAAGCTCGCCGCCCATCTCGCCGGCGTCAGCCCCGACATCCACGTCGAGTGGGCCATGCGCTACGGCAATCCCGCCATCAAGCCGGCCATCGAGCGGCTGATGGCTCAGGGCTGCGACCGCATCCTCGCCTTCTCGCTCTACCCGCAATATGCGGCGGCCACCACGGCGACCGCCAACGACCACGTCTTCCGCGCCCTCATGGAGATGCGCTGGCAGCCGACGCTGCGCATCGCGCCGCCCTATCACGACGAGCCGGCCTATATCTCCGCCCTCGCCCAGTCGGTGCGCGACCACGTCGCCACCCTCGACTTCGAGCCGGAGGTCATCCTCACCTCGTTCCACGGCATGCCGAAGAGCTATCTCCTGAAGGGCGACCCCTATCACTGCCAGTGCGCCAAGACCTGGCGCCTGCTGCGCGAGGAGCTCGGCTACACCACCGACCAGATGATGATGAGCTTCCAGTCGCGCTTCGGCCCGGACGAGTGGCTGAAGCCCTATACCGACGAGACCGTCGAGACCCTGGCGAAGCGCGGCGTGAAGAAGCTCGCCATCATCGCGCCCGCCTTCTCCGCCGACTGTCTGGAGACGCTGGAGGAGCTGGACGGCGAGAACCGCCACATCTTCGAGGAGCACGGCGGCGAGAAGTTCACCTATATCCCCTGCCTCAACGAGTCGGACCTCGGCATGCAGGTGATCACCACCGTGGTGGAGCGTGAGCTGAAGGGCTGGGTCTGACACGCAACATCGGCGTGTTGGCGGCGACGCCGGACCGAAACAGGACGGGCTGAGACAGCGGCGCTTCCGCGCCGTGCCGCGCTCTTTTCCTTTTTCAGAGGTCCCGATGGCCACCCTTCTCTTCGTTCACGCCCCCCGCACCCTTCTCGGGCTGCTGTTCCTGGTCAGCGCCGCCGACGGCTTCTGGGCCATGGCGACCGGCAACCACCTCATTCACCCGCCGGTGTCGCCGGAAGGCCGCCTCTTCGAACAGGGCCTGCAGATGTCGGGCTTCTTCTGGCCCTTCCTGAAGGTGATCAACCTCCTCGGCGGGCTGTCGCTCGTCTTCAACGTGGCGCCGGCCTTCGGCCTGGCGCTGATCGCCCCGGTCATGGCGACCATCGTGCTCTTCCACGCCTTCCTCAACCCGCAGGGCCTGCCGCTGGCCGGCATCCTCGTCGTCACCGGGCTGATGCTGGTCTGGGCCTATCGCGACCGCTACGCCGCGCTCTTCCGCTGAGCGGCGAGCCCCGGGAAGAGGGCGCCGCCCTCACCCGACCGGCCGCACGTCCTCGATGACCTTGCCGTCGTTGGGCAGCGAGCCGGGCTTCACCGGCTCGACCTGGCCCTTGAGCTTCAGGATCGCCTGCACGCTCTCCCCGACCGCATGGATGAATTCGGGCGAGCGCGTGCGCGACTCCACCTTCAGCGTCATGGCGTCGGTCTCGCCGTTGCGCACCACGATCAGCCGCGCCTTGGCGATCTCGGGGTGGCGCTTCACCACCTCCGCCACCTGTTCGGGCCGCACGAACATGCCCTTGACCTTGGCGGTCTGGTCGGCGCGGCCCATCCAGCCCTTGATGCGGGTGTTGGTGCGCCCGCAGGGCGAGGCGCCGGGCAGGATCGCCGTGAGGTCGCCCACCGCGAAGCGGATCAGCGGGTGGTGCGGGTCGAGCACGGTGATGACCACCTCGCCCACCTCGCCGGGTGCCACGGGATCGCCCGTGCCGGGCCTCACGATCTCCAGGATGATGTCCTCGTTGAGCACCAGCCCCTCGCGCGCCTCGGTCTCGTAGGCGATGACGCCGCATTCGGCGATGGCATAGGTCTGGTAGGCGTCGACGCCGCGGGACGCGATCTCCTTCTGCAGCGAGGCCGGGAAGGCCGCACCGCCCACCAGCGCGCGCTTGATCGAGGAGGCGTCGCGGCCCTTCTCCTTCGCCGCGTCGAGCAGGATCTTCAGGAAGTCCGGCACCCCGGCATAGGCGCTGGGACGGTAGGCCTCGATCAGGTCGAGCTGCGCCTCCGTGTTGCCGGGGCCGGCCGGGATCACCGCGCATCCCACCGCCCGGGCGCCGGAATCGAAGCACCAGGCGCCCGGCGTCAGGTGGTAGGAGAGCGTGTTGAGCACGATGTCGCCACGCTTGAAGCCGGCGGCCGTCATCGCCCGGCCGACCCGCCAGACGTCGTGGCCGATGGCCTCCGGCTCGAAGATGGGCCCCGGCGACATGAACAGGCGGCCGAAGGCGCTGGGCTTGCCGGGCACGAAGCCGCCGAAGGGCAGCGCGGCCTTCTGCAGGGCCGGCAGGTCCGACTTGCGCTGCACCGGAAGCTCCGCCAGCGCCGCGCGCGTCGTGATGCTGCGGGGGTCGATCTTGCCGAGGTGCCGCCGCCATGCCGGAACCTTCATCGCCGCGGTGAGAACCTGCGGCAGGCGCTTCATCAGGTCCTTCTCGCGAACGCCCTCGTCGCGCGTTTCGCGCTTGTCGTAATGGCCAGCCATGATGGTCTCCCTCAGGCCGGATTATCGGACCTGGGCGCAGCCGCGCCAAGCCCGCCCTTGATCCGAAGGAACACTGACGTCGCGGAAAGCCCGTTGCGCGAAGGGGCGGTAGGATGGAACGGCCATCTCTTTATCGCGTCCAGCCGCAGATCTCGAGCGCCGGCTCCATCGCCTCCGGCGGCGGCGCCTCCGCGGCAATGGGCGGACGCTTCGGATCGAAGGGCAGCAGGATGGAGCGCGCCAGGAGGTGCAGCCCCGGCCCGCCGCGCCGCGGCGCGGTGCCGTAGATCGTGTCGCCGAGGATCGGGAAGCCGCTCTCGGCGCAGTGCAGCCTGAGCTGGTGCGTGCGGCCGGTGACGGGCTCCAGCGCCAGCCAGCTCCGCCCATCGCCGCGGCCCAGAACCCGGTAGCGCGTCAGCGCCGGCTGGCCCTTGGGGTCCGCCTTCATCCACCAGCCGCGCTTCGGGTCGCGCGGGCCCATGGCAATGGCGATCTCGCCGGCCTCGTCCGCCGGGCCACCTTCCACCACCGCCCAGTAGATCTTCGTCACCTCGCCGCGCTTGAACATCAGCCCGAGGCGCTCCAGCGCCCGGCGGTGCCGGCCGAGTACAAGGCAGCCCGCGGTGTCCTTGTCGAGCCGGTGGGCGAGTTCGGGCGCCCGCGGCAGGCCGAAGCGCAGCACGTCGAGATGGTCGGCCAGCGTCTCGCCGCCGCCGGGCCCCTTGTGCACCGGCAGGCCCGCCGGCTTGTTCAGGACCAGCACGCTGGCGTCGCGGTGGAGGAGGCGCGGGATGAGGCCGAGCGGGTCGTCGGGAACGGGGTGTGGAGACGGGGCGGTCATCGGGCATCCATAGTGCGGACACCTCGCGCTCGCCAGCCCGCACCCTAGCCACGGCCCGCCATCCGGCCTAAATGCCGGAGACGCCCCGTCACCCGCCGCCAGCGAGATCCCGTGCCGATGTCCGATCAGCCGAAGCCCGACGAGCCGAAGCGGCCCGGTTTCTTCAAGCGGCTGTTCGGCCAGGACGAGCCGGCGACGCCGGCGCCCGCCGCGCCTTCGCCAGTCGCGCCGCCCGCGCCCGCGCCCGTCGCCGCCGCCGCGCCCCCCGCGCCGGCCGAGCCGAAGAGCTGGTGGCGCCGCCTCACCGAGGGCCTGTCGCGCACCTCCTCGAAGCTCGGCACCGGGGTCACCGACCTCTTCACCAAGCGCAAGCTCGACCATGCGACGCTGGAGGAGCTGGAGGACCTGCTGATCCAGGCCGACCTCGGCGTCGAGACCGCCGCCCGCATCGCCGGCGCCCTGTCGAAGGGCCGCTTCGGCAAGGACGTGGCGCCGGAGGAGGTGCGCGCCGTCCTCGCCGGCGAGATCGAGGCCGTGCTCGCCCCCGTCGCCCGTCCGCTCGTGGTCGACGCCGCGGCGAGGCCCTTCGTGATCATGGTCGTCGGCGTCAACGGCGCCGGCAAGACCACCACCATCGGCAAGCTCGCCGCCAAGTTCCGCACCGAGGGCCGCTCGGTTCTGCTCGGGGCCGGCGACACCTTCCGCGCCGCCGCCATCGAACAGCTCAAGGTCTGGGGCGAGCGCACCGGCGCTCCCGTCGTCACCCGGCCGCAGGGCTCGGATGCGGCGGGCCTCGCCTTCGACGCGGTGACTCAGGCCAAGGAGGCCGGCACCGACGTGGTCATCCTCGACACCGCGGGCCGCCTGCAGAACAAGTCGGAATTGATGGCCGAGCTCGAGAAGGTCGTGCGCGTCATCCGCAAGGTCGACGCCGCAGCGCCCCACGCCGTGCTGCTGGTCCTCGACGCCACCACCGGCCAGAACGCGCTGACCCAGGTCGACGCCTTCGCCCGGACGGCGGGGGTCACCGGCATCGTCATGACCAAGCTCGACGGCACCGCCCGCGGCGGCATCCTCGTCGCGGTGGCGGCGAAGACCGGCCTGCCGGTGCACTTCATCGGGGTGGGCGAGGGGGTCGACGACCTCGAGCCCTTCGCGGCGCAGGACTTCGCCCGCGCCATCGTCGGCCTCGACGAGGACTGACGGCCTCAGTGCCGCCGGTGGTGGGGATGGCGGGCGTGGTGACGATGCCGCGGCGCCGGCGCGATCTCGACCGTCTCGGCGGGGGCGAAATAGTAGGTGCGCGGCGTCACGATGGGCCGGTAGACCACCGGCCGGTCGGTGACGAACCAGCCGGCCCAGAAGGAGCTCGCGGCGGCGGGCGTCGGCAGCGCGGCGCAGCTGATCAGGGCAGCGGCGGCGAGGGCGCGCAGCGGCGTCGTCGGCAGGGGGCGAGACATGGCGTTCTCCCGGAAATGGTCGGGGTCCACCATGCCGCAACAGAGTCACCAATCCGTTTCCGCATGCGACGCGCCGGCCGGATGCCGCGCGCCGCGCAATCGGCTAGAACTCGGGCCATGAGCACCAGCGGCCACCGACCCGAAGACGACGCCAGGCGCCAGGAGGAGGCCCGCCGCATCCTCGAGCGCACCCACCGCGATTCCGCGCCCATCCTCGATTCGGCGCTCCGCCGCAGCGGCGATTTCCTCTCCGCCCGCGGCGAATCCGACGATCCCGCGGAGATCTGGGGCAAGCGCATCGGCCGGGGCCTCGCCATCGCCGTCGGCATCGGCTGCGTCATCTATCTGGTGATGACCTATGGCCGCTGA
>LNFH01000282.1 GCA_001464235.1 Rhizobiales bacterium Ga0077556 | reverse complement strand
CTCGGCCAGCGGCGCGTCGGGCAGCGGCACGAAGGCGTTGCGATCGGCGCCGGGGCGGCGGTTGATCTCCGCCACCTGGCCGCGGCAGCGCCAGATCAGGTCGGGCTCCATGCCGAGGATGGAGTAGCGGCCCTTGATGGCGCCGCCCTCGACGGATTCGAGCAGGAAGGCGTTGGTCTTCGACCCGGCGATCTTCAGATAGGCCGAGACCGGCGTCTCCAGATCCGACACCAGCGTCGTCCACACCACCTGGGGCTGACCCGCGGCGTGGAGGGGCTGGAAGGCCTCGAAGGCCGGCTCGATCTGCATGACATCCTCGTCGTCGCTGCGGCGTCAGCGGGTCTCGACCGTGCCGCCGACCGCCCGGTTGAGCAGGGTGCGGTTGACGGAAGAGCCGAAGTCCCTCTGCAGGCGGGCGATATACTGGGCGAGGACGTCGTCCTCGATGGACTGCGAGAGCTGGTCGCGGGTGCGCTGGTCGAGGGTCGCATCGGCCGGCAGCGCCACCTCCGTCGTCACGAAGACGATGCGGTCGATGCCGTCGACGGCCGGGGCATTGGCGCTCTGGCCTTTCGCCGTGGCGAAGAGGATCTGGACCGCGCTCGCGCCCCAGACGCCGTCGGTGGCGGTGCGCTTGAGGGCCGGGGTGGTGCGGACCTCGACGCCGGCGGCCTGGGCGAGTTCGGCCAGCGGCTTGCCCTCGCGGAGCGCCGTGGCCATGACGTCGGCGGCCTTGCCGATGCGGATCTTCACCTCGTCCTCGCGCCAGCGGGCCTCGACCTGCGGGCGCACCTCGTCGAGGGTGCGGTCGCGCGCCGGCGTGACGGCGGCGACCTCGTACCAGACCCACAGGCCGCTCTCGCGGTTGTTGACCGGCTCGTTCTCGAGGCCGACCTCGGCGCGGAAGGCGGCCGGGAGGAAGTCGGAGGCGCCGGGCAGGTTCAGCTGGACCTCGGAGGGGTCGCGGCCCTGCACGTCGACGGCGTCCACCGTGTTGACCGTCAGGCCGACCCTCGAGGCGATGTCGGTGAGGGGCAGGCCGGAGGAGCGCTCCTTTTCGATGCGGTCGTGCAGGTCGTTGACGGCGTTGCGGGCCATGGTCATGGCGAGGGTCATGCGCGCCTGCTCGCTCGCCTGGCCCTCGTTGAAGGGGGCGACGGCGGTAACGCGCAGGAGCACGGTGCCGAAGCGGCCGCGCACCGGCTCGCTGATCGCGCCCTCGGCGAGGGCGAAGGCGGCGTCGCGCACGGCGGGGTCGGCGACCTGGGCGCGCGACAGGTTGCCGATGGTGAGGTCGGCGGCACTGACGTTGCGCTCTTTCGCGAGGTCGTCGAAGGAGAGCCCGCCCTTCAGCCGCTCTGCGGCGGCCTGGGCCTCCTCCGGCGTCGGGAAGGTCAGCTGCTGGATGGTGCGGCGCTCGTTGGTCTCGCGCAGACGGGCGACCTCCTCGGCCACCTGCGCGTCCGGCACCTGCTGGAAGCCGGCCTGCTCCTGCGGCGACAGGGTGAGCACCACGAGCTTGCGGTACTCGGGCGCGCGGAAACTCTGCTTGTTGGCGTCGAAATAGGCCTGCAGCGTCGCCGCGTCGGGGGCGGGGACGTCGCCGGCCTGGGCGGCGCCGAGCACAACGAACTGGGCCTGGCGCGTCTCGTTCTGGAAACGCGTCATGGCGTCGATCAGGACCTGCGGCGTGCCGAGGCGGTCGGAGACGGCGCCGGCGATCTGCTGGCGCACGGCGAGGCGGCGCTCCTGCTCGATGAAGCTCTGCTCGGTGAACCCGTACTGGCGCAGCACCTCGGTGAAGGCGGTGCGGTCGAACTGGCCGGTGGGCCCGCGGAAGGCGGGGGTGGCGAGGATGCGGCTGCGGATCGTGTCGTCGTCGACGCCGAGGCCGAGCTGGCGCCCGCGCTCGTCCAGCGTCGCCTCGGTGACGAGCTGGTTGAGGACGCGCTGGTCGATGCCGAACTGGCGCGCCTGGTCGGGCGTGATGCCGCGGCCGACCATGCGGCCGAGGTTCTGCACCTCGCGGTTGTAGGCGTTCTGGAAGTTCTGCACCGAGATCTGCGTGCTGCCGACGCTGGCGACCGTCGTCGCCGTGCCGCCACGGAAGATGTCGCCGATTCCCCAGACGGCGAAGGACAGCACGAGGATGCCCATGAGGGCGATCAGGATGAAGCGGGCGAAGCCCTTCTCGAAGGCGCTGCGAAGGCCGGTCAACATGCCGGTCGGGTCTCCTGAGGGCGGCAAACGATGGCCGCGAGGGGCTGAAAAAGTCGGCGGAGCATAGTGACGGCGCCCCGGAGGGGCAAGCATGGCAGGTGGTACCCTCCCGCATGTTCTGCTAGGCAGCCGGCCACCCCATCTTCACACCATCCAAGGAGATCGTCATGGGCGTGCGTCCGCTCGTCGCCGGCAACTGGAAAATGAACGGCAGCCGCGCCGCGCTGAAGGAAATCGCGGCCATGGCGGAGGGCTACGACGCCGGCCTGCGCGCCAAGGTCGACCTGATGATCTGCCCGCCGGCCCCGCTCGCCTTCCTCGCGGCGACCGCCGCCATCGGCACCCGCATCGCCATCGGCGGCCAGGACTGCCACACCGAGGCGTCCGGTGCCTTCACCGGCGAGGTCTCCGCCGAGATGCTGGCCGATGCCGGCGCCAGCGCCGTCATCGTCGGCCATTCCGAGCGCCGTCAGTACTTCAAGGAGACCGACGCGCAGGTCGCCGCCAAGGCCGCCGCCGCCAACCGGGCGGGGCTCGTCGCCATCGTCTGCGTCGGCGAGACGCGCGAGGAGCGGGAGGCGGGCAAGGCGCTGGCCGTGGTCGGCCGGCAGGTGGCGCGCTCGGTTCCCGACGACGCGACGCCCGAGACGGTCATTGTCGCCTATGAGCCGGTCTGGGCCATCGGCACGGGCCTGACGCCGACGGCGGCGGATGTCGCCGAGGTCCATGCCCTCATCCGCAAGAAGCTCGTCTCCCGCCACGGCAAGCAGGCCGCCGGCATCCGCATCCTCTACGGCGGCTCGGTGAAGCCCGCCAACGCCAAGGAGCTGATGTCGGTGGCGAACGTCGACGGCGCGCTCGTCGGCGGCGCGAGCCTCAAGGCGGCCGACTTCCTGGCGATCGCCGCCGCCTATCGCTGAGGACAGACGGGCATGACCACGGCCGGCGGCGGAAGCTTCAGGATCCTGCTCTGGATCGTCGCCGTCGGCTTCTTCATGCAGACGCTGGATTCCACCATCGTCAACACGGCCCTGCCGTCCATGGCGCGGGCGCTGGGCGAGAGCCCCTTGAGCATGCACTCGGTGGTGATCGCCTATTCGCTCACCATGGCCATGCTCATCCCGGCCTCCGGCTGGCTCGCCGACCGCTTCGGCAGCCGCAAGGTGTTCCTCGCCGCCATCGTGCTGTTCACCGCGGGCTCGGTCGCCTGCGCCGCCTCGACCTCGCTGACGCAACTCGTCCTGTCGCGCATCGTGCAGGGGGCGGGCGGCGCCATGCTGCTGCCGGTCGGCCGCCTCGTCGTGCTGCGCAATGTGCCGCGCGACCAGTTCCTCCCCGCGATGAGCTTCGTCGCCATTCCCGGCCTCATCGGCCCGCTGATCGGCCCGACGCTCGGCGGCTGGCTGGTGCAGGCGGCGTCCTGGCACTGGATCTTCCTGATCAACCTACCGGTCGGCCTCGTCGGCGTCGTTCTCACCGCGATCTACATGCCGGAGGGCCGCAACGAGGGCGTCGGGCGTTTCGACGTCGTCGGCTACCTCATGCTGTCCCTCGGCATGGTGGCGCTGTCCTTCTCGCTCGACGGCCTGACCGACTTCGGCTTCGAGCGGGCGACCGTGCTCGTGCTGCTCGTCTTCGCCTTCGCTCTCATCATCGGCTATTTCCTGCATGCGCGGCGGAAACCCGACCCGCTGTTCCCCTTAAGCCTCTTCCGCATTCCCACCTACACGGTCGGCCTCATCGGCAACCTCTTCGCCCGCATCGGGTCGGGCGCCATGCCCTTCCTCATCCCGCTGCTGCTGCAGGTGGGCCTCGCCCGCAGCCCGGCCGAGGCCGGCATGATGATGCTGCCCGTCGCGGCCATGGCGATGACGGCCAAGCGCGCCGTCACGCGACTCATCACCCGCTACGGCTATCGCCGCTTCCTCGTCACCAACACGCTGGTGCTGGGCGCGCTGCAGGCGAGCTTCGCCTTCATGCCGCTGCTGCCGCTGCCGGCGATGCTCGTCCTTCTCGGCTGCTACGGGGCGGTCAACTCGTTCCAGTTCACGGCGATGAACACGGTGACCCTGCGCGACCTCGATCCGGCCGGGGCGGGGAGCGGCAACAGCCTGTTCTCGATGGTGCAGATGCTGTCCATGAGCCTCGGCGTGACGGTGGCCGGTGCGCTGCTCGCCACCTACACGGCGCATTTCGCCGCAGGCGCCCTCGGCTCCGCCGTGCCGGCCTTCCAGGCGACATTCGTGACGATCGGCCTCATCACCACGGCCTCGGCCTGGATCTTCTGGCATCTCGATCCCGGCGTCACGGGCGGGGGCAGGGGGGTCGCTTCGGACGAGACTGGCTGAGGTCCGAGCGGCACCCCATATCCGCTCCGGCGCATCGGGGTAGGCAAGGGCGGCCCGATCGTGTAGAGACGCCCATTCTTCAGACCCAAGGGACCGTCACGCGGCCATGCAGTCCGTCATTCTCGTCGTCCACCTGATGATCGTGCTCGCGCTGATCGTCGTGGTCCTCCTCCAGCGCTCCGAAGGCGGCGGCCTCGGCATGGGCGGCGGCGGCAACTTCATGTCCTCCCGCGGCACGGCCAACGTGCTGACGCGGGCGACCGCGATCCTTGCGACCGGCTTCTTCCTGACCTCCATCACGCTCGCCCTGCTGGCGACGCAGGCGCGCGGCCCCCGCTCGCTGCTCGACCGGCCGGCGACGACGGCGCCCGCCGCGCCCGCGGCTCCGGCCGCCCCCGCGGCGCCCCAGGTGCCGCAGTCGGGCGGCGGCCAGGGCGGCACAGGCATGCTCGAGGGCCTGCGCGGCCTGTCCCAGCCGCCCGCGGCACCCGCCGCTCCCGCGGCTCCTGCCCCGCGTCCGTGACGGGTCACGTCACTTAAGCTGGGGACGGCGCCGGCGCGTGCCTCTCCGGCCATTGCCATCCGGCCGTGCGGCCTTCAAGCACGGTCAACCGAAACAGGGCCGGGAAACCGGCCCTTCTCTTTTGCCGGGGACAAGGCGCCGCGCGCCGCTCGTCCCGCTGTGCGAATCGCTCGATGCGCCTTAAGGAAGGGGCCCCATGACGCGGTATATCTTCATCACCGGCGGCGTGGTTTCGTCACTCGGCAAGGGTCTGGCCTCGGCGGCCCTCGGCGCGCTCCTGCAGGCGCGCGGCTACACGGTCCGCCTGCGCAAGCTCGACCCCTATCTCAACGTCGACCCGGGCACGATGAGCCCGACCCAGCACGGCGAGGTCTTCGTCACCGACGACGGGGCCGAGACCGATCTCGACCTCGGCCATTACGAGCGCTTCACCGGCCGGCCCTGCACCCGCGCCGACAACATCACGACGGGGCGCATTTACCAGGACATCATCACCAAGGAGCGCCGCGGCGACTATCTCGGCGCGACCATCCAGGTGATCCCGCACGTCACCGACGCCATCAAGGACTTCGTGCGCACCGGCAACGAGGGGTTCGACTTCGTCCTCGTCGAGATCGGCGGCACGGTCGGCGACATCGAGGGCCTGCCCTTCTTCGAGGCGATCCGCCAGCTCGGCAACGAACTGCCCGAGGGCGACAGCATCTTCGTGCACCTGACGCTGCTGCCCTACATCGCCTCGGCGGGCGAGCTGAAGACCAAGCCCACCCAGCACTCGGTGCAGGAACTGCGCTCCATCGGCATCGCGCCGGACATCCTGCTGTGCCGCTGCGACCGGCCGATCCCCGAGGGCGAGCGCAAGAAGCTCGCGCTGTTCTGCAACGTGCGCCCCTCCGCCGTGGTCGAGGCGCGCGACGCCGGCTCCATCTACGACGTGCCGCTCGCCTATCATCAGGCCGGCCTCGACGACGAGGTGCTGCGCGCCTTCGGCATCGACGTGAAGGGCGAGCCGGACATGCGGCGCTGGGACGACGTCTCGGCGCGGGTCCACAACCCCGAGGGCGAGGTCAACATCGCCATCGTCGG
The DNA here is from genome assembly GCA_001464235.1 of Rhizobiales bacterium Ga0077556. Lineage (GTDB taxonomy): Bacteria > Pseudomonadota > Alphaproteobacteria > Rhizobiales > Phreatobacteraceae > Phreatobacter. The sequence continues at coordinate 5,933 of LNFH01000282.1, read as the reverse complement.
CAAGTACACGGGCCTGAAGGACGCCTACAAGTCGCTGATCGAGGCCCTGGCCCATGGCGGCATCGCCAACAAGGTGAAGGTCAATCTCGAGTGGATCGAGAGCGAGGTCTTCGAACACGAGGATCCCTCGCCCTACCTGCAGGACGTCCACGGCATCCTGGTGCCCGGCGGCTTCGGCCAGCGCGGCGCCGAGGGCAAGATCCGCGCGGCGCGCTTCGCCAGGGAGCGCAAGGTGCCCTATTTCGGCATCTGCTTCGGCATGCAGATGGCGGTGATCGAGGCGGCGCGGAACCTCGCGGGCGTGAGCGGCGCCAATTCCACCGAGTTCGGCCCGACGCCGGAGCCGGTGGTGGGCCTTCTCACCGAATGGCTGCGGGGGAACGAGCTGCAGAAGCGCACGGCGGCGAGCGACCTCGGCGGCACGATGCGGCTCGGCGCCTATACCGCGCACCTGAAGCCCGATTCGCGCATCGCGGCGATCTACCGCTCGGACGTCATCTCCGAGCGCCATCGCCACCGCTACGAGGTGAATCTCGACTACCGCAAGCGGCTGGAGGACAAGGGCCTCGTCTTCACCGGCCTGTCTCCGGACGGCGTGCTGCCGGAGACGATCGAATATCCGGACCATCCCTGGTTCATCGGCGTGCAGTACCACCCCGAGCTGAAGAGCCGGCCCTTCGAGCCCCATCCGCTGTTCCGCTCCTTCATCGAGGCGGCGAAGGCCCAGTCGCGGCTCGTGTGATGCGCCCGGTCGCGCTGGTCGTCTCGGCGGTGATCGTGACGGCCGGGGCGATCCTCGCCTATGTCTGGACGACCGGCGGGGACTGCGCCGGCGCGACCGTCCACCGGTCGGTCGCCGCCTGCACCGCCAGCGGGATGAGCGCCGCGCGCTGCACCGCGCTGATGGCGGAGGCCGATCGCCGGCTGTTACAGAGCGGCACCGTCTTCGACATGCGCCAGCAATGCGAGGACCGTTACCCTTCCTGCCAGCCCGCCGCCGGGGCCACCGGATTCGTGCCGCGCGCCTCGGGCTTCTGCCTCAGGCCCGGCTCGCCGGAGGCGGTCGTGCCGGTCTTCGGGCGCTAGTCCAGAGGTCTCCACGGGAGGGACGCGTGTCGATGAGCATCGCCGACTATCTGTCCGGCTTTCCCGCCTTCCTCGCCCATTTCATCCTCGCCGTCGGTTACCTGGTGGCCTACATCGCCATCTACACGGCAGTGACGCGCCACGACGAGCTGAAGCTGATCCGCGGCGGCAATGTCGCCGCGGCGATCGCGCTCGGCGGCAGCATCCTCGGCTTCGCGCAGCCGCTCGCCAGTTCCGTGGAGCATTCACTGTCCATCGTCGACAACGCGCTGTGGGCGATGGTGTCGCTGGTGATCCAGATCGCCGTCTACCTGCTCATCAAGCTCGTCTTCCCCAACCTCAACGCCCGGATCGAGAACAGCGAGATCGGGCCTGCGCTGCTGTTCGCGGCCCTCAGCATCGCGGCCGGCCAGCTGGCGGCTGCGGCCATGTCGACCTGAGGCGCGCGATGAGCGACCAGGACACACCCACCCGCAAGCGCTCTGTCCTGCTGACGCCCGTCGGCATCGGCACCATGGCGCTGCTCGGCACCGGCACCTTCGCCGCCACCAACGGCTTCGGCCTCGCCAACCGCCCCTGCACGACGCAGCAGGTCGCCACGACGCTGCTGCAGTGCCAGGCCATCGCGCCGGCGGCGACATGCGCCGCGGCCTTCACGGGGGGCGCCAGCGCGGTCGGGCTCAGCCGCATCGGAACCAACGGCACCTGGCGCGCCGAGCCGCTGCGCGTGGCGTCGGGCGGCACCTACCAGACGATGTCGTCGGCGGCCTTCCTGCCGAACAGTTGCCCGGCGCGCTCCTCGTCGTCCTCGTCCTCGCGCTCAGGCTTCTACTGGGGGGGCGGCGGCTCGTCGTCCTCGTCGGGTTCGGCCGCGAGCCAGAGCTCGGTCTCCCGCGGCGGCTTCGGAACGACCGCCAGCAGCTTTTCCAGCCGGGGGAGCTGACATGCGCCGCGTCGCCATGGAGGAGCGGCCGGGCTGGCGGGACCTCGCCACCGAATACGGCTTCGACTACGCCCATCCCGACGGCGAGCGCTACTGGGACGAGCGGGCCGCCTACCAGTTCACGCTGGCCGAGATCGAAACCGACATCGAGGCGGCCACGTCCGAGGTCGTCGCGCTCTGCGGCGAGCTGGCCGGCCGCGCCGTGCGCGACGAAGCCTATCTCAAGCGCCTCGGCGTTCCCTCGACCCACTGGCAATGGATCGCCGACAGCTGGGACCGCAGCGACCCGAGCCTCTACGGCCGCTTCGACTTCATCTACGGCGGCACGGGGCCGGCGAAGCTCCTCGAGTTCAACGCGGACACGCCGACGGCGCTCTACGAGGCGGCGGTGTTCCAGTGGCTCTGGCTCGAAGACCGGATCAAGGCCGGCGCGCTGCCTGCCGATGCCGACCAGTTCAACAGCCTCCACGACAAGATCATCGCCCGCTTCGGCGCCCTGAAGCGGATGGGCACCCTGCACATGACGGCCTTCTCGAGCGAGACCGAGGACCGCAAGACGGTGGAATATCTCGCGGAATGCGCGGCTGAGGCCGGACAGGCGGTGCAACTGATCGACATCGCCGACATCGGCCTCGACGGCGCCGGCCGCTATGTCGACGAGGCGGCGCGGACGATCCACGCCATCTTCAAGCTCTATCCGTGGGAATGGCTGATCCGGGAGCAGTTCGGCGCCAGCCTGCCGCAGGCGACCACCCAGTGGATCGAGCCTCCCTGGAAGATGCTGCTCTCGACCAAGGCCATCCTGCCGGAGCTGTGGAAGCTCGCGCCGGGCCATCCGAACCTGCTCGAATCCTATTTCGAGGACGATCCGGACGCCGCGCGCCTCGGCCGCGACCACGTCGCGAAGCCGATCCTGTCGCGGGAGGGGGCGAACGTCGAGATCCGCCGCGACGGCGTCACCCTGGCCGCCCCCGAGGGCCCCTACGGCGACATGCCGCGCGTCCTGCAGGCGCTGGCCCCCGAGGTCGTCTTCGACGGCATGCGACCGGTCATCGGATCGTGGATCGTGGACACCGAGCCCGCAGGGATCGGCATCCGCGAGGACGAGGGCCTCGTCACCGGCAACCGCTCCGCCTTCGTGCCCCACGCCATTGTCGGCTGAACTGCTCGGGTTGATCGCCGGCCCCGCGTCTGCGAGAACCACGGCCCGGCCGCGCCCGCGGCGCCAGAAGGGACGATGACGTGATTGCAGCTCTCGAACAGGCGACCGTCGACGTCGGCGGCCTGCGCTTCGGCAACCGTCTGCCGCTGGCTCTCATCGCCGGCCCCTGCGCCATGGAAAGCCGCGACCACGCGCTGGAGGTGGCCGCGGCGCTGAAGGAAATCACCGACCGGGTCGGCATCGGCCTCGTCTACAAGTCCTCCTTCGACAAGGCCAACCGCACCTCGGGCAAGTCCTCGCGCGGTATCGGCCTGAAGGCGGCCCTGCCGGTCTTCGCCGAGGTGAAGGAGAGACTGGGCCTGCCGGTCATCACCGACGTCCACGAGATCGGCCAGTGCGCGCCGGTCGGTGAGGTGGTGGACATCCTGCAGATTCCCGCCTTCCTCTGCCGGCAGACCGACCTCCTGGTGGCGGCGGCCGAGACCGGCCGGGTCGTCAACGTCAAGAAGGGCCAGTTCCTCGCCCCCTGGGACATGGCGAACGTCGCCGCCAAGATCCGCGAGGCCGGCAATCCCGGCGTGATGGTCACCGAGCGCGGCGTCTCCTTCGGCTACAACACGCTGGTCTCGGACATGCGGGCGCTGCCGATCATGGCCGAGACCACCGGCGCGCCGGTGATCTTCGACGCCACCCATTCGGTGCAGCAGCCGGGCGGCAAGGGATCGTCCTCCGGCGGCCAGCGTGAATACGTGCCGGTGCTGGCGCGGGCGGCGGTGGCGGTCGGCGTCGCCGGCGTCTTCATCGAGACCCACCCGGACCCGGACAAGGCGCCCTCCGCCGGCCCGAACATGGTGCCGCTGAAGCAGATGGAGGCGCTGCTGAAGACCCTGGTCGCGTTCGACCGGCTGGCGAAGGGGCTCGGGTGAGGCTCTGCATCAGCCAAGTGCGTCCTTCGAGGCTCGCCTCCGGACGATGCTAGCGCATCGCCGGGAGCTCGCACCTCAGGATGAGGGTGTTTGCATCTTGCATCGAGGGGTATTCGGAGGCTGCTCCGTGTCGCTGACCCTTGATGCCATTCGCTCCCTCCTCATCCTGAGGTGCGAGCTCCCGGCGATGCGCTAGCATCGTCCGGAGGCGAGCCTCGAAGGACGCAATCCCTCTATGCCAGTCTCCAAAGGCCCTAGACTGAAGCCGAGCCGCCGAATCGGACTGACGCCATGACCGACCGCACCTGTCTCTCCATCGTGCTCGCCGCCGGCGAGGGAACCCGGATGAAGTCGGCCAAGCCGAAGGTGCTGCACGAGGTCGCCGGACTCTCGATGGTCGGCCACGTGCTACGCGCGGTCGCGGCGGCCGGCGGCACGGCGGCGGCGGTGGTGGTCGGCCCCGACCGGGAGGACGTCGCCGCGGAGGCGCGGCGGCTGAAGCCCGACGCCTCCATCCACGTGCAGACCGAGCGGCTCGGCACGGCCCACGCCGTGCTGCACGCCGAGGCTGCTCTCGCGCGTGGCTTCGACGATGTCATCGTCGCCTTCGGAGACACGCCGCTGGTGACGCCGGAGACCTTCGGTCGTCTCAGGGCGGCGCTCGCGGACGGCGCGGCAGTCGCGGTCCTCGGTTTCGAGGCGGCGGATCCCCATGGCTACGGCCGGCTCGTGATGGAAGGCGGCGCGCTCGCCGCCATCGTCGAGGACAGGGACGCGAGCGCCGCGCAGCGCGCCATCACCCTGTGCAACGGCGGGCTCATGGCGCTCGCGGGCCGCACGGCGCTCGCGCTCCTGAAGCGCATCGGCAACGCCAATGCCAAGGGCGAGTTCTACCTGACCGACGCCGTGGCGCTCGCCCGCGCCGACGGGCTCGCGACCGCCGTCGTGCTGGCGCCGGAGGAGGAGGTGAGGGGGGTGAACGACCGCGTCCAGCTCGCCGAGGTGGAGGCCATCGCTCAAGCGCGCCTGCGCGTGGCTGCGATGCGGGGTGGCGTGACCATGACGGCACCCGAGACCGTCTTCCTCGCCTTCGACACGGCCTTCGGCCGCGACGTGACCCTCGAGCCGCACGTCGTCTTCGGGCCGGGCGTCTCCATCGCCGACGACGTGACGATCCGGGCCTATTCGCATCTTGCGGGCTGCCGGGTGGACCAGGGCGCGATCATCGGCCCCTTCGCCCGCATCCGGCCGAAGAGCCACATCGGCGAGAAGGTGCATATCGGCAATTTCGTCGAGGTGAACCGCACCACCATCGCGGCGAAGGCGGAGGCGAACCACCTCGCCTACCTCGGCGATGCCACCATCGGCGAGGGCACCAACATCGGCGCCGGCACCATCACCTGCAATTTCGACGGCGCCGACAAGCATCCGACCGTCATCGGCCGGGACGTCTTCGTCGGGTCCAACTCGACGCTGGTCGCGCCGCTGACCATCGGCGACGAGGTGCTGATCGCCGCCGGCTCGACCATCACCCTCGACGCCAAGGACGGCGCGCTCGTCTTCGGCCGCGCCAAGCAGGCGGGCCTGCCCGGGCGTGGCGCGGAGATGATCCGCGCCAACAAGGTCCGGCGCGCCGCCCGCAAGGCGAAGGAGCAGGCGGCGAAGGGCTGAAGGCTCACTCCCGCCGCATGTTCCACAGCACCGGCACGGGCGAGGTCAGCACGCCCTTGATGTTGGCGCGCGTGACCATCGCACTGCGCCACTGGCCGAGCGGCACGAACTGGGTCCACTCGATGGCGCGGCGCTGGACGGCCTC
>LNFH01000281.1 GCA_001464235.1 Rhizobiales bacterium Ga0077556 | reverse complement strand
GAGGTCAGATAGGCGCTCCAGCCGCCGGAGGAGGGCGGGTCGCGCTTGCCGAGGCGGGCGACGACGGAGGCCCAGTCCATGGTCAGCATGTCGACCTTGAAGCCGGCGCGCTCCATCAGCGACTTGGCGACAGGGGCGAGGTTCGCCAGCACAGCCACGTCGGAGGAATGGAGGAGGACGACCGGCGTGCCGTCGTAGCCGGCCTCCTGCAGGAGCTGGCGGGCGCGCGCCATGTTGCTCTCGAGGAGGCCCTCCATGCCCGCCTCGCTCGCATAGCGCGTCGGGCAGACGAAGACCGACTTGCAGGGCGAGTAGAACTCGGCATCGCCGATGACGGCTTTCAGGAAATCGTCCTGGTTGAAGGCGTACCACAGGGCCTGTCGCACCTTCGGGTTGTCGAAGGGCGGATGGAGCTGGTTCGGCCGGAAGGAGAACTGGTTGCCGATGGGGTTGGAGGCCCACATGGTGACCCCCGGCGCGTCGCGGACGAGCGGGATGAGGTCGTGGGCGACGCCCTCGATCATGTCGATCTCGCCGGCGAGAAGGGCGTTCACCGTCTGCTGCTGGTCGGCGAGCACCACCCATTCGATGCGGTCGAAACGGGCGACCTTGCCGCCGGAGAGGCTGGAGGCAGGCTCCGGCCGCGGCACGTAGCGGTCGAACTTGATGTAGACGGCGCGGTCGCCCGGCTTCCACTCGTCGCGGCGGAACATGAAGGGGCCGGAGCCGATGGCCTCGGTGATCTGCACCGTGTGCGGCGTCTCGGCGATGCGCTTCGGCATCATGAAGGGCACCGCGGAGGAGGGCTTGCCGAGGGCGTAGATGAGGAGGCCGGTCTTTTGCTTGAGGCGGATCGTGAAGGTTTTCGAACCGGTTGCGGTCATGTCCTCGACGAAGGTCATGACGGTCTGGCCCATGGTGTCGCGCAGGCCCCAGCGGCGGATGGAGGCGACGCAGTCTTCGGCGGTGACCGGCTGGCCGTCGTGCCAGAGCAGCCCCTCGCGCAGGGTGAAGGAATAGGTCAGGCCGTCGGCCGAGACGTCGTAGGTGTCGACCATCTGCGGCTTGATCTCGCCCTGCTCGTTCATGGCGAAGAGCGTGTCGTAGATCATGTAGCCGTGGTTGCGGGTGATGTAAGCGGTCGACCACACGGGGTCGATGGCTCTCAGATCGGCATGCATGGCCACCCGCAGCACGGACTGGGCGTGTACGGGCATGATCTGGGACAGGAGCAGCAGGAGAAATAGGCAAGGCAGTCGAAAGCGCATCGTCTGTCTCCGGGTTGCCGCCGCCTCCCGCCTCGGGAAGCCGGCACCGGTCAAGCAAAGCATGATACATGCCGCCCGGCGCCGGCCCTGTCGCGCCCCTCCATTGCGCCACGATCGTACCGCATACCGATAGGCGCACCGCCGGCGCTGTTTCAAACCGTCACGGGAATTCATTTCCCGCAGCCGGGGCGGGGCCGTTAAACCCGCCTTGTCTTTCGGGCGCGGCCCAGCCGCCGGACGGGACGTGGAGAACGACAGGCATGTGCGGGATCATCGGCATTCTCGGCAAGGAGCCCGTGGCGGGCCAGCTCGTCGACAGCCTCAAGCGTCTCGAATACCGCGGCTATGACTCGGCCGGCGTCGCGACGCTGGAGGGCGGGGTGCTCACCCGCCGCCGCGCCGAGGGCAAGCTGAAGAACCTCGAGGCGGCGCTCCTCAAGGCGCCGCTGATGGGAACCATCGGCATCGGCCACACGCGCTGGGCGACCCACGGCGCGCCGACGGAGACCAACGCGCATCCGCATGCCTCCGAGGGCGTCGCCGTCGTCCACAACGGCATCATCGAGAATTTCCGCGAGCTGCGGCAGGAGCTGGAGGCCAAGGGCGTCGTCTTCTCCACCCAGACCGACACGGAGACCGTCGCGCACCTCGTCGGGCAGGGCATGAAGGAGGGGCTGAGCGCCGTCGATGCGGTGGGGGCTGCGCTTCCGCGGCTGCGCGGCGCCTTCGCGCTCGCCTTCGTTTTCGAGGGCAACGAGAACCTCCTCATCGGCGCGCGCAAGGGCTCGCCGCTGGCGGTGGGCTACGGCGACGGCGAGATGTATCTCGGCTCCGACGCCATCGCGCTCGCCCCGTTCACCTCGGCGGTCGCCTATCTCGAGGAGGGCGACTGGGCCATCCTCGACCGCAATTCGGTGGAGATCCGCGACGAGGCCGGCCATGTGGTGCAGCGGCCGGTGATCCGCTCCTCGGCGACCGCCTTCCTGGTCGACAAGGGCAACCACAAGCACTTCATGCTCAAGGAGATCTACGAGCAGCCGGAGGTCGTCGCCCGCACCACCGCCCATTATCTCGACATGGCCAACGGAAAGGTGCGCCTGCCCGCGGACCTGCCCTTCGACTGGGCGGCGCTGCCGCGCATTTCGATCGCCGCCTGCGGCACGGCCTATCTCGCGGGCCTCACCGCGAAGTACTGGTTCGAGCGCTTCGCCCGCATCCAGGTCGACATCGATATCGCCTCGGAGTTCCGCTACCGCGAGACGCCGATGGTGCCCGGCGGGCTGATGATCGTCGTCTCCCAGTCGGGCGAGACCGCCGACACGCTCGCCTCGCTCCGCTATGCCAAGGAAAACGGCCAGCACGTGCTGGCGGTGGTCAACGTGCCGACTTCGACCATCGCCCGCGAGAGCCACATCGTCATGCCGACGCTCGCCGGCCCCGAGATCGGCGTCGCCTCCACCAAGGCCTTCACCTGCCAGCTCGCGGTGCTCGCCTCCCTCGCCATCGCCGCCGGCAAGGCGCGCGGCTTCGTCAACGCGGAGGAGGAGGACAAGCTCGTCCGCGCCATGATGGAGGCGCCGCGCTACATGAACGAGGCGCTGAAGCAGGAGGAGCACATCGCCGGCATCGCCAAGACGCTGTCGAAGGTGCGCGACGTGCTCTATCTCGGCCGCGGCACCTCCTATCCGATCGCCATGGAGGGCGCTCTGAAGCTGAAGGAGCTCTCCTACATCCACGCCGAGGGCTATGCGGCGGGCGAGCTCAAGCATGGCCCCATCGCGCTGATCGACGAGACCATGCCGGTCATCGTCATCGCCCCCTTCGACAAGGTCTATGAGAAGACCGTGTCGAACATGCAGGAGGTGGCGGCGCGCGGCGGCCAGATCATCCTCGTCACCGACGAGAAGGGCGCCGAGCACGCCGAGGTGGACACGGTGGCGACCATCGTCATGCCGGACGTGCCGGCGACCATCGCGCCGATCGTCTATTCGGTGCCGATCCAGCTCATCGCCTATCACACGGCGGTGGAGATGGGCACGGACGTCGACCAGCCGCGCAACCTCGCCAAGAGCGTGACGGTGGAGTGAGGGCGGCGCGGCGCCGTCAGGTGCCGCGGGCGACCCGGACGCCGACGACGGCCACGTAGACGAGGAAGAGGATCGCCAGCGTCGCGGGCAGGCCGTGCGGCGGCCAGATGTCCATGCCGGCGCCGCCGAGCGGCGGGCCGACGATGAGGCCGATGGAATAGAACACCACGAAGGCGGCATTGGCCTGGGCGAGGTCGGCGCCGCGGAATCGGCTGCCGAGATGGGCGAGGCCGACCGTGTAGAGGCCGGCGACCAGGCCGCCGAGGATCGTCAGCAGCACGAAGATGCCGGCCGGAGGCAGGGTCGCCAGGGTCATGGTGCCCATGCCGACGACGCCCGCCATGCCGCAGAACAGCAGCACGTAGCGCCGGTCGACGCGGTCGGCGATGATGCCCATCGGGATCTGGAACAGCACGTTGCCCAGCACGAAGGCGGAGACGAGCCCGATGGCGGCGCCCGTCTCGAGGCCGATGGCGATGCCGTAGAGCGGCAGGAGGGCGATGGCGGAGGTCTCCGCCGCGCCGAAGACCAGGGCCGCCATGGTCGCCGAGGGCACCAGCCAGAAGAAGGAGAAGAACCCGGCGCTCGGGTGATCGACGATGGGCGGGGCGCGCCCGCCGGCCACCGCGATGGGAATGCCGGCGAGGACGAGGATCGCGGCGCCCGCGATATAGGGCGGCCAGCCGGAGGTGCCGAGCAGGCCGAGCACCTGCGGCCCGAGGGCGAAACCGAGGGAGAGGGCGGTGGCATAGACGCCGAGGACGAGGCCGCGGCGGCTCTCGGGCGCGGCGGCGTTGATCCAGTATTCGGAGAGGACGAAGAGGACGGTGAGCGCTGCTCCCAGCGCGAAGCGCAGCGGGAACCAGGCCCAGATGGGGTCGACCGCGTTGAAGGCGAGCAGGCTGACGGCGGCGGTGGCGAGCGACGCGGCCAGCGTCGGCGCCATGCCGAAGCGCCGCGCCCAGCCGGAGATGAAGGGGGCGCAGACGAGCGTCGCCACGCCCGGCATGGCGGTGTTGAAGCCGATCAGGGTGCGTGAGGCGCCCTTGGCGTCGAGAGCGAAGGACAGGAGCGGGATCGACAGCGACAGGCCGATGCCGACCGTGACCACGCAGGCAATGGCGGCGGCGAGCGAGAGAACCTGGGGGCGGGAGAAGGTGCGGGCCTGGGTCATGGGGACGCCTCCCATGGAGGCAAGACGACCCGATGACAAGCGCGAAGGCGGATGATCAGGCGGTCGTGACCACCTGCGGGGGGGTGCGCGCGGGGCGCGGCCGGCGCTTGCGGAAGCGGCGGCGCGCCCAGATGACGAGGCCCGTCGCCATCAGTGCGATGAGGGCGAGGGAGGTCACGACGTTCAGGAGGGCCGACCAGTGGCCGGCGAAATTGCCCTCGTGGAGGAGACGCACCCAGTTGCGCGAGGTCGGGACCAGCCCCTCGCGGCTCACTGCGAAGACGCGGTATTCGCCCCCGTCGACGACGCGGGCGAGCAGGCGGCCGCCGCGGCCGCGAATCCAGACCATGCTGGAGAGGTCGTGGGCGGCGCCGACGACCCTGACGGCTTCGACCATGGCGAGGGGGGCGGACGGGGCCGGCGAGACCGCAGGGGCACTGAAGTTGATGCCCCAGGCGAGGAGGATGCCGGTGACGGGGCTCAGGATGAGGATCGGCAGGAGGTTCCAGGCGACGCCCTTGTGCCAGCCGGACACGGTGTTGGCGAGGCGCGGCCAGCCCATGGCGATGCCGAGGACCATCAGCAGGATCATCGCCATGGTCGAGACGTGGACCAGCCAGCCGAGGTCCAGCATCAGCGTCTCGTGCAGGACGCGGGAATAGTAGAAGAGGTTGGAGAGGGTGCCGTCCTCGGTGAGCTCGGCGCCGGTGCGCACGTCGACGTCGATGGTGTCGTCGGGGCGGACGCCGCCGATGGACAGGCGGTGTTCATAGGCGCGGAAGGTGAGGGAGCGCGCCTTGCCCTCGGGGTCGTGGCGCTGGAGGAGATCCACGACGCGCTCGGCGGTGAGTGTGCCGGGCTGGGCAGCCCCGATCTGGGCCATCGGCTCGAAGGAGAGCACGAGGCCGGTGACCACGATGACCGCGAGCGGCACGGCGAAGACCAGCGTGAGCCAGCGGTGAAGACGCAGCAGCCACGGCTTGATCATGTGGACCCCCATCTGCGGCGGCATGCCGCAGCCCCTGATTAGATTGCTTCTAATCTCGGTCCTTGCGCTGGCTCAAATCACGAGCGCGCGATGATCAATCGATGATCTCCCGCCGGAA
>LNFH01000280.1 GCA_001464235.1 Rhizobiales bacterium Ga0077556 | reverse complement strand
AGCCATTTCAGCTCGGTCAGCTCGGCGTGGGGGCCGACGACGCCCTCGATCCGGTGGGCGATGTGATCGGCATCGCAGGCGAAGAAGCGGGTGTCGAAGCGCTTCGGCCGGCGCGGCGGCGTGATGGCGCGGGCGACGAAGTGCAGGGATTCGAGGTCGGGGAAGACGCCGTGTTCGGCGAAGGCTTCCCAGCCCCTGGGCACCGCCTCCGGCTTGCCGGCGTCGCGGGTGCCGAGGAGCAGGCCGGTCTCCTCGCAGGTCTCGCGGATGGCGGTCAGCGCCAGCGAGCGGGCGCGCGACATGGACGGGCGCTGGACCCGCGCCATCAGGCGGGCCTGGGCGCGGTCGTCGAGCGTGCCGTAGACCGGCATGGCGCGGTCATCGGGATCGCGCCGCCCGCCGGGGAAGACGAACTTGCCGGGCATGAACTTCAGATCGTGGCGGCGCTTGCCCATCAGCACCTTGGGCTTGGTGCCGGAGCGGTCGATGAGGATCAGGGTCGCCGCATCGACCGGCTTCTGGTTGGCCCAGCGGGTCTCACGCTCGGTCTTGGTCAGGCGCTCGGCGAGAGCGATGCCCTTGTCACTCACTGGATCTGTCCCTGTTGGCGCTCTTCGCCGAACTCGTCGAAGCCATGCATGCGCATCGCCCACTGGTATCCCACGACGAGACCCTTGAGGGGAGGCAGCAAAAGGAGGGACATGACGAGCGTCAGCGGCAGCCAGATGGCGGCGTGCAGCCAGAGCGAGGGTTCGTAGGCGAGCTCGAACCACATGAGCATCGGCACGATGACGTGGCCGACCACCATGATGGTCAGATAGGGCGGTGCGTCGTCGGCGCGGTGGTGGTGGAGCTCCTCGCCGCAGCGCTCGCAGGCGGGCGCGACCTTGAGGTAGGAGGTGAACAGGCGGCCCTCGCCGCAGGCCGGGCAGCGGCAGAGGAGGCCGCGCCGCGCCGCCGTCCACAGATCGCGTGCCGGGCGCACCGGCTCGGCCACGGGCTGCCCTGTGAGGATCTGAACCGTCATTTCCGGCCTTTCTTCTTCCACGGGGGCCTGGAGGGCTTGTCGCCCGGCCTTGCGCGCCGTCCGTCGGAAAAGCCGTCGTCGCGCTTCTTGCGGCCTATGTGCGCCCCGCGACCCGTGGGTGCAAGGCCGCTGCGACCATCGCTCATCAGTTCGAATCGCAGGGCTCCGGCGACGGGCGCCGCCTCGACGAGCCGGACGGTGACGGTGTCGCCGAGGCGCCAGGTCTCGCCGGTGCGGGTGCCGACCAGGGCCTGGAGGCCCTCCTCGTAGCGGTAATAGTCGCCGCCGATGGTGGAGGCGGGCACGAAGCCATCGGCGCCCGTATCGTCGAGCTTCACGAAGAGGCCGGAGCGGGTGAGCCCGGAAATGCGGGCGCCGAAGACGTCGCCGACGCGTTCGGAGAGATGGGCGGCGATCAGGCGGTCGACGGTCTCGCGCTCGGCCGCCATGGCGCGACGCTCGGCGGCGGAGATTTCCGCGGCGATCTCGGCGAGGGACGCCGCCTGGCCGTCGGTCAGGCCGTCCTGGCCGAAGCCGAGGGCGCGGATGAGGCCGCGGTGCACGATGAGGTCGGCGTAGCGGCGGATCGGCGAGGTGAAATGGGCGTAGCGGCGAAGGTTCAGCCCGAAATGGCCGATGTTCTCCGGGTCGTATTGCGCCTGCGACTGCGAGCGCAGCACCACCTGGTTCACGAGCTCGGCGGATTCCGTGCCCTTGGCCCGTCCCAGGATCTGGTTGAAGTTCGAGGGCCTGAGCAGCGCCGCCTTGGGCAGCGCGATGTCCAGCGTCTTGAGGAACTCCTTCAGCGACAGGAGCTTCTCCATGCTCGGCGCGTCGTGGATGCGGTACATGCAGGGCGTGCGGTGCTTCTCCAGCGTCTCCGCCGCACAGACGTTGGCGAGGATCATCATCTCCTCGATGAGCCGGTGCGCATCCAGCCGCTCGGGGATGACCACGCGGTCGACGGTGCCCTCCGGGGTGAGCACGATCTTGCGCTCGGGCAGGTCGAGGTCGAGCGGTTCGCGGTCGTCACGGGCGCGCTTCAGCGCGGCATAGGCGTCCCACAGCGGCTTCAGGATCGGCTCGACGAGCCCGTCGGTCGTCTCGTCGGGGCGGCCGTCGACGGCCGCCTGGGCCTGGGCATAGGCGAGCTTGGCGGCCGAGCGCATCATGATGCGGTGGAAGCTGTGGGTCTTGCGCCGGCCGTCGGCGCGGATGACGACCCGGCAGGCGAGGGCGGGGCGGTCCTCGTGGGGTTTCAGCGAGCAGAGGTCGTTGGAGATGCGCTCGGGCAGCATCGGCACGACGCGGTCGGGGAAATAGACCGAATTGCCGCGCACCGCCGCCTCGCGGTCCAGCGCCGTGCCGGGCCGCACATAGGCGGCGACGTCGGCGATGGCGATGGTCAGAATGAAGCCGCCGGCATTGTCCTCGGCCGGGTCCGGCTCGGCATGGACGGCGTCGTCGTGGTCCTTGGCGTCCGGCGGGTCGATGGTGACGAGCGGCAGCTTGCGCCAGTCCTCGCGCCGCCCGACCGAAACCGGCTCAGCCTTCTCGGCCTCGGCCAGCGTGTCGGCGCGGAAGACGTGGGGGATGCCGTGCACCTCGAGGGCGATCAGGGAGACGGCGCGCTCCGATTTCAGGTTGCCGAGCCGCTCGCGCACCTTCGCCACCGGCGGGCCGAAGCGGGAGGTGCGTACGATGTCGACGGCGACGAGGTCGCCGTCCTTCGCGCCCTCCGTCGCCTCGGCTGGAATGGACAGTTCGCGGCCGACGTTCTTCTTGTCGATGGGCAGGAGCCTGCCGCCGTGTCCGGGCACGGCGCGGAACACGCCGATGGTGCGGGAGCGACCGCGCTCCAGGATCTTCATCACCCGGCCGACGGGACGCGGGTCGTCGGTCGGGCCACCCCCGTCGGAGAGGCGCACGAGTGCGCGGTCGCCGACGCCCGGCACGGGGTCGCCGGGACGCGGACGGTGCGGCACGGCGATGACGATGGAGGGGGCGGCGCCGTGCTCCTCCTCGTCCCATTCGGCGGGGCTGGCGACGAGGTCGCCCTCGGCGTCACGGGCGAGGATGTCGACGACCACGACCGGGGGCAGGGCGCCGTGCTTCGACAGCTTGCCGCGGCCCTTGGCCACCAGCCCCTCGTCGGCGATGTCCTTGAGCAGCGCCTTCAGCGCCGCCTTGTCGGAGCCGTGCAGGCCGAAATGGCGCGTGATCTCGCGCTTGCCCACCCGGCCTGACTGGCTGGCGATGAAGGCCAGGACCTCCTCGCGGGAGGGCATGGCGGGGGGGAGGCCGGTCTTGGATCTGCGGGGCAAATGACGTCCAGGTCAGGCCGGCGCGGAGGCGTCCGGCACGGTCAGGCTAGCCGATCGGCGGATTCGGGGAAA
>LNFH01000279.1 GCA_001464235.1 Rhizobiales bacterium Ga0077556 | reverse complement strand
GGCGGCCTTGGGCTTGGCGTCCGAGGCGGCCTTGGGCTTGGCGGGAGCCTTGCCCTTGCCGCGGGCGGGCGCCTTGCGGCCCGATCCGGCGCTCTCGGCGCGGGCGGCGAGCAGCGGCACCGCCTCCTCCATGGTGAGCGTGGCGGCGTCCTTGCCCTTGGGCAGGGTGGCGTTGACCGATCCGTGCTTCACATAGGGCCCGTAACGGCCGGCCATGACGGTCACCGGACCGCCGAGGGTCGGGTGTTCGCCGAGCTCGCGGCCCGCCGGGGCGCTGCCGCGGCCGAAGCGGCTCTTGGCGCCGCTCTCCTTGGCGATGACGAGGTCGATGGCGCGGTTGGCGCCGATCGCCAGCACGTCGTCGTCCTTCTCCAGGTTGGCGTAGGTCTTCTCGTGCTGGACATAGGGTCCGTAGCGCCCGATGCCGACGAGGATGGGCTTGCCGCTCTCCGGGTGCTTGGCGACTTCCTTCGGCAGTTCCAGGAGGGCGAGCGCCCGTTCGAGGTCGAGCCCCGCCGGGGTCATGCCCTTCGGCAGGGACGAGCGCTTCGGCTTCTCGCCCTCGCCGAGTTGGACATAGGGGCCGAAGCGGCCGTCGCGCACCGTCACCTCGAGCCCGCTGACCGGATCCTCGCCGAGCTTGCGCGTGCCGTCGGCGCCAGCGGAGGCCGGGCCGTCGCCCTCCGAATCCGGCCCCGGGGCGGCGAGCTGGCGGGTGAAGCGGCACTCGGGATAATTCGAGCAGCCGATGAAGGCGCCGAACTTGCCGAGCTTGAGCGAGAGGGCGCCGGTGCCGCATGCGGGGCACGCCCGCGGGTTGGAGCCGTCGCCCTTGTCAGGGAAGATGTGCGGCCCGAGGCTGTCGTTGAGCGCGGAGAGCACGTCGGAGACGCGCAGTTCCTTGGTCTCGTCGATGGCCGCGGCGAAATCGCGCCAGAAGTCACGCAGCAGCGCCTTCCAGTCGAGCTCGCTGTTGGAGACGAGATCGAGCCGCTCCTCCAGCGCGGCGGTGAAGCCGTACTCGACGTAGCGCTCGAAGAAGTTCTCGAGGAAGGCGATGACGAGGCGGCCCTTGTCCTCAGGGACGAGGCGCTTCTTGTCGATCTTCACGTAGTCGCGGTCCTGCAGCGTCTGCAGGGTCGAGGCATAGGTGGAGGGCCTGCCGATGCCGAGCTCTTCCATGCGCTTGACGAGGCTCGCCTCCGAGTAGCGCGGCGGCGGCTCGGTGAAGTGCTGGGTGGTGGCGATGGCCTTGCGGGCGAGCTTCTCGCCGACCGTCATCGCCGGCAGGCGCTTGCCGTCGTCGTCGTCGCCGTCGTCGTCACGGTCCTCGGTGTAGAGGGTGAGGAAGCCGTCGAACTTCACCACCTGTCCGGTTGCGCGCAGTTCGAGCTTGCGGCCCATCGACGAGCCGAGGCCGCCGACGGTGGCGTCGATGTCCACGGTGGTGCGCTCGAGCTCGGCGCTCTCCATCTGCGAGGCGACGGTGCGCTTCCAGATGAGTTCGTAGAGGCGGGCCTGTTCGGGCTCGAGAAAGCGGGCGACCTCGCGCGGATGGCGGCGGGCATCGGTCGGGCGGATCGCCTCGTGGGCCTCCTGGGCGTTCTTCTGCTTCGAGGTGTACTTGCGCGGCGCGCTCGGCAGGTAGCGTGGCCCGAAATCCTTGCCGATCAGGCCGCGGATGGCGCTGACCGCCTCGGGCGCCACGTCGACGCCGTCGGTTCGCATATAGGTGATGAGGCCGACGGTCTCGCCGCCGATGTCCGTGCCCTCGTAGAGCCGCTGGGCCACCTGCATGGTGCGCGCCGGGGCGAAGCCGAGCTTGCGGCTCGCTTCCTGTTGGAGCGTCGAGGTGGTGAAGGGCGCGAAGGGATGGCGGCGGGCCGGCTTGGCCTCGACGCCGGAGACGGCGAAATGGGCTTCCGTCAGCGCCCTCTCGAAGGCGCGGGCCTCGGCCTCGGTGCCGACGTCGAGGCGCTGGATCTTCTGCCCGTCGGCACCGACCAGGCGGGCCTCGAAGACCTCGCCCCGCGGCGTCGAGAGGCTCGCCACCAGCGACCAGTATTCCTTCTTGCGGAAGCGCTCGATCTCGGCCTCGCGCTCGCAGACGAGGCGCAGGGCCACCGACTGGACGCGACCGGCGGACCGCGCACCCGGGAGCTTTCGCCAGAGAACCGGCGAAAGGCGGAAGCCGACGAGATAGTCGAGGGCGCGGCGGGCGAGATAGGCCTCCACCAGCGCGGTGTCGATGGACCGCGGGGCGGCCATGGCTTCCTGCACCGCCTGCTTGGTGATGGCGTTGAAGGTGACGCGCTCGACCGGCATGTCCTTGAGGACGCGCTTTTCCTTCAGCGCCTCCAGCAGGTGCCAGGAAATGGCTTCGCCCTCGCGATCGGGGTCGGTGGCGAGGATCAGCTTGTCGGCGCCCTTCACCAGCTTGGCGATCTCGCCGATGCGCTTGGCGCCGCGGCCGTCAGCCTCCCAGATCATGGCGAAGTCGGCGTCGGGATCCACGGACCCGTCCTTGGGCGGCAGGTCGCGCACATGGCCGAACGAGGCGATGACCTCGTAGTCAGAGCCGAGATATTTGTTGATCGTCTTCGCCTTGGCCGGCGATTCGACGATGACGACGTTCACGGCCACGCGCCCTTGCCCCTCGGAAATGCCGGCTCGCCAATATTGCGGTGCCAGAAGTCGGCCGGAACATGGGCACAAGGCCGGCCCAAGTCAAATGGCTGCCGTTATGCACGCATAAGATGTTATCTGTGTTGACACTACTCTGAAGTTGCAAATACCGTCCATGCGGCAACGGCGACCTCGGTGGCGGGAGTGATGCATGGCGGGTGGGAGCGGACGACGCCGACCTCAGTCACGAGGGGTACAGCCGCCGGCTGCCGGCGGTCCGTCGCGGATCGGGCGCGAGGACGTCGCCGCCTATGTCGCAAGGCTCGCTGCCGAGATGGTCGACCTGGCGCGCGCCGCGGACCTCCATGTTCTCGCCTATCTCGCCGACATGACGCGGCTGGAGGCCGAGCAGCAGGCGAGGCTGCTGCGCCGGAGGGGCCAGTCCGGCACGGCCTCCTAGGCCAGGGAAACCCGCCCGCCAGAATCGCGGTGCAGCCGGCCGGCGAGTTCGAGTTCGAGGAGGGCCACCCTGACGGCCGGGACGCCGAGGCCCGAGGCGCGGACGATGTCGTCCACCGTCACGGGGACTGGACCGAGGAGGCTCAGGATACGCTGGCGGCCGTCGTCGCCGGGGTCTGCATCCTCCATGTCCGACTCGGGCTCTTCCAGGGCGCTGTCGTCGGCCGGGCGGGCGAGGATCGGGTTGAGCACGGCCAGAACGTCGTCGACCGAGGTGACGAGGGTGGCGCCCTGTTTCAGGAGGCGGTTGGTGCCCTCCGCCCGGGGATCGAGGGGCGATCCCGGCACGGCGAAGACCTCGCGGTTCTCCTCGAGCGCCAGCCGCGCGGTGATGAGCGAGCCCGACCTGTCCGCCGCCTCCACCACCACCACGCCGAGGGCGAGGCCGGCGATCAACCGGTTGCGGCGGGGAAAGTCGCGGGCGCGCGGCTCGTGGCCCATGGGCATCTCGCTGACGGCGGCGCCGGCGGGAAGGATGCGCGCCAGCAGCGGCTCGTGCTCGGCGGGATAGACGTGGTCCTGGCCGCCGGCGAGGACGGCGACCGTCCCGGTGCCGAGCGAGGCCTCGTGGGCGGCGGCGTCGATGCCGCGGGCGAGGCCGGAGACCGTGGTGAAACCGGCCTCGCCGAGGCCGCGGGCGAGGAGGGCCGCCATCTTGATGCCGGCGATGGAGGCGTTGCGCGATCCGACGAGGCCGACCATCGGGCGGGTGAGGCAGGCGAGGTCGCCGCGCAGCGCGATGAGCGGTGGCGCCGATGCGATGCGGCGCAGGCGGTCCGGGTAATCGCGCTCGCCGATGGCGACGAAGCTCACACCGAAGGCTGCCGCGCGCGCCATTTCCCGTTCCGCCTCGGCCTGGCTCGCGACGCGGATGGAGCGGCCGCCGCCGCGGCGGGAGAGTTCGGGCAAGGCGTCGAGGGCAGCGCCCGCGCTGCCGTAGAGGTTGATCAGTTCGCGAAAGGTGCGGGGGCCGACATTTTCCGAGCGTGAGAGGCGGAGCCAGTCGAGCCTCTGGCGATCCGTCAGGCGGATCGCGGCGGTGGGGCGCGCGAAGAGGTCGTCGCCCCCGCTCATCCCGGCGGTTTCGCACTCTTGGCACCGATCCGGCTCTCGGTGCCGGCGAGGAGCCGGGCGATGTTCTCGTGGTGCTTGGCGACGGAGAGCGCCGCCATGGCGGCGAAGACGGCGACCGTCGGCCAGCCGAGGCCCCACAGCATGAGGACCACCGGCGTGGCGATGCTGGCGACCAGCGCCGCCAGCGAGGAGAAGCGGAAGGCGTAGGCCATGGCGATCCAGATCGCCGCGAAGACGAGGAAGCTCGGCCAGTGGACGGCGAGGAGGACGCCGAGGAAGGTCGCGACGCCCTTGCCGCCCCTGAAGCCGAGCCAGACCGGGAAGACATGGCCGAGAAACGCGCCGAGACCGGCGGCGAGCGCCGCGGCGGGCCCGAACCAGGCGGCGAGGAGCACGGCGGCGGTGCCCTTCAGCCCGTCGAGGAGGAGGGTCGCCGCCGCGAGCTTCTTGTTGCCGGTGCGCAGGACGTTGGTGGCGCCGATGTTGCCGGAGCCGATGGCGCGGATGTCGCCGAGGCCGGCGCTCCGCGTCAGCACGAGGCCGAAGGGGATCGAGCCGAGCAGGTAGCCGAAGGCGAGGGCGGCGGCGAGAAGGAGGAGCGATGCGGATGTCATGAGGCGGGCACCGGGATCGTGAGGGACAGGCTAGAGCCAATCGGCCTGCGAAGGCCATGCCCCCGACGGGCAGATTCGGCGCTCCGCACGAAAAAAGTGTGGCCGGTCGCGTGCTCAGCCCGCGAGGGCGTGGACGGTGCGGCCGGCGACGATGGTGCGCAGGACGCGGCCGCTCATGCGGGCCTCGTCGAAGGGCGAGTTCTTGCACTTGGAGCGCAGGTCGTCGCGGTCGAGGACCCAGGGCGTGTCGAGGTCGATGACGACGAGGTCCGCGACGGCGCCGGTCGCGAGCGAGCCGCCCGGCAGGCGCAGCAGCTGCGCCGGTGCCGCGGACAGCGCCTTCAGGAGGGTGGCGAGCGGAACGAGGCCGGAATGGACGAGGCGCAGGGCCGCAGGCAGCATGGTCTCGACGCCGACCGCGCCGGGTGCCGCCTCGGCGAAGGGCAGGCGCTTGGTCTCGACGTCCTGCGGGTCGTGGTCGGAGACGATGACGTCGATGGTGCCGTCGGCAACGGCGTCGGCGAGGGCCA
This sequence comes from Rhizobiales bacterium Ga0077556, assembly GCA_001464235.1. GTDB lineage: Bacteria > Pseudomonadota > Alphaproteobacteria > Rhizobiales > Phreatobacteraceae > Phreatobacter. The sequence goes on along the minus strand of LNFH01000279.1, from coordinate 22,478 downwards.
GGCGGTCGTCCTCGGTGCGCAGCGGCGGCGAGAGCTTGCAGAAGGTGCGGTAGCTGCCGATGTCGTTCTCGTTGAGGGTGAGGTGGTTGATCGAGACAGCGGCGGTGACCGGCAGGCCCTCGTTCTTCGCCCGGGCAATGATGGCGAGGGAGTCGCGGCAGGTGACGGAAGCGGCGTGGTAGCGCGCGCCGGTCAGCTTCACGAGCCGCATGTCGCGCTCGAGCATGATGGTCTCGGCCTCGACCGGGATGCCGGCGAGCCCGAGCCGCGAGGCGAACTCACCCTCGTTCATCACGCCCTCGCCGACGAGCGAGGGCTCCTCGGTGTGGTGGACGACGAGGGCGTCGAAGTCGCGGGCATAGGTCATGGCCCGGCGCATCACCAGGGCATCGGTGACGGAGCGCGCGCCGTCCGTGAAGGCGACGGCGCCGGCCTCCTGGAGCAGGCCGAACTCGGTCATCTCGCGGCCGGCGAGCTTCTTGGTGATGGCGGCCATGGGGTGGAAGCGGACGATGCCGGTGTCGCGCGCGCGCCTGAGCAGGAAGTCGACGATGGCGGGATCGTCGATGGCAGGGTCGGTCGCCGGCTGGCAGACGAGGGTGGTGACGCCACCGGCGGCGGCGGCGGCGGTCGCCGAGGCGATGGTCTCGCGATACTCGAAGCCGGGCTCGCCGACGAAGCAGCGCATGTCGACGAGGCCGGGGGCGACGACCGCGCCGCGGCAATCGATGGTCTCTGCGTCCTCGGGGCCGGCGCCGGCGGTGAGATGCGGGCCGGCGTCGGCGATGAGCCCGTCGCGGACGAGGAGGCCGCCGTGGACCTGCGTGCCGGCGGCAGGATCGACCAGCAGGGCGTTGACGAGGAGCAGGGGGCGCTGTGCGGTCATCGGCTTCGCCCTCACGCGTTCGGCAGGTTGCGGGCGAGCGCTTCGAGCACGGCCATGCGCACCGCGACGCCCATCTCCACCTGTTCGCGGATGAGCGACTGGGCGCCATCGGCGACAGCCGTCGAAATCTCGACGCCGCGGTTCATGGGGCCGGGATGCATGACCAGCGCGTCGGGCTTGGCGTAGCGGAGCTTCACCTCGTCGAGGCCGAAATAGTGGAAGTACTCCTGCACCGACGGCACGAAGGAGCCGTTCATCCGCTCGCGCTGGAGGCGCAGCATCATGACGATGTCGACGTCCTTCAGGCCCTCCTTCATGTCGCGGTAGACCTCGACGCCGAGGCGCTCGGCGGCGGCGGGAAGGAGGGTCGAGGGGCCGATGGCCCGGACGCGCGCCTGCATCTGGTTCAACAGGATGATGTTGGACCGCGCGACGCGCGAATGCAGGATGTCGCCGCAGATGGCGACGGTGAGCCGCTCGATGCGGCCCTTGTTGCGGCGGATGGTGAGGGCGTCGAGCAGCGCCTGTGTCGGGTGCTCGTGGGTGCCGTCGCCGGCATTGACCACCGAGCAGTCGACCTTGTTCGCCAGCAGTTCGACGGCTCCCGAGGCGGCGTGCCGCATGATCAGGATGTCGGGATGCATGGCGTTGAGGGTGAGCGCCGTGTCGATCAGCGTCTCGCCCTTCTTGATGGAGGACTGGGCGACCGACATGTTCATCACGTCGGCGCCGAGCCGCTTGCCGGCGAGCTCGAAGGAGGACTGGGTCCGCGTCGAGGCCTCGAAGAAGAGATTGATCTGCGTGCGGCCGCGCAGGGACGTCCGCTTCTTCTCGATCTGCCGGTTGAGGGTGACGAATTCCTCGGCGAGGTCGAGGAGGCCGGTGATCTCGGCGGGGGAAAGCCCCTCGATCCCGAGCAAGTGCCGGCGCTTCAGCACGAAGGACGAAGGGTCTTGGGTCATAAGCCCCGGGCTTTAAGCGGAGTCGGATGCGAGGGCAAGCGCATCGGTGGGAAACACACAGCCGATACGCCATTGACGTCATCCGCCAATGGCGTATGGTTTGTTCGTGAGGATCATCCGGCTCAGGCCTTACCTGCGCGCCTGCCGCGACCTGGCTCTCGATGAGCCGGCCATGCGGGCGATCGAGGTGGCTATCGCAGCGGCTCCGCTCGCGCATCCGGTCATTCAGGGGTTGAGGGGCGTCCGAAAAGCCCGCGTGCCGCTGCCGGGACGCGGCAAGCGTGGCGGTGGCCGGGTCATCTACTATCTGCAGGTGACGCCGGACATCCTGTTCATGCTGACCGCCTACGGCAAGAACGAGCAGGACGATCTGACATCTGCCCAGCGGCGGGCCATCCTTGCCGCGCTCGATTCCATCAAGGGAACCGCACCATGAGCCGGGTTGGCGACGATCTCGTCGAGGCGTTCGAAGAAATGGCAGCCCATCTGCGCGGCGAGGTGCAGGCCGAGGGGTACGAGCTGCCGGTCGCGGCCCTGACGCCGGCGCGCATCCGCGCCATCCGGCGTTCCGTCGCTTCCAGCACCAAGGCCTTCGAAACGCAGTTCAGAATTCCGGCGCGGACGATCGAGGCCTACGAACAGGGCCGGCGGCGTCCCGACACTGCCACCACTGTCCTCCTCAGGGTCATCGAAACCGAGCCTGAGGCCGTCCGACGAGCACTGTCGCGTCCCGCCTGAAGCGCTCCGCCGTCTTACTCCGCCGCGTCCTGTTTCCCCAGGCGCTTGTCGAGATAGCCGCCGACGATCTCCATGAGCGGGTCGATGGCGTTCTCGAAGAAGTGGTTGGCGCCGGGCACGACCTGCTGCTCGATGACGATGCCCTTCTGCGTCTTCAGCTTCTCGACGAGGCCCTGGACGGCGGTGAGCGGCACCACGGCGTCCTTGTCGCCGTGGACGATCAGGCCGGAGGAGGGGCAGGGGGCGAGGAAGGAGAAGTCGTAGAGGTTGGCCGGCGGGGCGATGGAGATGAAGCCCTCGACCTCGGGGCGGCGCATCAGGAGCTGCATGCCGATCCAGGCGCCGAAGGAGAAGCCGGCGATCCAGCAGGTGCGGGCCTCGGGGTTGATGGCCTGGGCGTAGTCGAGGGCGGCGGCGGCATCCGACAGCTCGCCGACGCCGTGGTCGAAGGCGCCTTGGCTGCGGCCGACGCCGCGGAAGTTGAAGCGCAGGACCGAGAAGCCGCGGTTCACGAACTGATAGTAGCAGTTGTAGACGATCTGGTTGTTCATCGTGCCGCCGAACTGGGGGTGCGGGTGCAGCACGATGCCGATGGGGGCGGAGCGGACCTTGGCGGGATGATAGCGCCCTTCGATCCGGCCTGCCGGACCGTTGAAGATGACTTCAGGCATGGAAAATCCTCGTCATGGGGCCCCGATCGACATCGAAACCCGCCGGATCTCCGCGGCTTCGATGGAGGTCCGACCTTGACAGGGCGGCAGGGCGGCTCTAGAGTTTAGAATAATTCTAAACGCTTGCCCCGGCCGCTCTTCAGCTCGGCACGGGACTGGCGTATCGGGGTCGGGCCTATAGCACGAACCCGGTTCCCAATGCCAAGGTTTTCCGACAGGGCCTCTTCCCCCGATGACCCGCGTCTATCTCGACCATAATGCCACGACGCCGCTCCGCAGGGAAGCGCGCGCGGCCATGGTCGCGGCCATGGACCTGACGGGCAACGCCTCGGCGGTCCATCGTGACGGACGTGCTGCGCGGCGCCTCGTCGAGGAGGCGCGGGCGTCCCTCGCGTCCCTGGTCGGCGCGGACCCGCGCTGCGTGACGTTCACCTCCGGCGGAAGCGAGGCGGCGGCGACGCTGCTCACCCCCGGTTTCGTCGCCCGTGACGGTGCGACGACCGGCTTTTCGCGTTTGATCGTCTCGGCCGTCGAGCATTCCTGCGTGCTCGCCGGCGGCCGGTTTTCCGCGGACGCGGTCACGACCTGCCCGGTGGATTCGTCGGGCCGTGTCGATCTCGCGGCGCTCGGGGCGCTGCTCGCGGGCGGGGAGGGGCGTGCCCTCGTCTCCGTCATGGCGGCCAACAACGAGACCGGCGTCATCCAGCCGCTGGCGGAGGTCGCCGCCCTGTGCCGGGCCCACGGCGCGGCGCTGGTGGTGGACGCGGTGCAGGCGCTCGGCAAGATGCCGGTCGACATCGCGGCCCTCGACTGCGACGCGCTGTTCGTCTCTGCCCACAAGATCGGCGGTCCCCAGGGCGTCGGCGCCATCGTCACCGCCGCGGAGGCGGTGACCTTCCCGCCGCTGGTGCGCGGCGGCGGTCAGGAGGGCCGGCGGCGCGCCGGGACCGAAAACCTGCCGGGCATCGCCGGCTTCGGAGCGGCTACTGCCGCCGTCGCCCCCGGCATCGCCGCGGAGGTGCAGCGGATTGCCGCACTGCGCGACTGGCTGGAGGGCGAAATCGTCACTATTTCGAAGGCCAGCCGCGTCGTCGGCTTGCCAGCCGCACGTCTGGCCAATACGAGCCTGACGGTTCATCCCGGGATCGAGGGGGAGACGGCGGTCATCGCCCTCGATCTGTCGGGCGTGGCGGTGTCGACCGGCTCGGCCTGCGCCTCCGGCAAGATCGCTCCCAGCCACGTGCTGGCGGCGATGGGGCTGGACCCGGGCGAGGCGCGCTCGGCCCTGCGGGTGAGCCTCGGCTGGACCACGGTCCGCGAGGACGTCGAGCGTTTCGTGACGGCATTCGCCGCTCACGTGAGGATGATCGCGGCCCGCGCCGCGTGACGGACATACCAACCTGCGGCCCTTGAAGCCGCGAGGATGTGAGGAGAAGACCATGCCCGCGGTTCAGGAAACCGTCGAACAGGTCCGTGCGATCGACGTCGACCAGTACAAGTACGGGTTTTCGACCGAGATCGAGATGGAACTCGCCCCCAAGGGCCTGTCCGAGGACATCGTGCGCTACATCTCGGCGCGGAAGAACGAGCCGGCGTGGATGCTGGAATGGCGGCTGGACGCCTATCGCCGCTGGCTGACCATGCGCGAGCCGGAGTGGGCGCGCGTCGACTATCCGCAGATCGACTTCCAGGACATGTATTATTACGCCGCGCCGAAGTCGAACGCGGCGCCGCAGTCGCTGGACGAGATCGACCCGGCGATCCTGGAGACCTACAAGAAGCTCGGCATCCCGCTGCGTGAGCAGGAAATCCTCGCCGGCGTCGCCCCCGAGAAGCGCATCGCCGTCGATGCCGTCTTCGACAGCGTGTCGGTGGTGACCACCTTCAAGGAGGAGCTCAGGAAGTCGGGCGTCATCTTCTGCTCGATCTCGGAAGCCCTGCAGGAGCATCCCGAGCTGGTGCGCCAGTACATCGGCTCGGTGGTTCCGACGACCGACAATTTCTACGCGACGCTGAACGCCGCCGTCTTCTCCGACGGCTCCTTCGTCTACATCCCGCCGGACGTGCGCTGCCCGATGGAGCTGTCGACCTATTTCCGCATCAACGAGCAGAAGACAGGCCAGTTCGAGCGCACGCTGATCATCGCCGACAAGGGCTCCTACGTCAGCTATCTCGAAGGCTGCACGGCGCCGATGCGCGACGAGAACCAGCTGCATGCGGCGGTGGTCGAGCTGATCGCCCACGACGACGCCGAGATCAAGTATTCCACCGTCCAGAACTGGTTCCCCGGCGATGCCGAGGGCAAGGGCGGCATCTACAACTTTGTCACCAAGCGCGGCGACTGCCGCGGCGCGCGCTCGAAGATTTCGTGGACGCAGGTCGAGACCGGCTCGGCCATCACCTGGAAGTATCCGAGCTGCATCCTGCGCGGCGACGACAGCCAGGGCGAGTTCTACTCGATCGCCGTGTCGAACGGCGCCCAGCAGGTCGATTCCGGCACCAAGATGATCCATCTGGGCAAGAACACCCGCTCGCGGATCATCTCCAAGGGCATCTCGGCCGGCCGCTCGCAGAACACCTATCGCGGCCTCGTCTCGGCCCATCGCCGGGCGACCAACGCCAAGAACTTCACCAACTGCGACTCGCTGCTGATCGGCAACGCCTGCGGCGCGCACACGGTGCCCTATATCGAGAGCAAGACGGCCTCGGCGGTCTTCGAGCACGAGGCGACTACCTCGAAAGTGTCCGAGGACCAGATGTTCTACTGCATGCAGCGCGGGCTGACGCAGGAAGAGGCCATCGCGCTCATCGTCAACGGCTTCGTCAAGGACGTCCTCCAGCAGCTCCCGATGGAGTTCATGGTGGAGGCCCAGAAGCTCATCGCCATTTCGCTGGAAGGCTCGGTCGGCTGATCCGCCGGCCCGCTCCACCTCATCCAGGCCGCCCCGCCGCGGCCCGTCCGTGATGTCAAGGACCACCCCCATGTCGCTGCTCGAAATCAAGAATCTGACCGCCAAGCTCGCCGAGGAAGACAAGCAGATCCTCAATGGCCTCAATCTCACCGTTGAGAAGGGCCAGGTCGCCGCCATCATGGGCCCGAACGGCTCGGGCAAGTCGACGCTCTCCTATGTGCTGGCGGGCCGCGAGGACTACGAGGTGACGGGCGGCGAGGCGCTGCTCGACGGCGAGAACATCCTCGAGCTGGATCCGGACGAGCGTGCCGCCAAGGGCCTGTTCCTCGCCTTCCAGTATCCGATCGAGATCCCCGGCGTCGGTCAGATGACCTTCCTGAAGGCGGCCATCAACGCCCAGCGCCGCAAGAACGGCCTCGACGAGATCGCCACGCCCGAGTTCATCAAGCTGGTGAACGGCCGCGCCAAGGAGCTCGGCATCTCTCAGGACATGCTGCGCCGCTCGGTCAACGTCGGATTTTCCGGCGGTGAGAAGAAGCGCAACGAGATCCTGCAGATGGCGCTGCTGCAGCCGAAGCTCGCCATTCTCGACGAGACCGATTCCGGTCTGGACATCGACGCGCTGAAGATCGTCGCCGACGGCGTCAACGCCATGCGCTCGCCGGACCGCGGCTTCGTCGTCATCACGCACTACCAGCGCCTGCTCGACTACATCAAGCCGGACGTGGTCCACGTCCTGTCGGCCGGCCGTATCATCAAGACCGGCGGCCCGGAACTCGCCTTGGAACTCGAGGCCAAGGGCTATGCCGACATCGTCGGCAAGGCCGCGTGAGCATGCCCATGAACGCCATCACCCCCATCCGGACCCCGGCCGAACAGGCGCTGATCGGTGCCTTCGGCGCGCTGCGCGACACCGGACCCGCGGGCGCCGCCCTCGAGGGTCTGCGCATCGACGGCTTCTCCCGCTTCGAGGCGAGCGGCCTGCCGCATCGCCGCGTCGAGGAGTGGAAGTACACCGACCTGCGCGCCATGATGCGCGAGGCGAAGCCGCTCGCCGGCGCGCCGGACGCCTCGGCGCTCCTCGCCGCGAAGGTCGCGGTCGGCCGCCTGCCGCGCGTCGGCGGCAGCCGCATCGTCATGGTCGACGGCTTCCATGCCCCCGACCTCGCCGACGGCGGTTCGCTGCCCGAGGGCGTCACCGTCTCGGGCCTGGCCGAGGCCATGGCGCGGCGGCCCGACGTCGCGGCGCTGCTCGCCGGCCAGCCGGCGACGCGCGGCAACACCGCCTTCGCCCTCAACAACGCTTTCCTCACCGACGGCCTCCTCATCGAGGTGGCGCCGGGGACCGAGGTCGGCCATGCGCTCGACCTCGTCTCCATCACCTCGGACGGCGCCCCGCGCCTCGTCACCGCCCGCGTCGTCGTGGTGGTGGGGGCGGGGGCCTCGGCCGGCATCGTCGAGACCCATGTCGGGCCGGCCGGCGTCGACTACCAGAAGAACGTGGTGATGCAGGTCGTCGTCCGCGACGGCGCGACGTTTGAGCACGGCCGCCGGCAGATCGAGGGTGACCAGGCGCTGCACCTGTCGACGCTGGAGGCGACGGTGGGCGCGGAGGCGCATTTCGACTCGCTGACGCTCACGACGGGCGCCGCGGTCTCCCGCAGCCAGCTCTTCGTGCGCTTCGCCGGCGAGCATTCCGACGTGACGCTGCGCGGCGTCACCATGCTCAAGGGCCGCCAGCACGCCGACACCGCCCTGGTGACGGACCACGCGGTGCCGAACTGCCAGAGCCGCGAGACCTTCAAGCACATCCTCGACGGCGAGGCGCACGGCGTCTTCCAGGGCAAGATCATCGTCCAGCCCATCGCGCAGAAGACCGACGGGCGGATGATGAGCCAGACCATCATGCTGGCCGAGGGTCCGTCCATGGACAACAAGCCTGAGCTGGAGATCTTCGCAGACGACGTCGCCTGCGCTCACGGCTGCACGTGCGGCGAGCTGGACGCGGACCTGATGTTCTACCTCAAGGCGCGCGGCATCCCGCACAAGGAGGCTGAGGCGCTGCTGGTGGAGGCTTTCGCGCGCGAGGCCATCGAGGACTTCGGCGGCGGCCCGCTGGCGGTGGTGGAGGAACTGCGCGAGGCGATGCTCGCCTCCGTGACCGAATGGATGCGGGCGAGGACCTGAAGCCATGACAGCGCCAGGCCAGCATCCGGCGGTCGCGAACGGCGGCTATGACGTCGCTCTCATCCGCAAGGACTTCCCCGCCCTGGCGCTGAAGCCCTACGGCAAGGACCTCGTCTATCTCGACAACGCCGCCTCGGCGCAGAAGCCGCGGGCGGTGATCGACCGCATCTCCCATGCCTACGAGAGCGAATACGCCAACGTCCACCGCGGCCTGCACTTTCTCGCCAATGCCGCGACGGAGGCCTACGAGGCGGCGCGCGAGAGCGTGCGCGCCTTCCTGAACGCGCCCTCGGTCGACCAGATCATCTTCACCCGCAACGCCTCGGAGGCCATCAACCTCGCGGCCGCCTCCTTCGGCGGGCTGGTGATCGGCGAGGGCGACGAGATCGTCCTGTCGATCATGGAGCACCACTCCAACATCGTGCCCTGGCACTTCCACCGCGAGAAGCGCGGGGCAAAGCTCGTCTGGGCGCCGATCGACGAGGAGGGCAACTTCCTCATCGAGGAGTTCGAGAAGCTGCTCGGGCCCCGCGTGAAGATGGTGGCGCTGACGCATATGTCGAACGCGCTCGGCACCGTCGTGCCGATCAAGGAGTGCATCCGGATGGCGCATGCGCGCGGCATTCCGGTGCTCGTGGACGGCTCGCAGGCGAGCGTCCACATGGAGGTCGACGTCCAGGACATCGACGCCGACTTCTACGTCTTCACCGGCCACAAGGTCTATGGGCCGACCGGGATCGGCGTGCTCTACGGCAGGAAGGAACTGCTGGAGCGGATGCCGCCCTACAATGGCGGCGGCGAGATGATCTCGGTCGTCACCACCGAGGGCGTCACCTACAACGACCCGCCGCACCGCTTCGAGGCGGGGACGCCGGCCATCGTCCAGGCCATCGGCCTGGGAGCGGCGCTGGACTACATGCGCTCCATCGGCCGCCCGGCCATCCGCGCCCATGAGGACAGACTGGTGCGCCATGCCCACGAGCGGCTGGGGGCCATCAACTCGCTGCGCATCTTCGGCACCGCGCGGGACAAGGGCGCCATCGTCTCCTTCGAGATGAAGGGGGCCCATGCCCATGACGTCGCGACCGTCATCGACCGCTACGGCGTGGCGGTGCGCGCCGGCACCCATTGCGCCCAGCCGCTGCTTCAGCGATATGGCGTGACGTCGACATGCCGCGCCTCTTTCGGTCTCTACAACACGACCGATGAGGTGGACCGCCTTGCGGATGCCCTCCTCAAGGCCCAATCTCTCTTCGGCTGACGGGTTTCCGCCAGCCCTGACCCACGGACCTTGAACCCGATGGACGAGTCCCAGACCCTGAACACCACCGTCGGTGGTGACACCAACGCCATCCCGCCGGAAGAGCTGGACCGCCTGACCGACGACATCGTCGCGGCCATGAAGTCGGTCTACGATCCGGAGATTCCCTCCGATATCTACGAGCTCGGCCTGATCTACCGCGTGGACATCGATGATGCCCGCAAGGTGGCGATCGACATGACGCTGACCTCGCCGTCCTGCCCGGCCGCGGCCGAACTGCCGGGGATGGTGGAGAATGCGGTGGCGAGCGTGCCCGGCGTCTCCGAGGCCAAGGTGACGATCACCTTCGACCCGCCGTGGGACCAGAGCCGCATGTCCGACGAGGCGCGCGTCGCCCTCAACATGTGGTGATGCGGCTACCGGCAACAGGGATTTAACTCGGCCGCGGCACTCTCTATATTGACGGGAGCGCTTTGAACGCCGGACCTTGAATCCGGGCGCCTTCGGAGACCGAAATGCCTTTGCCCAAGATGCAGGCCATGCGCCTGACCCAGGCGGCCGCGGACCGCGTGAGAGACCTCGTCGAAGCCTCCGGCCATGCGAGCGCCGGCCTGCGCGTCGGCGTCACGAAGGGCGGCTGCGCCGGCATGGAATACACGATGGAATTCGTGGATGCGCCGGGCAAGTTCGACGAGATCGTCGAGGACCGCGGCGTGCGCGTGTTCATCGACGCCAAGGCCGTCCTCTATCTCCTCGGAACGGAGATGGACTACGTCACCGACAAGCTCTCGGCCAAGTTCGTCTTCAACAATCCGAACCAGACCTCGGCCTGCGGCTGCGGCGAATCGATCGCCCTGACGCCGGCCCGTCCGGAGGCGCTCGGCGCCGTCTGACCTGGTGGCGGCGATGGATCCGGATTTCCTCGTGGATCTGTTCGCGCCCTTCGCTCCGGTCTCCGTCCGCCGCATGTTCTCCGGCCATGCCGTCTATCGCGACGGCGTGGTCTTCACGCTGGCCATCCGCGGCGAGATCTTCCTCAAATGCGACGACGAGACGAGCCCGGCCTTCGTGGCAGCGGGCCTCGCGCCCTTCGTCTATGCGACGCGGCGTGGCGAGACGACGGTCGGCAGCTATCGCCGCATGCCTGAGGCCTGTTTCGACGACGAGGACGAACTGAGGCGCTGGGCGGCGCTCGCCTTTGCGGCGGGGCTCCGGGCCGAAGGGGCGAAAGCCCGCAGGCGGGTCAGGCGACCTTGAGCTCGGCTTCCGGATCGGTCTCGCAGACGACGCGGTTGCGGCCGTTGCGCTTGGCCGCATAGAGGCAGCGGTCGGCGCGCTCGTAGAGGCTCGCGGCGGTGTCCCCGGGACGGAAGGCCGCGACGCCGAGGGAGATGGTGATGCGGCCGAGGTTCTCGCTGGTCGAGCGCTTGATCAGTTCCTTGGTCATCACCGAGCGGCGGATGTGCTCGGCGACCGTCACCGCGGCGCGCAGGGTGGTGTCCGGCAGGATGATGGCGAATTCCTCGCCGCCATAGCGGCAGGCGAGATCCTGTCCCTTGACGTTCTGCTTCACCGAGAGCGCCACGAGGCGGAGCACCTGGTCGCCGGTGAGGTGGCCGAAGGTGTCGTTGAACTTCTTGAAATGGTCGATGTCGCTGACGAGCAGGCTGAGCGGCGTCTCGGCCTTGTTGGCGAGGGCGACCGCCTTGGCGATCGACTGGTCGTAGTACTTGCGGTTGCCGAGGGAGGTGAGGGGATCGGTCAGCGACTCGGTCCGAACCGCGTCGAGATTGTCCTGCAGCAGCTTGATCTCGCTGCGCGAGGCCTTCAGCCGCTGTTCCAGCGCCTTGTTGTTGGCCTCGATCTCGCGGGTCGAGCGAATCAGCGTCTCGATGATCGTGCGCACGCCCTCGGGCGAGCCGACGGAGGCGAGCCTCGCCGTGGCGCCGGCGAGATCGTTCCCGTAGGCGCTGGCCTGGCCGGCGGCCGAATCGATCATGGTCATGACGTGCTCGATCTCGTCCATGACCCGGTTGCCGACGACGTCGATCTTCTCGCCCATCCGGCTCTGGGAGAGGAAGTTCTCGTAGATCGTGTCGAGCTGGTCCTGGGAGATGCTGCCTTTCTCGGACAGCACGAGGTTCACCGCATCCGACAGTTCGGCGTGATAGCCCGACGCATAGCAGTACCAGATCTCGTAATTGCGCGGCACGGCCGCCAGGCTACGCCCCTTGATCTGCGAGAACGCCAGCTCACCGAAGCTGTAACTGCGCTCAATGTCGTCGCGGGTTTGCATCGGGCGGCGCCTGTCCTCGGTACGGAGGGAGCCGCGCAGCGCGCGCTTCCTCCTCGCTCCGGAGGCTAGCGCGCGAATGCTTTATCGCGGGTAAAAATCACACCTTACCCAGCGTCATTTTCCGCGATAGGTCACGGGCCTCAGAAGGAACTGCGGCAGGTGCGACATGTCTGCCTCCTCAGCGGCGGCGGCACGCGCGGGCGCCCGCTCGCGGACGGGAGCCGGAGCCGCCTCGGCGGCCCGGGCGGGACGCTCGGCACGCTCGGCACGCTCCGGACGCTCGCCGCGCTCCGGACGTTCGGAACGCTCGGGACGCGCGCTGGCGCGCGGCGCGGCGGCACGCGGCTCGGCCGACCTGCGGGCAGGGCGATCCTCGGAGCTGCGTTCGCTGCGGCCGGAGGGCGCCCGCGACCCACGGCCGCCGCCGGCGCCGCGGCGTTCGCGCCTGGCCTCGCTCGCCTCCTCCTCGGAGATGGCGTCGCCCGACCACTCGATCGACTGGCCGATCAGCTTCTCGATCGCCGAGAGGTTCTTCGAATCCTCGGGGGTGACGATGGTGATGGCGGTGCCGAGGCGTCCGGCGCGGCCGGTGCGGCCGATGCGGTGGACGTAGTCCTCGGCGTGGTGCGGCGTGTCGTAGTTGAAGACGTGGCTGACGTCGGGAATGTCGAGGCCGCGGGCCGCGACGTCCGAGGCGACGAGGAGCTGGGTCTTGCCGTCACGGAAGCCGGCGAGGGCGGCCATGCGGGCGCTCTGGTCCATGTCGCCATGCAGGGCGGCGACGGAAAACTCGTGCTTCTGCAGCGACTTGTAGACGGTCGCGACCTCGCTCTTGCGGTTGCAGAAGATGATCGCGTTCTTCAGGTTCTCGGCACCGCGGATGAGGGCGCGCAGCGTGTCGCGCTTCTCGAAATCCTTCTTGCCGGAGCGCACCAGGCGCTGGGTGATGGTGGTGGCGGTGGAGGCGGCGCGGCTGACCTCGACCTTCACCGGGTTGTGCAGGAACTGCTCGGTGATGCGCTGGATCTCCGGCGGCATGGTGGCCGTGAAGAACAGCGTCTGGCGGGTGAAGGGCACCATCTTGCAGATGCGCTCGATGTCCGGGATGAACCCCATGTCGAGCATGCGGTCGGCCTCGTCGATGACGAGGAGCTCGACGCCGGTCAGCAGCAGGCGGCCGCGCTCGAAATGGTCGAGAAGGCGGCCCGGCGTCGCGATGAGGACGTCGACGCCGCGGGTGAGCTTGGCGTCCTGGTCGCCGAAGGAGACGCCGCCGATGAGCAGAGCGACGCTCAGCTTGTGGTTGACGCCGTACTTGACGAAATTCTCTTCCACCTGGGCGGCGAGTTCGCGCGTCGGCTCGAGGATGAGGGTGCGCGGCATGCGGGCGCGGGCGCGGCCCTCTTCCAGCATGGTGATCATCGGCAGGGTGAAGGCGGCGGTCTTGCCGGTGCCGGTCTGGGCGATGCCGAGGACGTCGCGGCGGGCCAGGACGTGGGGGATGGCCTGGGCCTGGATGGGGGTCGGTTCGGTATAGCCGGCCGAAGCCACGGCAGCCTGAACCTTGGCGCTGAGGCCGAGTTCGGAAAACGACATGAGGAGAGAGTGTCCTTGTGGTCTGGCGGGGTCTTGCGACGATGTCTTGAGGCGTTCGGCGCGAACGTATTTCGCGCTGGCGGCCCCTAGAACCCACGAGGCCGAACGGACAGAGCAGCGAAGGGCCGGCATTCCGGTAATCCTTCGTCGCGGCGCAACATAGTCTCAATTGGTCGATTGTCAACGATTGCGACCTGTGCGAACGGTCTGCCGCGCGCCGGATTTGGCGGGATTCGCCGCGCATGGTGAAGGATCACGACCATGACGACTCCTGCCTCGCATCGGCCCGCTCCGGGCCGGCCGCCCCTCGTTTTCGTCCCCGGGTTGAACTGTACGGCCGACCTCTTCGGGCCGCAGGTCGAGGCCCTGTCGGGGCGCTACGACATCGCCATCGCTGACCATTCGCAGGACGAGACCATCGCCGCCATCGCCCGGCGGCTGCTCGCCGCGGCGCCGCCGCGCTTCGCGCTGGCGGGGCTCTCCATGGGCGGCTACGTGGCCCTCGAGGTCATGCGGCAGGCGCCGCAGCGCGTCGAGCGCCTCGCGCTCATCGACACGCGTGCCAGCGCCGATGCCCCCGAGGACATCGAACTGCGGCAGGTGGCGATCAAGTTCGCCGAGACCGGCCGCTTCGACGACATCCACGACATCCTCTGGCCGCGCCTCGTGCACATCCGCCGGCTCGGCGACGAGGCGCTGGCATCGGTCGTGCGCCGCATGGCGGACCGGACGGGCCCGGCGCGCTTCATCCGCCAGCAGAAGGCGGTCCTCGCCCGGCCAGGCTACGAGGCGAGCCTGTCCGCCATCCGCTGCCCGACGCTGGTCGTGGTCGGCGACCAGGACGCCATCACGCCGCGCTTCATGTCCGAGGACATGGCCGACGCCATCGCCGGCTCGCGGCTGGTCGTCGTGCCGGACTGCGGGCATCTGTCGACGCTGGAGCGGCCCGAGACCGTAACCGCGGCGCTGGAGGACTGGCTCGCCGCCTGACCTCAGCGCAGGGCCGAGAAGGTGACCTCGCCGGGCGGGCCGATGGAGAGCACATAGCGCCGGCTGCGGCCGGTGCCGATCACCCGCCCGTCGATGACGACGCGGGCGCCGTTGGCCTCCGGCTCGACGCGGTAGTCCTCGATGCCGACGCGCCAGTCGAAGACCTCGGGGATTTCCTCGGTCGCGGCGATGGCGGGCCGGCCCGAACCCGCCTCCGGGCGGTTCAGCCACTGGACGAAGAGGCGCTGGGCGCCGTCCGGCGCCCCGGACCGGACGAGGACGATGCGCGACGTGCCCTCGCGCTCGCCGGTGGTCCAGCCGCCGGTCGCCCGTACGAACATGATCTCGGGCGACAGCGTGGCGAGGGCACGGGCCGGGTCGGGCGCCTGGGCTTGAGCGGGCAGGGCGGAGAAGCCTGCGGCAAGCAGCACCCAAGCTACCGAGGCCGCCGCGAACCGGCCCATCGTCAGATGTCCAGTTCCTCGGCGAATTCGGCGCGCTCCTGGATGAAGGCGAAGCGCGGCTCGGCCTTGACGCCCATCAGCCGCTCGACGCTGTCGGAGGTCTCGGGGCGCTCCTCCGGGACGATGCCGACGCGCAGCAGGGTGCGCACCTTCTTGTCCATGGTGGTCTCCTTGAGCTGCTGCGGCATCATCTCGCCGAGGCCCTTGAAGCGGCCGATCTCGACCTTCTGGTTGCCCTTGAAGGCGGTGCGCAGGAGCTCGTCCTTGTGGGCGTCGTCGCGCGCATAGAGCGTCTTGCCGCCCTGGGTGAGGCGGTAGAGCGGCGGCACGGCGAGATAGAGATGGCCGTTGTCGATGAGGCGCGGCATCTGCCGGTAGAAGAAGGTGATGAGCAGGCTGGCGATGTGGGCGCCGTCGACGTCGGCATCGGTCATGATGATGACCCGCTCGTAGCGCAGGTCGTCGTCGCGGTAATGGGAGCCGGTGCCGCAGCCGAGCGCCTGGATGAGGTCGGAGAGCTGCTGGTTCTGGGCGAGCTTGTCGCGGCCGGCCGAGGCGACGTTGAGGATCTTGCCGCGCAGGGGCAGGATCGCCTGGGTCTGGCGGTCGCGCGCCTGCTTGGCGGAGCCGCCGGCGGAATCGCCCTCGACGATGAAGATCTCGGACCCCGCTGCCGAGGTGTTGGAACAGTCCGCGAGCTTGCCCGGCAGGCGCAGCTTGCGCACGGCGGTCTTGCGGCTGACGTCCTTCTCGGCGCGGCGGCGCAGGCGCTCCTCGGCGCGCTCGATCACCCATTCCAGCAGCTTGTTCGCCTGGTTCGGATTGCCGGCGAGCCAGTGGTCGAAGGGGTCGCGGATGGCGTTCTCGACGATGCGGGAGGCCTCTCCCGTGGCGAGCTTGTCCTTGGTCTGGCCCTGGAATTCCGGCTCGCGGATGAAGACTGAGAGCATGACGCAGCAGCCGGCCAGCACGTCGTCGGCGGTGGCCTGGGCGGCGCGCTTGTTGCCGGTGCGCTCGGCATGGTCCTTGAGGCCGCGCAGCAGGGCGATGCGCAGGCCCTGTTCGTGGGTGCCGCCGTCGGGGGTGGGAATGGTGTTGCAGTAGGAGGAGACGAAGCCGTCCTGGTCGCCGACCCAGCCGATGGCCCATTCCACCGAGCCGTGGCCCTGCTTGTCGAGCTTGCCGCCGAAGATGTCGGGGTGGACGCGGGTGGCCCCCTCGAGGGTTGCGGCGAGATAGTCCTTCAGGCCGCCGGGGAAGCGCAGCACGGCCTTCTCGGGCGTGTCGGTGCCCTTGACGAGTTCCGGATCGCAGGACCAGCGGATCTCGACGCCGCCGAAGAGATAGGCCTTGGAGCGCGCCATCTTGAACAGGCGCGCCGGCTTGAAGGTGCTGGTCTCCTTGAAGATCTCGGGATCGGGGACGAAGCGCACCTTGGTGCCGCGGCGATTGTTGATCCGGCCGAGCTCCTCGAGGCCGGTCTGCGGAATGCCGCGCGAGAAACGCTGGCGGTATAGCATCTGGCCGCGCGCCACCTCGACGTCGAGGGCGACGGAGAGGGCGTTGACGACGGAGACGCCGACGCCGTGCAGGCCGCCCGAGGTCTCGTAGACCTTGGAATCGAACTTTCCGCCGGCATGCAGCGTGCACATGATGACTTCGAGCGCCGACTTGCCGGGAAACTTCGGATGCGGGTCGACGGGGATGCCCCGGCCGTTGTCGGTGACGGAGAGGGAGCCGTCGGCGGAGAGCTCGACCTCGATCCAGGTGGCGTGGCCCGCCACCGCCTCGTCCATGGCATTGTCGATGACCTCGGCGAAGAGGTGGTGCAGCGCCTTCTCGTCGGTGCCACCGATATACATGCCGGGGCGGCGGCGCACGGGTTCGAGGCCTTCGAGGACCTCGATGTCGGAGGCGGAATAGCCCTGTTCGCCAGGGGTGCCGGCCGACCGCGCCGCCTTGGCGGGCTCGGGTCGTGCCCGTCCGGGCGCCGGCGGGGCCTTGGCCGCGGGTTCCTTCGGTCCTCCGAAAAGGTCGCTGGAATTGTCCATCGTCACTTCAGTCCTCAAGGCCGCGGGACGGCCGCGAATCAGTCGCCATCATGATGGCACAGGGAGCCACCGGTGCGAACGGAACGGAAACGGTCGCCGGGGGAGCGGGGCGGAGCGCCGCCGCGCACGTGGCCATCGCTCCGCCGGGCGGAACGGCGGTGATCCCCCCGCGTTGGCCCATCGTACTGGTGTCCGTGGGCATGAGGAAGACGGGTGTGGATATTCGGAAATCGACCGGCGGCGTGGTCGCGGTCTATGCGGGCTTCTTCCTCGTCTGCATCCTCGTCGCGGTCACCGGTGGCATCGCCAATTCCTACGGCCTCGCGAGCTGGTATCCCTCCCTCGTCAAGCCGTCGTTCAATCCGCCGAACTGGCTGTTCGGCCCGGTCTGGACGGTGCTCTACGGCATGATCGCGGTGGCCGGCGCGCGCTACGTGCTGTCGCCGGCGCGCGAGAAGGAGCCGACGCTCGCCCTCAACGCGGCGTGGTCCTGGGTGTTCTTCTACGGGCAGGCCATGGGTGCGGCGATCGCGGTGGTCGTGGCGCTGTGGTTCGCCATCGCGGCCACCATCGCCTTCGGCTGGAACAAGGACCGCTTGGCCTCGCTGCTCCTCATCCCCTATCTTGCTTGGGTCAGCTTCGCCACCCTGCTCAACGTCGCCATCTGGCGGCTGAACGGCTGACGGGAATCATCCGATGACTGCAAACGTCCTTGTCCCCATCGCCATCGCGGCGGTCGCCATCGTCCTGGTCATGGGGCTCATCAACATGATGCGCGGCGGCGATCCCAACCGGTCGCAGCAGCTCATGCGCTGGCGCGTGGGTCTGCAGTTCGTCGCCATCGTCGTCATCGTCATTGCCATCTATTACAAGGCGAACGGCGGCTGAGGACGGACGGGCATGGTCAAGCTGAACAAGATCTACACGAAGACGGGCGACGACGGCACGACGGGCCTGGCGGCCGGGCCGCGGCGGCTGAAGTCGGACCTGCGTGTCGAGGCCTATGGCTGCATCGACGAGGCGAATTCGGCGCTCGGCGTGGCGCGGCTTCATACTGCCGGCGTCCCGGACGTGGATGCCATGCTGATGCGCATCCAGAACGACCTCTTCGACCTCGGCGCTGACCTTGCAACCCCAGACCTCGGCGAGGACCTCGGCTACGAGCCCCTGCGCATCGTCGATGCCCAGGTGAACCGCATCGAGCAGGAGATCGACCAGCTCAATGCCGAACTCGATCCCCTGAAGAGCTTCATCCTGCCGGGGGGCAGCCCGGCCGCCGCCTATCTCCACGTCGCCCGCACCGTGTCCCGGCGGGCCGAACGGATCATGGTCGATCTCGTCCGCCGCCCGGGCGAGGGGGTCTCCGCGCCGGCGCTGAAATATGTCAACCGGCTGTCTGATTTCCTGTTCGTGGCTGCGCGCTACCTCAACGACAAGGGCAAGGCGGACGTGCTCTGGGTGCCGGGCAAGAACCGGTGAATGGGCTGTCTTGACAGCGTCATCAGCCGATTGCATGTAACGGCCATGATCACCACTGTGACCCGCACCCGACGCCCTATCCTCATCCAGCGATGAGCGCGCGGCCGTGTGCCCTGATGATCGACCCGATCGCCGCGCCCTCAGCGCGGTTTTTTTGTCCCTGACATCCTGATCCGACTTCTCGCACCCTGCGGAGACTGCCATGGCGACCAAGGCCAAAATCGCGATCCTCGGCGCGTCCGGTTACACCGGCGCCGACGCCGTCCGCCTCGCCGCGCGCCACCCGCATGTGGAGATGGTGGCCCTGACCGCGAACACCCATGCCGGCAAGTCCATGGCCGAGGTCTTCCCGCACTTCTTCATGCTCGACCTGCCGAAGCTCGTCGCCTGGGAGACGGTCGATTGGACCGGCCTCGACGCGGTGTTCTGCGGACTGCCGCACGGCACGACCCAGGAGATCACGGCCGCCGTGCTCGCCGCCAATCCGAAGATCAAGATCCTCGACATGTCCGCCGATTTCCGTCTCAGGGACGGCGCGACCTACGCGGAGTGGTACGGCCACGAGCACCAGGCGCCGGAGCTGCAGAAGGAGGCGGTCTACGGCCTCACCGAGCTCTACCGGAAGGAGATCACCGGCGCGCGGCTGGTCGCCTGCCCCGGCTGCTACCCGACCGCCACGCTGCTGGCCCTGGTGCCGATCGCCAAGGCCGGCCTGATCCATGCCGACGACATCATCGTCGACGCCAAGTCGGGCGTCACCGGCGCCGGGCGGGGCCTCAAGCAGAATACCCTGTTCTCGGAAGCCGGGGAGGGGCTGTCGCCCTATTCCATCGGCAAGCACCGGCACGCGCCGGAAATCGAGCAGGAAATCGGCGTCGCCGTGGGCGGCAAGGTGACGATCAACTTCACCCCGCACCTCATTCCCATGGCGCGCGGCGAGCTCTGCACGTCCTATGTGAAGCTGAACGGGGCCACCGCCGACGACCTCCGGCAGGCGCTGGCGGACGCCTATAAGGACGAGCCCTTCGTCCACGTGGCGCCTAAGGGCGTTGTGCCGCAGACGCAGAACGTGCGCGGCTCCAACTACGTGCAGATCGGGGTCTTCCCGGACCGCATCCCGGGCCGGGCCATCGTCATCTCGACGCTGGACAATCTGGTGAAGGGCTCGGCGGGGCAGGCGATCCAGAACATGAACCTGGTCCTCGGCTATCCCGAGACGACGGGGCTGGAGCAGATCGCGCTGTTCCCCTGAGAGACATGGCGCCGCGCGTGCGGCGCCGGTCCGTCACCGCATCATCAGACGGTCGAACTTGGCGCGCTGGACGTCGTTCCAGGGCGTCGAGCGCTTCGTCGCCTTGTCGACCTGGGCCGTCGTGGTCGATCCCGAGACGAAGCGCACCCCGTCCACGAAGACCGCCTGGTCGAAGGTGAGGGACGAGGCGCCGACGCGCCGGATCCCCGAGGCGATCTGCACGAAGCCGGGGTAGAGGATTTCCCGGTGGTACTCGATCTCGACGTGGACGACGGAGATGCCGCGGCCCTCGGCGGTCAGGCGGATGCCCTCGCGGTCGAAGAACTCGGTGCGGCCGATCTCGAAATAGGTGCCGACGACCGCATTGTTGACGTGGTTGTTGGGGTCGAGGTCGCCGTAGCGGATCGGATGCACGGTGATGAACGGGTAGGCTTCGAGCGCCGGGCGCTCGCTGGGCGGGAGACGCACTGTCAGTCCTTTACTTTCACATAGCGCCCGGGGGCATCCTCGATGGGCGGATAGGCGTTGGATCCGATGCGGCGCGCCTCGACCTCCTCGCCGTCATGGGAGCGGACCCACTCGCGCCAGTGCGGCCACCAGGAACCGGGATGCTCCTCGGCGCGGGCGATCCAGTCCTCGAAGGCGCCTTCCGGCTTGCCGCCGGTCCAGTGCTGGTACTTCTTCTTGGCCGGCGGGTTGACGACGCCGGCGATATGCCCGGAACCCGCCACCACGTATTCGACCGGCCCGCCGAACGATTGCGAGCCGAGGAAGACCGAGCGGGCAGGGGCGATGTGGTCCTCGCGGGCGGCGAGATTGTAGACCGGCACCTTCACCTTCTTCAGGTCCAGCTTCTCGCCTGCCACCTCCATGCGGCCCTGGCTGAGGTCGTTCTGCAGGTAGCAGTGGCGCAGGTAGAAGGAGTGGTTCGCCGCCGGCATGCGCGGGGAGTCGGCGTTCCAGTAGAGCAGGTCGAAGGGCATCGGCTGCTTGCCCTTCATGTAGTTGTTGACGAAATAGCTCCAGATCAGGTCGTTCGAGCGCAGCATGTTGAAGGCGTTGGCCATCTGCTTGCCCTCGAGATAGCCGGTCTGCGCCATGCGCTTCTCGAGGCTCTGGATCTGCTCCTCGTCGACGAAGACCTTGAGGTCCCCGGCATAGGTGAAGTCCACCTGGGTGGTGAAGAAGGTCGCGGTCTGGACGTTGTCGATGCCCTTCGCCGCCATGTAGGCGAGGGTCACCGCCAGCAGCGTGCCGCCGACGCAATAGCCGATGGCGTGGACCTTCTCCTCGCCGGTGATCTCGCCGGCGACGCGGAAGGCGGCCAGCGGCCCTTCCAGCATGTAGTCGTCGAAGCTCTTGTGGGCGTGGCGCTGGTCGGGGTTGACCCAGGAGACGACGAAGACCGTCAGGCCCTGGTCGACCGCCCACTTGATGAAGCTCTTCTCCTGGGTGAGATCGAGGATGTAGAACTTGTTGATCCAGGGCGGCACGATGACCAGCGGCACCTTGCCGACCGCCTTGGTGGTCGGCTCGTACTGGATGAGCTGGATCAGGTCGTTCTCGTAGACGACCTTGCCCGGGGTCATCGCGAGGTTGCGTCCGACCGCGAACTGGCTGTCGTCGGACTGGCGGATGCGCAGGTCGCCGCCGCCGCGCTCGACGTCTTCGGCGAACATCTTCATGCCCCGCACGAGATTCTCCGCATTGGAGGAGATCGTCTCGCGCAGCAGCTCGGGATTGGTCACCACGAAATTGGAGGGGGAGAGGGCGTTGGCGATCTGCTTGGCGTAGAACGAGGCCTTGTGCTTCAGGTGCTCGTCGAGCTCGGCCTCGGTGACGAACTTCTCGGCGAGGTCGGTCGTCACCAGGTAGAACTGCTTGAGGAAGTCGAAGAAGGGGTTCTTCTCCCACTGCGGGTCCTTGAACCGCGCGTCGCGCGGGTCGGGGCGGGCCGCCGGCTCCACGGGCTCGCCCGCCATCGCCTTCAGCGACTTCGCCCAGAGATCCATGTAGCGGGTGGCGACCTCGGACTGGGCGACGATGGCCCGCTGCGGGTCCTTCAGCCAGAATTCCGCGACATGGCCGAGGGTCTTGGCGACGTCGGCGACCCCGTCGGGCGAATCGGCGGGATGAGATCCGGTCTCGCGCGGCTTGAGATAGGCGGCGAGCGCCTTGCCGCCGAGCTCGACCATGCGGGCAATGTTGGACGACAGGCGCTCGACGTCCATGGCCTGGAAGCGGAACGGGTCATCACCTGACGCTTCGGCGGCGGGGGCCGCGGGCGCTGCCGGTGCGGGAGAGGCTGCAACCGGCGAGGGCGGCGGAGCCGGAGCTGCGACCGTCTCCGCGGGCTTCTCGCCGAGCAGGGCCGACAGCGGCTTGCGCGGAGCGGCTTGGGCGGATTTCGCGGGCGGCCTCGAGGGGGCGGGGGCAGGGGTCTCGACCACCTTCAGGGACGGGGGGCTCTTGGGGGGAGGCGCGGTCTGAGACGTCTTCGCCGCGTCCGCCTTGGCCACGGCGGGCCGGGGGGCGGTGTCCTTCGCCGCCGAAGGCTTCGGCGCCGCGGCCACCTTCGCCGCCGCAGTCCTGGCGGTCCGGGAGGCGGCCGCCGGGGCGGTGCCGGACGTTGCGGCCTTGCCGGTGGCCGCCTTGCGGTCGCCCGCCCGGGTGGTCGCCCTGGCAGCCTCCGGCCGTCCGGCACCCGGCTTGGCTCCACCCGCCTTGCCGGTC
>LNFH01000278.1 GCA_001464235.1 Rhizobiales bacterium Ga0077556 | reverse complement strand
GGTCCACTTTTTGATCTGAGCATATTAGGAAGGCGATGCGGAGGCCGCCATGCGAAAGATGTGTGGTTTCCCCTCGGAGAGCGACATGGCAGTTTCATCCTCCCGGCTGATCGCGCGCGGCCCGTCACGGTTGGCGGCCGTGGCCGTCGCGGCCCTCGTGCTCGCCGGCTGCCAACACGCCAGCGACGGCTATCCCTCGCCCTATGGCCCCTCGCAGCCGACGCCGCTGCCGCCCGTCGCCGGGGGCGGCCTGTGGGCTCCCGCGCCGATCCGGGTGACCGGCTACGGGGCGGGCACGCTGATCGCCCGGCTGCCGCCGCCGGATCGGGTTGCGGCCCCGCCGCGCTCCTCGGAGACGCCGGAACTGCTCACGCCGGCCCAGCAGGCGGCGCGGCGCCAGGAACTGGAAGCGGCGCGCGCCGCCACGACGCCGGCGATGCAGCAGCGCCTGGAGGGCCAGGGCCGCGTTCGCGGGCCGGACCCGGGGGCGCGGCCGGCGATCGATCCGGCCGAGCGCGGCAGCGAGGACTAGGACGAAAGACGGGACGGGCCCACGGGCCTTCCCGTTCCAAGGCGTATTGCAATGTGATACGAGGCTAGCCCCTTGCGGCAAGGCCTGCCGCCCGAGCGACCCGCACCGATGACCCAGTCCCCGTTCCACCGTATCCGCCGGCTGCCGCCCTACGTCTTCGAGCAGGTGAACAAGGTGAAGGCCGCCGCCCGCGCCAAGGGCGTCGACATCATCGACCTCGGCATGGGCAATCCGGACCTGCCGGCGCCCGACCACGTGATCGAGAAGCTGAAGGAGACGATCGGCAAGCCGCGCACCGACCGCTACTCGGCCTCCAAGGGCATTCCCGGCCTCCGGCGCGCCCAGGCCGCCTATTACGCCCGCCGCTTCGGCGTGAAGCTCGACCCGGACACCCAGGTCATCGCCACGCTCGGCTCGAAGGAGGGCTTCGCCAACATGGCGCAGGCCATCACCGCGCCCGGCGACGTCGTGCTCTGCCCCAATCCGAGCTACCCCATCCACGCCTTCGGCTTCCTGATGGCGGGCGGCGTCATCCGCTCTGTGCCGGCCACCGCCGATGAGGAGTATTTCCGGGCGATGGAGCGGGCGATGCAGCACTCCATCCCGAAGCCCATCGCGGTGGTGACCTGCTATCCGTCGAATCCGACTGCGCAGGTCGCCGATCTCGACTTCTATGCCGAGCTCGTGCGCTTCGCGAAGAAGCACGACCTCATCGTGCTTTCCGACCTCGCCTATGCGGAGGTCTATTTCGACGACGCCAATCCGCCGCCCTCGATCCTGCAGGTGCCCGGCGCCTTCGACGTGGCGGTCGAGTTCACATCCATGTCCAAGACCTTCTCCATGGCGGGCTGGCGCATGGGCTTCGCGGTGGGCAACGAGCGGCTCTGCGCCGCGCTGGCGCGGGTCAAGAGCTATCTCGACTACGGCGCCTATACGCCTGTCCAGGTGGCCGCGACCGCCGCGCTCAACGGCCCGGAGGACTGCATCCACGAGATGCGCGGCACGTATCGCAAGCGCCGCGACGCGCTGGTCGAGAGCTTCGGCAAGGCCGGCTGGGACATTCCCGCGCCGCAGGCCTCCATGTTCGCCTGGGTGCCGATCCCGGACCAGTTCAAGCCACTGGGTTCGCTCGAATTCGCCAAGCTGCTGGTGGAGAAGGCGGAAGTCGCCGTCGCGCCCGGCATCGGCTTCGGCGAGCACGGCGACGACTACGTGCGCATCGCGGTCGTGGAGAACGAGCAGCGCATCCGCCAGGCGGCGCGCAACGTGAAGCGCTTCTTCGATGGCGCCGCGACCACCCTGCACAACGTCATTCCCATCGCCGCCGCCGGCCGCTGAGCCGGCCGCCCGCCATCCGCCAGGAGCCTCCATGATCCGCATCGTCGTCGCAGGGGCCTCCGGCTGGGTCGGCCGGGAGCTCATCAAGGCCGTGGCGGCCGCGGAGGATCTGGCGCTCGTCGGCGCGGTGGCGCGCACCGCCGCCGGCCGCGATGCGGGGGAAGTGGCGGGCGGGCCGGCGCTCGGGGTCGCCGTCGCGGCAACGCTCGCGGAGGCTCTGGCCGTGCCGAGCGACGTCGTCATCGATTACACCAAGCCGCACGTGGTGAAGGGCCATGCCCTCGAGGCGCTCGCGAGCGGCCGCCACGTCGTCGTCGGCACCTCCGGCCTGGCGGCCGACGACTACGCGAAGATCGACGCCGCTGCGAAGGCGGCGGGCCGGGGCGTCATCGCCGCCGGCAACTTCTCCATCACCGCCTCGCTGCTGAAGCGCTTCGCCACCATGGCGGCGCGCCACGTGCCGGACGTCGAGATCATCGACTACGCGTCCGCCAAGAAGCCCGACACGCCGTCGGGCACCGGCCGCGAGCTCGGCGAGATCCTCTCGACGATTCGCGGGGCGCCGACCTCGAAGCCGGTGGACGAACTCGGCGGCATCCGCGAGACGCGGGGAGGGGCGGTCAATGCCGGCGGCATCGCCGTCCAGGTCCACTCCGTGCGCATGCCGTCGTTCGTTCTCTCCGCCGAGGCGATCTTCGGCCTGCCGGACGAGCGGCTGACCATCCGCCACGACGCCGGCTCCTCGGCCGCCCCTTACGTGGGCGGCACGCTGCTGGCGGCGCGCCGGGTCGGCGGGTCCACAGGCCTCACGCGCGGCATCGATCACCTGCTCGACTGACGGCGCGGCCGACGCCGTTCCCGCCGGTCATGCGGCCGTCGCCGTTTCCGCGTCCTTGGTCTTCGTCTTCACCGGGATCAGCAGGTAGCGGACGCCGTTGGCTTCCGCCTCCGGAAAGCGGCCGGCGCGGATATTGACCTGGATCGAGGGCAGCAGAAGCCGCGGCACGGCGAGCTTGGCGTCGCGCTCCTCGCGCATGGCGACGAAGGCGTCCTCGTCCTTTCCTTGCCCGACATGCACGTTGGCGGCGCGCTGCTCGGCGACGGTCGTCTCCCAGGCGTAGTGGTCGCGACCCGGCGCCTTGTAGTCGTGGCAGAGGAACAGCCGGGTCTCGGGCGGCAGGGCCAGGAGCTTCTGGATCGAGCGGTAGAGCGTGCGGGCGTCGCCGCCGGGGAAATCGGCCCGGGCCGTGCCGAAGTCCGGCATGAACAGCGTATCGCCGACGAAGGCCACGTCCTCGATCCGATAGACGATGTCCGCCGGCGTGTGGCCGGGCGTGTGCAGGATCGATCCCTCGAGCTCGCCGATCGCGAAGGTCTCGCCGTCCTTGAAGAGATGGTCGAAATCGCTGCCGTCCGTCTTGAGGTCGGTGGCGTTGAACACGGGCCGGAAGATGCGCTGAACGTCCTTGATGTGCTCGCCGATGCCGATCTTCGCACCTGTCTTCGCCTTGACGAGAGGCGATCCCGACAGATGGTCGGCATGGGCGTGGGTCTCCAGGGTCCAGACGATCCGGTAGCCTTCGGCGGCGGCCTTGGCGAGGATCGCCTCGACCGAGCGCGTGTCGACCTCGCCGGCGTTCTGATCGTAGTCGAGGACGGGATCGATCACCGCGGCCTCGCGCGTCGCGGGATCGGCGACGAGATAGCTGACCGTGAATGTGGCCTCGTCGAAGAAGGCATGGATGAGGGGTTGGCGTTGGGCGGGCATCGGTTGCTCCGTTCAGAGGTTGCGTGTTGACAAATATATTCGACGTCGCTAAATAAGCAATAGCTAAATTAGAGATCGCCCGTGACCCATCCTGCCCAGTCTCTCGACCCGGCCTCTTTCGAGGCCAACGCGATGGACGTCGCCGACGTCCTGCGCGCCCTCGCCAATGAGCGGCGGCTGCAGATCCTCTGCGTCCTGATGGAACAGGACGAAACGAATGTGGGCACGTTGGTCAGCCGGATCGGCATCAGCCAGTCCGCGCTGTCCCAGCATCTCGCCAAGATGCGCGACGAGGGCATTCTCGCCTTCCGCCGCGAAAGCCAGACGCTCTGGTACCGCATCGCCGATGCCCGGATCCGCGAGCTGATGGCCGAACTCTACCGCCTCTACTGCCACAAGGCCTGATCCCCTTCCCAAGGAACGACCACCATGACCATCAAGCACATCGCCCCGGCCGAAGCCTTCGCCATGCTCTCCCACGGAGCCATCCTCGTCGATATCCGCGAGACGGACGAGTGGCGCCGCGAGCACATTCCGCTCGCAAGCCACCACGCCCTGTCCACCATCGAGCGCCATCCGCCGAAGGCTACGGGCGCCGTCATCTTCCACTGCCGGAGCGGCAACCGGACGACAGCCAACGCCCAGCGCCTCGCCGCCACCGTGCCGGGTGCGAAGGTCCATGTGCTCGAAGGCGGCATCGAGGCCTGGCGGGATGCCGGCCTGCCCACGGTCAGGGACGCGCGCCAGCCGATCGAGATCATGCGGCAGGTGCAGATCGTCGCCGGGTCTCTCGTCGCGGTGGGCACGGCCCTCGGCGTGCTGGTTCATCCCGGCTTCCTGGCCGTCCCCGGCTTCGTCGGCGCGGGCCTCGCGTTTTCCGGGATTACCGGCTCCTGCGCCATGGCGCGGCTGCTGGCGTTCGCACCCTGGAACCGCGTGCCCCTGACCTCGGCGAACGCCTGAGCGACACGGCCGCCGAACGATAAGGCCTGACCCATGCCCATCGATATCCTCTCCAGCCTTTCGGGCGCGCTCGTCGGCGCGATCCTCGGTCTCGTCGGCGGGGGCGGCTCGGTGCTGGCCGTGCCCCTCCTGGTCTATGGCGTCGGCGTTTCCTCGGCCCATGTCGCCATCGGCACCAGCGCCCTGGCCGTTGCGGCGAGCGCCTTCGCCAACCTGCTCGGCCACTCGCGGGCCGGCACGGTGAAGTGGCGCTGCGGCCTGACCTTCGCCGCCGCCGGCGTGATCGGCGCCTTCGCCGGATCGACGGTGGCGAAGACCATCGACGGGACGCGCCTGCTCGCGCTGTTCGGGGCGCTGATGGTCATCGTCGGCATCGCCATGTTCATGCGGCGCAAGGCCGAGGGCGATCCGGACGTGCAACTGACGCGCGTTTCGGCGCGGCAGCTCCTGCCCTGGCTGATCACCAGCGGATTCGGCGTGGGGCTGCTCAGCGGCTTCTTCGGGATCGGCGGCGGGTTCCTCATCGTGCCCGCCCTGATGCTGGCGACCGGCATGTCGCTGCCCTTCGCCATCGGCACCTCGCTCATCGCCGTGACCGCTTTCGGGGCCGCCACCGCGACGAGCTACGCCATCTCCGGTCTCATCGACTGGCGCATCGCCGCGCTGTTCATCGCCGGCGGAATCGTGGGCGGCTTCGGCGGCGGGGCCCTCGGCCGGCTCCTGGCCGCACGCAAGGGCGCGCTCGGAACCGTTCTCGCCGCCGTCATCGTGGTGGTCGGGCTCTATGTCGTCGCCCGCAGTCTGGGATCGCCTGGGGCCTGATCCCGGACTCGATGGCCGCCATTCCTTGCCTTGGCGGGTCAAATCGGGCACAAGCCCGGCGCGACGCCTTGGTCGCGGCAGTGCGGATCGGTCACCTCATGCAGGACGTCTTGAAAGTCGGGATCGCCGGCCTCGGCACGGTCGGGGCATCGGTCGTCCGGCTCATCGCCAAGCGCGACAACCGGCTGGCTGAAGCCGCCGGCCGCCCGATCCGCGTCACCGCCGTCTCGGCCCGTTCGCGCAAGAAAGACCGCGGCATCGACCTCTCCGGCACGCGCTGGTTCGACGACGCCGTGACCCTCGCCGCCGATCCCGACATCGACGTCTTCGTGGAGCTGATGGGCGGCGCCGAGGATCCGGCCAAGGCGGCGGTCGAGACCGCGCTCAGCCACGGCAAGGCGGTGGTCACCGCCAACAAGGCCCTGCTCGCCGCCCACGGGCCGGCGCTGGCGAAGAGGGCCGAGGCCAAGGGCGTGGCGCTCAATTTCGAGGCGGCCGTCGCCGGCGGCATCCCGGTCATCAAGACCCTCCGGGAGAGCCTCCTCGGCAACACGATCGAGCGCGTCTACGGCATCCTCAACGGCACCTGCAACTACATCCTCACCCGCATGGCGGAGGAGGGCATCGCCTTCGAGGACTGCCTGAAGGACGCCCAGCGCCTCGGCTATGCGGAGGCCGATCCGACCTTCGACGTCGACGGGTTCGACACCGCCCACAAGCTCTCGCTCCTCACCAGCCTCGCTTTCGGCACGCTGGTCGACACCAAGGGCATCTCCATCGAGGGCATCCGCTCCATCAAGCCGGTCGACCTGCGCATGGCGGAGGAGCTCGGCTACCGGGTGAAGCTGCTCGGCGTCGCACAGCGCACGGCCGACGGCGTCGAGCAGCGCGTGCATCCGACCTTCATCCCGAAGGACGAGGCGATCGCCCAGGTGAACGGCGTGCTCAATGCGGTCGCCATCGACGCCGACGCCGTGGATCTCACCCTCGTCGGCCCGGGTGCCGGCGGCGACGCCACGGCCTCCGCCGTCATCGCCGACATCGTCGACGTGGCGCGCGGCCACCGCACGGCGCCCTTCATCCGGCCGGTCTCGGCCCTGACCAAGCCCAGCCGCGCGCCGATGACCCGCCACGAGGGCGGCTACTACATCCGCCTGGAAGTCGTGGACAAGCCCGGCACCGCCGCGCGCATCGCCTCGCGCATGGCGCAGAACAACATCTCGCTGGAATCGATCGTGCAGCGCCGGGCCGGCCCCGTGCGCGGTGGCACCGACCCGGCCGCGGCGGCCGCTCCGGCGCCCGTCGTGCTGATCACCTATGCCACGACCGAGGCCGCCGTCCGGCGCGCCCTCAAGGCCATGGACGCGGACGGCATCCTGCTGGGCGCCCCGCAGGTCATCCGCATCGAACGCAACTGACAGAACACCACACACGCGAAAGGGACGTCACAATGGCCGAGCAGGGGCTTTCCATCCCGAGGAACCTGATCATCGAGCGGGTCCTCTCCATGGAGCTCGTCCGGGTGACGGAGCGGGCGGCGGTGGCCTCGGCCCGGCTGCGCGGCCGCGGCAACGAGAAGGCTGCCGACCAGGCGGCGGTCGACGCCATGCGGCGCGAGCTCAACAAGCTGCCCATCGACGGCACGGTCGTCATCGGCGAGGGCGAGCGTGACGAGGCGCCGATGCTCTACATCGGCGAGGAGGTCGGCACCAAGAAGGGCCCGAAGGTCGACATCGCCCTCGACCCGCTGGAGGGCACCACGCTCTGCGCCAAGGACATGCCCGGCTCCATCGCCGTCATCGCCATGGCCGAGCACGGCTCGCTGCTGAACGCCCCCGACGTCTACATGGACAAGATCGCCGTCGGCCCGGGCTATCCGAAGGGCGTCGTCGACCTCGACGCCTCGCCGGTCGACAACATCCACGCCCTCGCCAAGGCCAAGGGCGTGAAGCCCAACGAGATCACCGCGCTGATCATGGACCGGCCGCGCCACGCCAAGCTGATCGAGGCCGTGCGCGGCACCGGCGCCGCCATCCGTCTCATCACCGATGGCGACGTCGCCGGCGTCATCCACACCGCCAATGCGCTGGAGACGGGCATCGACATCTATCTCGGCATCGGCGGCGCCCCCGAGGGCGTGCTGGCGGCGGCGGCGCTGCGCTGCGTCGGCGGCCAGATGCAAGGCCGCCTCATCCTCGACACCGAGGCCAAGGTCGAGCGCGCCCGCAAGATGGGCGTCAAGGACCCGAACAAGAAGTACGCGATGGAGGAGATGGCCTCCGGCGACGTCATCGTCTCCGCCACGGGCGTCACCGACGGCGCGCTGCTCAAGGGCGTCGTCTTCGGCTCCGAGCTGATCACCACCGAGACCATCGTCTACCGGTCGACCACGGGCACCGTGCGGCGTATCTTCGGCGAGCATCGCCAGCTCGAGAAATTCCATCTCGACTGACCCCATGGAGCGCCGCCGGCTCTTTCTCGGCATCGAAAAGTCGGCTCTCGGTCGCGCCTGGCGCGATCGTCTCGATGAGCCGGGGCGCGCCCAGGCGCTGGCGATCGCGCAGACGTCCGGGTTGCCGGACATCCTCTCCCGGGTGCTCGCCGGCCGGGGCGTGACCGCCGAGACGGCCGAGGCCTTCCTCGAGCCCACCATCCGCGACGCCATGCCGGACCCCTCCGTGCTCACCGACATGGACCGGGCGGTGGAGCGCCTCGCCAAGGCGGTGCTGACCGGCGAGCAGGTGGCGATCTTCGGCGACTACGACGTCGACGGCGCGACCTCCTCGGCGGTGCTGGCCCTGTTCCTCAGGGCTGCGGGGCTCGACCCCTTCCTGCATATCCCCGACCGCATCTTCGAGGGCTACGGGCCCAATGCGGAGGCGCTGCGCCAGCTCGCGGGCCGGGGCGCGACGCTGCTCGTCACCCTCGACTGCGGGACGACCAGCCACCAGATCCTGGGCGATGCCGGGGCGCTCGGCCTCGACGTGGTGGTCTGCGATCATCACCAGGCCGACGAGACGCTTCCCGCCGTCGAGGCGGTGGTCAACCCGAACCGGCAGGACGACCTCTCGGGTCTCGGCCAGCTCTGCGCCGCCGGCGTCACCTTCATGCTCGTCGTGGCGCTGAACCGGCACCTGCGCGGCAAGGGGCACTGGACGACGGCACGGCCGGAGCCCGACCTCATGGGCCTCCTCGACCTCGTCGCCCTCGGCACGGTGGCGGACGTGGTGCCGCTCACCGGCCTCAACCGCGCCTTCGTCGC
>LNFH01000277.1 GCA_001464235.1 Rhizobiales bacterium Ga0077556 | reverse complement strand
ACGGCGGTCTTGATCGGCGCCTGCGCCAGGGCCTGTCCGGTCATGAGCGCCGCGAGGCCGGCGGCGGCGAGAAGGGTGCGGAGCATGATGGAAACCCTCTGTTGGGAAACCGCTCTGACGGCGGCAGGGGCCAACGTAACCACGCGCTTTTACGCACCTCAATATCATTGACGATGAATAATCGGGCTGGAAGTATAATACACGATTATACTGCCCGCTCCCTGGGCACGAGGGGCCGCCGATGCTCAACCTGCGCCAGCTGGAGATTTTCCGGGAGGTGATCCGCTGCCAGACCACCGTCGGCGCGGCAGAGGCTCTCGCCATTTCGCAGCCGGCCGTCTCCAACGCCATCCGGCAGATCGAGGCCCAGCTCGGCCTGCCGCTCTTCGATCGCATCGGCAACCGCCTGGTGCCGACCGCCGAGGCACAGGAGGTGATGCGCGGCTCGGAACCCATCTTCTCGCTGTATCGCGCCTTCTCCCAGAAGCTGAAGGACCTGCGCGACACGCGGACCGGGAGCCTGCGGGTCCTCTCCACGCCCGCGCTGTCCAACGCCCTCGTGCCGCGCGCGCTCAAGGCGTTCCTCGCCACGCGCCCCGACATGCACGTCTTCTTCGACGTGCGCCGCACGCCGGGCGTCGTCGAGGGCGTCGAGACCGGCTTCGTCGACCTCGGCTTCTCCCTCTCGCCGCAGCCGCGGCCGGGCATCGAGGCGACCGCCATCTGCACCGGCCAGATGGTCTGCGTCTGCCCGCCCGACCATCCGCTCGCCGATCGCTCGGAAATTTCCGCGGCCGATCTCGCCGCCCATCCCCTCGTCGGCTTCGAGCCGGGCACCCCGCTCGGCTTCGCCCTCAACCAGGGGTTCTGGACGCCCGCGCTGCAGGACCGGGTCATGGTCGAGACGCGCTACAGCGGCACGGCCTGCCTCCTCGCCGAGAGCGGTGTCGGCGTCGCGGTGGTCGATTCCTTCGCCGTGGTCGGCGGCCGCTACGATCTCGTCTTCCGCCCGCTCAGCCCGCGCGTGCCGATCCAGGCCTTCGCCCTGACGGCGAGGGGGCAGCCGCCGAAGCGGGTGGTGCGTGCCTTCCTGAAGGAGGTGGAGGCGAGCGCCGTGCGTTTCGCCGATCCCTTCGTGGCGACGCCGTGAACGGCCCGGCATGGAAGCCTTGCGGCCGCCGGCTTTGACCGGCACCCTCGATCCGTGGCATCGGCAGCGTCGAAACGCTCTCCCCTGACGAGGAAACAGCCATGAAGGCGAACGGAACCGACCTCACCACCGCCAGCGGCGTCTACGTCATCGCGGCGACGCCGTTCCACGACGACGGCCGGATCGACGAGAAGTCGACGGATTCGATGGTCGATTTCTACCGCGCCTGCGGTGCCGACGGCCTGACGATCCTCGGCGTCATGGGCGAGGCGCCCAAGCTCGCCGCCGAGGAATCGGTCGCCATTTCCAAGCAGATCATCAAGCGCGCCGGCCCCTCCATGCCGGTCATCGTCGGCGTCTCGGCGCCGGGCTTTGCGGCCATGCGTTCGCTCGCCCGCACCGTGATGGATGCCGGCGCCGCCGGCGTCATGATCGCCCCGCCCAACACGCTGCGCACCGACGACCAGATCGTCGGCTACTACAAGCAGGCGGTGGACGCGATCGGCGACGACGTGCCCTTCTGCATCCAGGATTTCCCCATCACCTTCTCGGTGGTGATGAGCCCGAAGGTCATCCGCTCCATCATCCAGGAGCTGCCCTCCTGCGTCATGCTGAAGCACGAGGACTGGCCGGGCCTCGAGAAGATCTCGACCCTGCGCGGCTTCGAGGCCGACGGCTCCATGCGCCACGTCTCCATCCTCTGCGGCAATGGCGGCCTCTTCCTCGATTTCGAGTGCGAGCGCGGCGCCGATGGTGCCATGACCGGCTACGCCTTCCCCGACATGCTGGTGGACGTCGTCCGCCTGCAGAAGGCCGGCAAGCGCGACGCCGCCCACGACCTGTTCGACGCCCACCTGCCGCTGATCCGCTACGAGCAGCAGCCGGGCGCGGGCCTTGCCGTGCGCAAGTATCTCCTGAAGAAGCGCGGCGTCATCGCCTCCGAGGCCCAGCGCAAGCCGAGCGCTCCGCTCTCTGCCAAGGCCCGCGCCGAGGTGGACTACCTCTTCGACCGCCTGTCGAAGCTCGACGCCCGCGCCAAGGCGGCGTGAGCCGACCGACGGACTGAACGCACCGTCTGCGAGGGCCGCTGGGACACCGGCGGCCTTTTGCTATGTGGCGCGTGGCAGATCGGAATTGCGTCCTTCGAGGCTCGCTTCGCTCGCACCACAGGATGAGGGGGGTGAGACCTGCATGGCGGACATTCAGCGATCGCTGACGTGCTGTCCTGACTGATGAGCCACACACCACCGTCCTCATCCTGAGGTGCGAGCCGCGACGATGCGCGGCATCGTCGGGTGGCGAGCCTCGAAGGACTCGCTTCCGGTCCGCAGCGCGCCTTGTCTTGCCCATGACGCCCCCCGGCTGCGACAATGGCGCATCATGGCCGATCCGATCCCCGTCACGCGCTCCATCGCCCTCAACCCGGACGACATCACCGTCACCTTCGTGCGGGCCTCCGGACCCGGCGGCCAGAACGTCAACAAGGTGTCGACCGCCTGCGAGCTGCGCTACAACCTCGCCGCCGCGGCGCTCCCGCAGGACGTCAAGGAGCGTATGGTGCCGCTCGCCGGTTCGCGCCTCACCAAGGACGGCGTCATCGTCATCCAGGCCGACCGCTTCCGCTCCCAGGACATGAACCGCGAGGACGCGCTCGCCCGCCTCGTCGAGATCGTCGCCAAGGCGGCGGTGCGCCCCAAGCGCCGCATCGCCACCAAGCCGACCCGCGCCTCGAAGGAGCGGCGCCTCGAGGGCAAGCAGAAGCGCTCCGGCGTGAAGAAGATGCGGCAGGGCAAGCCCGGGATGGAGTGAGGGACGGTCTACTGACCCTGAGGCCCCCCCACCCCTGACCCCTCCCCTCCGCAAGCGGGGGGAGGGGAACGGAGCCCCTTCCGCCAG
>LNFH01000276.1 GCA_001464235.1 Rhizobiales bacterium Ga0077556 | reverse complement strand
GGGGTGGGGGGATCATCGGGTATTGGAACGTCAGCCGGCGGCCCGGCTCCGTGCCGCGACCGCTCGTTCACACCAGCCCCGCCGCCTTCGCGATACGGTACTGCCCCGCGAAGGCGGCGTCGGCCGGCGCCGTCTCGTGCGCGATGCCGAGCACGTCCAGGGCCGCCGCGTAGCGCGCCGCCAGCGCCTCGCCGCCGACGATCACCACTGGCCCGCCGACGTCCGGCGCGAAACTCCGCGCTTCCGCGATCTCCGTGCCGATCATGAGGCCCGACAGCCGCTCCGCCGTTTCGCTGGCCGGGAAATCGCCCATCAGGCTTCCGGCCCGCTGGCGAAACAGTTTGCCGAGGAGGCCGGCGCCGCCCTCCGCCGAGCCGACGGCGACACCGGCGGCGAAGGCTCCCGGCGCCTCGACCCGATCCGCCGTCGTCAGCTTCAGCACCGTGTGGTCCCTCAGCGCGGCGAAGGCGTCTCCCGTCATGGCCGAGCGGAAAGCGGTGATCCTCCCGCTGTCGATCCGGACCCATTTCGAATGGGTGCCGGGCATGACCGCGAGTCGCTTCCCCGCCAGGGCGAGCCCGGCGATCTGCGTCTCTTCGCCGCGCATCACGTCGGGCGTGCCGTCCGGGTTGCGGTAGGAGAGGCCGGTGATGAGCGCGACGCGCCGGCCGCCTGCGGTGGTGAGGCGCGTCAGGGCCCCGGCGAGGTCGTCGGCACCCGCCGGGCAGGGGAGGTAGGGCGTCTCCACCCAGCCGGTGCGGCTCGTCACCATTCCCGACGCCGTCACCGGCAGGGTCGCCGCCGCGTCCCAGCCGGCGATGGCGCGCTCCAGAACGCCCTCGAAATCGCGGTCCGTCACCGAGAGCAGCCCGTCGCCGGAGGCCCGCCTGTCGATGATCCCGCCATCCCCGTCCATCAGCGCGGCGCGGAAGGAGGTGGTGCCCCAGTCGATCCCGATCAGCTTCGCCGTGCCCATCCGTCCTCCCCGACCTCCCTGGCGCATGGCCTGCTCACGGGTTGTCCCCTTGCATGCGCGGGCGGCGTCGATTTAATCGCCGCCGCACTATACGACAGTCGGCTCCTCACCCAGCGCAGATATCGCCCATGTCCCATGACCTCGCCGTCGCCCGCGCCGCGACCCTCCGTCCGATCGCCGCGGTGGCGGAGGCGGCGGGCATCCCCGTCGAGGCGCTGGAGCCCTACGGCAAGCACATCGCCAAGCTCGACGCCGGCTATCTCGCGGGGCTGAAGGACAGGCCGGACGGCAACTGCCATCAACCCGACGCCCGCCGGAGAGGGCAAGACGACCACCACGGTCGGCCTCGGCGACGGCCTCAACCGCATCGGCAAGCGCACCGTCATCGCCCTGCGCGAGCCCTCGCTCGGACCGGTTTTCGGCACCAAGGGTGGCGCAACCGGTGGCGGCAAGGCCCAGGTCCTGCCCATGGAGGCGATCAACCTCCATTTCACCGGCGACTTCCACGCCATCACCTCGGCCCACAACCTGCTCGCCGCCCTCGTCGACAACCACGTCTACTGGGGCAATGCGCTGGGCATCGACACCCGCCGCATCGTCTGGCGCCGCGTGCTCGACATGAACGACCGGGCCCTGCGCTCCATCGTCAACGGCCTCGGCGGCGCCGGCAACGGCTATTCCCGCGAGGACGGCTTCGACATCACGGTGGCCTCCGAGGTCATGGCCTGTTTCTGCCTCGCCGACGACCTCGCCGACCTTGAGGCGCGCCTCGCCCGCATCGTCGTCGCCTATACCCGCGAGAAGAAGCCGGTCACCGCCGGCCAGCTCAACGCCGCCGGCGCCATGACGGCGCTGCTCAAGGACGCGATCAAGCCGAACCTCGTCCAGACCATCGAGGGCTCGCCCGCCTTCATCCACGGCGGTCCCTTCGCCAACATCGCCCACGGCTGCAACTCCGTCATCGCCACCCGCGCCGCCCTGAAGCTCGGCGACTACGTGGTGACCGAGGCCGGCTTCGGCGCCGATCTCGGGGCGGAGAAGTTCTTTGACATCAAGTGCCGCAAGGCGGGCCTGAAGCCGGCTGCGGCGGTGATCGTCGCCACGGTCCGCGCGCTCAAGATGAACGGCGGCGTCGCCAAGGCCGATCTCGCGCGTGAAAACATCGACGCGCTCCGCGCCGGCATCGTCAATCTCGGCCGCCACGTTGAGAACGTCCGCGCCTTCGGCGTGCCGGTCGTCGTCGCCATCAACCACTTCACCACCGACACGGCGGCCGAGCACCAGCTCATCGCCGACATCTGCCGGGACGAGTTCGGCGTCGAGGCGGTGCAGTGCC
This sequence comes from Rhizobiales bacterium Ga0077556, assembly GCA_001464235.1. Classification (GTDB taxonomy): domain Bacteria; phylum Pseudomonadota; class Alphaproteobacteria; order Rhizobiales; family Phreatobacteraceae; genus Phreatobacter. The sequence goes on along the minus strand of LNFH01000276.1, from coordinate 16,130 downwards.
GCCATTGGGCCGACGGTGCGGCCGGTGCGGAAGAGCTCGCCCGCAAGGTCGTGGCGCTCTGCGAGGGCGGCACCGCCCATTTCCAGCCGATCTATCCGGACAGCCTGTCGCTCGAGGGCAAGATCCTCTCCATCGCCACCCGCATCTACCGCGCCGACGACATCGCCGTCGCGCCCAAGGCGGCGGCCGACCTCAAGGCCTTCGAGGCCGCCGGCTACGGCCACCTGCCGGTCTGCATGGCGAAGACCCAGTACTCATTCTCCGCCGATCCGACCCTCCTCGGCGCGCCGACCGGCCATACGATTCCGGTCCGCGAGGTCAGGCTATCGGCCGGCGCGGGTTTCGTGGTGGCGATCTGCGGGGACATCATGACCATGCCGGGCCTGCCGAAACTGCCGGCGGCCGAGGCGATCCATGTGAGCGCGGACGGGCTGATCGAGGGGCTGTTCTGAGGGGGTCGAACTGCCGATCGCGCCCCGGCTGAAGAATGCACCACCCGCACCCTCCCCTTTGCAAGGGGAGGGGGGCTTCGATGTCGCTCCCCTGTTGCAACGGCGGGGCCTGGCCCGACCGTTCGGCCAATGCCGCGCGGCAGTAGTCTCCCTCCCCTTGCAAAGGGGAGGGTGAGGGTGGGGCCTCGTGGCCTGACTATCCCGCGCTTGGATGCCAAACGGGCGCGAAGCCCTCGTTCAGCACAGCGACGATCGACGGCGGCGTGAGCACGTCGACCTCGCGCGAAGGTCGAGGCCGGGCTGGAAGATAGCCGGCATAAGACCAGGTGAGCATCTCCCGGCCCCTCACCGCGAAAGCATGCCCCCGGACCGCGACCATCGTCCCATCCGGCAATTCCGCCGCCTCCGCCCGCCAGGTCCACTTCGCCCGTCCCTCCAGCCGCTCGCCATGCAGCACCGCGTCCATCTCCGGCGCGCTGGGCGGCTTCGACAGGCCCCTCGCCCTTGCCCAGGCCGCGGCGAAGCGGGTCGCATCCGTCCGCCGGCATTCGAAACAGGGGCGATGCCCGGCGGCCAGCGCCGTCACCTCGTCGAGGAAGAAGAGTTCGGTATAGCCGCGCCCCATAAGCGGCGCACGCCGCCGGCCCTTGAAGGCCAGCACGCAGCAGATCCACTGCTGCGAGGCCCAGGGCCGCGGCCCGATGGTCTTGTCGTCGCGGTGGAACCGGCCGCCGCGATTGCCGAGGAAGAGACCGCGCTCCGGCACCGCCGCGATGGATCCGAAGGGATCGACGCGGTTCGGCAGCGGCATGGGCGCGGTCAGAACCGCGCGTCGGCGGAGGGCGTGTTGCGCTGCCCGCCGAAGATGCTGTCGAAGAAATTCGGCTGCGGCGGCGGGGCCTGCTGCACCTGCGGCGCGATGTCGACCGGCGGCTGCGCGGGTCGCGGTGCCGGCCTGACGACGCGCTGCGGCGGCGCACCCGGCGCGTCCCAGCCGTAGATGTCGTCGCGGAACTGCACGGTGCCGTCCGGCGCCGCCCATCCCGTGAGATAGACCCAGGAAACGGGCACGGCCTGTGTCAGGCGCACGTCGCGGCGCTGCGTCTGTGTCATCCCCTCCACCACCTGCTCCTTGGTGAAGCCCTGCGGGGCCAGGAGCCAGGTGACGAAGTCGGAGACGTCGGCGACGCGCACGCAGCCCGAGGAGAGCGTTCGGCTGTCCGACTGGAACAGCCCGCGCGAGGGCGTGTCGTGCATGAACACGGCTTCCGTGTTCGGCATGTCGATGCGCACCCGGCCGAGCGAGTTGCCGGCGCCGGGATCCTGCCTGAGCGTGTAGTTCACCGCGCGCTCGGTCGACCAGTCGATGGAGGCCGGGCTCACCTCGTTGCCGGAGCGGTCGAGAATGCGCACGCGCATGTTGGCGAGCGTCGCCGGGTTGCGCCGCATGCGCGGAATGATGTCGCGCTTGATGATCGAGGTCGGGATCGTCCAGGTCGGGTTGAAGTTCACCACTGTCAGGCGGCTCTCGACCATGGGCGAGGCATGCGCCTGCTTGCCGACGATGACCACGTGGCGCCGGCGGACGACGCCGCCCTCGATGGCCTCGGCCGCGGCGGCGGGAATGTTGACGACCACGTAGCGCTGGCCGAAGGCGAAGCGACTGTCGGCGAGGCGTTCGAGCGACTTCTCCAGCGCCCGAACCCGCGCCTCCGCGGGAATGTTGAGCTGGCGCAGGGTGGCGGCGGCGACGAGGCCGGAGGGCAGCAGCCCCACCCGGCGCTGGAAGCGCTGCACGGCGGCGAAGGTCGCCTCGTCGAAGACGTCGCTGCCGGCCTCGGCGGGGTTGAGGTCGCCCTCGAGGGCGAGACGGCGCTTCAGCCGGGCGACGTCGGCGCCGCGCTGGCCCTTGGAGAGGCGCAGGGTGGTCGGCAACGTGCCCCAGCCGCCGCGCTGGGCGATCTGGCGATAGCTGGCGAGCGCCGCCTGGGTCACGGCGACGGTCTGCGGCCCATAGGTCGGCTGCGGATCGGTGGAGATCGCGGTCACCCGCGGCGGCGGGGCCGGGCGCGGCGGCCGCGGCCGGGCGGGCGGCGCTGCTGCCTGGGCGGGAGCCTGGGTGCCGGGGGGCTGGGCCGCCGGGTCGACTGCGGGAGCCTGGGCGGCGGGAGCAGGCTCGGCCGGAGCGGTCGGGACCGGCGCGGGAGCCACGGGGGCCTCGGCGGCAGGCGGGGCGGGCTGCTGCGCCCGCGCGGGTTCAGACACGAACGCGCCCGTGGCGCTCAGAAGCGCGGCGAGAACCAGCCGGGGGGCGATGCGATCTGTCATGAATCAATTCGTCAGCGGCGAGGATGCCCCGGTTCCATAGCTGAAATAAGGCAGGCTGTCGCAACGGGAGGTCAGCGGGCGCGCTGAATTGCCGCCGTGAGGCTTTCCGGCAACGGGATCGGCCGCCGGTGGGTGGCGTCGACATAGACGTGGACGAAATGGCCATGGGCCAGCGTCGTCTCGCCGCCCTTCGCGAAGATGCCGATCTCGTAGCGCTGGCTCGACCGGCCGGCCTCGGCGAAGGCGAGGCCTGCCTCCAGCGGCTCGGGATAGGACGCCGGCGCGAAATAGGAGCAGCGCGTATCGACGACGAGCCCCATCCAGGGTCCGGTCACCGGCACCAGCCCGGCCTCTCCGATGAGGAAGGCGTTCACCACCGTGTCGAAGTAGGAATAGTAGACGACGTTGTTGACGTGGCCGTACTGGTCGTTGTCCGACCAGCGCGTCTGGATCGCTGAGAACCAGGTGAAGTCGCTCCGCGGGCGGGGCGTCGGGCGAGGCGGCGCGGCGGTCATCGTGGGGCACTCCTGCGGGATGTCGGCTCTGTCACGCTAGGCGAGGAGCGCCGCCGGATCGAGAGGCCGGATGTCGGGCTCCACCCAGGCGAGCCGCGCTTGCGGGGACAAGAGGCGCTCCCGCGTCCAGAAGGTGAAGATGCCGTCCTTGGCGCCGAAGGGGCCGGCGACATAGGCGTTGACCCGGCCCGCGAGGTCGGCGGGAGCACCGGCCTCGATGAAGCGGGCGGCGGACCAGACGAAATACATCGTCACCGTCTCGTGGTAGCCGCGCATGTCGTCGTTCACCCGGCCGACGGCGAGATTGTAGGCCTTGATGCCCTCGCGGAGCACGTCCCGCGCCGCCGTCTCGCCATAGGTTGCGACGTGCCAGAGGCCGGTGGCGAGATGCGCCTGGTGCGACCAGTCGGCGAAGGGGAGGGTGCGGGTCCGGAAGGCCTCGACGATCCCGATGATGGCCCCATCCGAACCGAAAGGCTGGAAGGTGCGCGCCGGTGTGTCCATGGCCATGGAAGGGCCCCCAAGGTCAGTGCCGGCCGCCCGGCCGCGAGAAGACGAAGAGACGCGCCATCGCGAAATTGGCGACGAAGGCGAGCCCGATGGGCACGATCGCGGCGAGCGACAGGGGGAGATAGCGCACCGCGAATAGGAAGCTGGTCACCTCGATGACGAGCCCGAGCGTGCCGGAGGCGACGAAGCGGAAATAGGTCCGCCAGTCGAGGCGTCGGCCGCTCTCGTCGGCGAAGGTGAAGAGCGTGTTGAGGAGATAGGAATTCGACACCGCCACCGCCCAGCCCAGCGCCTTGGCAAGGCCGAGGGCCGGATCGCTGGTGGCGAGGCCGAGCGGGGTGAGCGCCAGAAGGGTCACGCCGACGGTCACCGCATAGTTGACGAACCCGTTGCCGACACCGATGACGCCGAAGGACAGCATCTTGCGGCCTTCGCGCAGGAGGGTCGCGGCGAGGCCGGAGGGCGGCGGCTGTTGTCGATCGTTCATCACAGCGCCGTCCTCTACACGCTTTTCAACCATGAAACAGCCGAGCGGCCGTGATGATCTGCGTCTCGCTTCACGGCAGCGTGAAGTCGGGTATCATGCACACTGGTTACAGGAGCGGCTGCGGGCCGTCGGCACATGATCATCAGCGACAGGCGCGTCATTGCCTTTCCGGGCAGCGAACTGCCCCCCTTCGGCCTCACCATCGTCGTGCCGGCCTATAACGAGGCGGAAGCCCTTCCCCACACCCACGCCAAGCTGACGGCCTTCGCCCGCAAGCTGAAGGAGGAGCGCGGCCTGCCCGTCGAGATCCTCTACGTCGATGATGGCTCTCGCGACGGGACGCGCGCCGTGGCCGAGAGCCTCAGGCCCGACGGCGCCGACGTGCAGGTGATCGGATTCTCGCGCAATTTCGGCAAGGAGGCGGCGCTCCTCGCCGGCCTCGACCATGCCCGCTTCGGCGCGGTGATCTTCATGGACGCCGACGGGCAGCATCCGACCGCCGTCGCCGAGACGCTGGTCGCGCGCTGGCTCGACGACGGCTATGACGTCGTCTTCACCTACAAGGCCCACCGCCGCGACGAGCCGCGCCTGCGCACCCTCTTCGTCAACGCCTTCTACGGCCTCGTCAATGCCGGCGTGCGCCACAAGATCCCGGCCGATGCCGGCGACTTCCGCCTGCTGTCGCCGCGCGCCGCGGCGGCGCTGCGCCGCCTCCCCGAGCGCGGCCGCTTCTTCAAGGGCCTGTCGAGCTGGGTCGGCTTCCGCCAGATCGGGATTGCCTACGAGCCGGATGCCCGCGAACAGGGCGAGGCCAAATGGAGCTTCTGGGGGCTGCTCGCCTTCTCCATCGAGGGCCTGACGTCCTTCTCCATCGTGCCGCTGCGCATCGCCAGCCTGCTCGGCGCCCTGCTCGCGGCGATGGCCTTCTGCTACGGCCTCTACATCGTCGGCGAGACGATCATCCACGGCCGCGGCGTGCCGGGCTACCCGTCCGTCTTCGTCGCCGTCACCTTCATCGGCGGCGTGCAGCTCCTGATGATCGGCGTCCTCGGCGAATACATCGGCAAGATCCTCTCGGAGCTGAAGGGAAGGCCCGTCTACCTCGTCGCCGAGCAGAGCCTGAAGCGCGCCGCCGACCAGCCCGCCCTCACCGACGCGACCGGCTCGATCGCCCAGGGCGACTGAGCCGCGGACCCGCCCGATGAAGCGCCTGATCCTCTGCGCCGACGACTATGCCCTGGCGCCGGGGGTCTCGCGCGCGATCCGCGATCTCGCCGCCGCCCGGCGTCTCAACGCCACCTCGGTGATGGCGCCGGGCCCCGATCTCGCGGCGGAGGCCAATCGCCTTCTCGCCATAGCCCCTGAGGGCTTCCAGATCGGCCTCCACGTGACGCTGACCGGAGGCCTGACGCCGCTCACCGCGCCGCGCCTCGCCATGGCCGAGGGGATCGGGTCCCTTCTGATGCGCTCCCATCTGGGCAGGCTCGACCGGTCCGCGATTGCTGCCGAGGTCGAGGCGCAGATGCAGGCCTTCATCGCCGCCTTCGGGAGGCCGCCGGCCTTTGTCGACGGTCACCAGCATGCCCATCTCCTGCCGGGCATCCGCGACATCGTGGTGGCGTCGGCAGCGCGCCATGCGCCGGGTGCCTGGATCCGCCAGTGCGGCGGGCCGGGCGGCGCCGGGCAGGGGGTCAAGGGGCGGGTGATCGCCGGCCTGTCGCGGGGTCTCACGCGGCTGCTCGCCCGCCACGGTATCCCCGCCAACCCGGCCTTTTCCGGGGCCTACGATTTCCGCCGCGCCGCCGACTTCGCGGCGATCTTCCCGACGTTCCTGTCCCGCCTGCCGGACGGCGCCCTCGTCATGGTCCATCCCGGCCATGTCGACGAGGCGCTGAGGCGCGCCGACCCGGTTCACGGGCCCCGCGAGCACGAACTGGCCTATCTCGCCGGCGAGGCGTTTGCCCGTGACCTCGCCGCTGCCGGGTTCACCCTGGGCTGAACCGCTACATCCGGTCTCACGGCCTGTCGATTTCCTGTTGCGAACGATTTGCAGAAACCGCAGATTGCACCAGTCCTACCGGGGTATTCCCGACTCTGTTGCCGGCGAGGGGCCGGTGGCATAGTCGGGGTGGGACATCTGGGGCTGATTCATGACTCGCACTGCCGTCGCGGCCGCCGCCGCCTTCCTTCTCGTCACGCCCGCGCTCGCCGCCGACGTCGGCCGTCCGCGGCCCGAGGCGCCGGCCGCCGAGGCGGCGGGCCCCGATGACGCCTATGGCTTCCTCGACGGCACGGGCGTCGGCAGCCCCGGCGACCGCGGCCTGACCTCCGAGACGACCGCCCGCTTCGGCAAGTTCGACGGCCGCTACACCGGCATCAACACCAAGCTCGAGGCCGGCTGGACGCCCGTCCAGAGGCTGCAAGTCTCGCTGGCGGTCTGGGCCGCCTATCACGACATCCGCAACAACACCGTGCCGGGCTATCCGAACCAGAACCGCTTCGCCTTCGACGGCATCGCCGGCCAGGTCCGCTACCAGCTCAAGGAGCGTGGAGCGACGCCCTTCGATCCGGGTCTCACCGTCGGCCTCGAACTGCGCTGGGGCCGCTTCTCCGAGGGGCTCGGCATTTCCGCCGAGCGCTTCGCCGCCACCTTCAAGGTCGCCGCCGACGCCGCCCTGGTCGGGGACCGCCTCTACGGCGCGGTGAACCTCAACATCGGCCCCGGCACGGAACGCCCGCGCGGTGCCCTCGGCTATGCCAACGATTCCGGCCTTGAGGTCGGCGGCGCGCTCGCCTGGCGGGTGGGCGAGGGCGCCTCGACCTTCGTCGGCGGCAACGTCCGCTACGTCGCCGCCTATGGCGGGGCTTTCCTCAACCAGTGGGGAGGCCACGCCGTCCTCGTCGGACCGACCTTCTTCCACAAGATCGGCGACGTCGGTCCGCTGAAAGACACCTTCGTCTCCCTCGCCTGGAACGCCCAGGTGTGGGGACGTGCGGCGGGCGGCGCCACCGGCAGCCTCGACCTCGTGAACTTCGAGCGCCACCAGGTGCGCGTGAAGCTCGGCGGCGCCTTCTGAGCCCCGGCCCGCAGCCCTCCGCGCACGGCCGCGTGAGCGGGCGCGGCGGGCGCTTCCGTCTTCGCCACGGATCGGCCATAACTCGCGCTGACAAGGCGGGACCATGGCACGCTTCTTCTTCAACCGGCGAGGACAGGATCCGGAGACGGCCGACGCCTCCCGTCGCCTCACCGCCCTCGTCCGCGACATCCTTCAGCTCTCGGAGGACGACGGCGTGACGGTCAGCGAGATCGCCTGTTCGCATCCCGAATGCGGCGATGCTGAAACCGTGGTGCTCGTCATGCGCCTCGGCCGCCGCACCGAGGCGGTGAAGGTGCTGAAGGCGATGAGCCTCGTCACCGAGGACGAACTGCGAAAGGCTCTCGCCCAATCGCCCTCCGATGCGCTGCCCTGACCCGGCCCCTGACCCGGCGCCGGCCGCGTGATCCCTGACACGCCCGCCGGAACGCCGGGGCGGACGCCCGCCATCCTCCCAACGGCATTTTCCCTCACGACGATCCCCGGGGTTTCCTCATGATACCGATCGCCATTACAGCAGGTGCGGCCGGCCTCGCGCTGGCCGCGGCGAGGATCTCCGGTCTGATCGACCTGCCTCCCTACGTCTTCCTGCTGACGATCGTCGCCGCCATCGTCGCCTGGCTGTCGCGGCCGACCTCGACGCTGATCCGCGCCATCATCGGGTTCCTCGTCGTCTGGCACCTGACGGCGCTGGCCATCCTGCTGCTGAACGAGGCGGGGCGGATCCCCGAGGCGCTCGGGCCCTACCTGCCGACGCGGGCGAGCATCCTGCTGTCGGTCATCTTCGCCCTGGCGGTCTACGGACTCAGTTTCGTCGGCACGATCCGGCAGATCACGAAGCTCGCCGACCCCTTCTTCGAGGCGCGCGACATCGGCGTCGTGCAGCTTCCCTTCGGCCTGACCCTGCGCATGCAGGAGCGCTGGGTCGCCCATGCCCTGCTCTACATCCTGCTCGTCATCAACATCGCGCAGGTCCTCGCCACCGTCCTGCTCAACCAGTGGAACAACCGCTTCTACACGGCCCTTCAGCAGCGCGCCGAGGCCACGTTCTGGGTCGAGCTGCAGTATTTCACGGTCGTCGCCTTCCTGTGGGTGATCCTCGCCGTCTACGAGCTCTACCTGACCCAGTGGACGCAGATGCGCTGGCGCCGCTGGATGACCGGCAAGCTCACCGGCCATTGGCTCGACGACGGCGGCCACTACCGCATGCGCCTTCAGGGCAATCAGGCCGACAACCCGGACCAGCGCATCGCCGAGGACGTGCGCATGTTCACCGAGAACACGCTCGCCCTGATGATCCGCTTCTTCTCGGCGATCCTGTCGCTCTACGCCTTCGTGCTGATCCTCTGGGGCCTGTCGGCGAGCTTCAAGTACAACGTGCTCGGCATCGACCTGGAATCGATCCCCGGCTATCTCGTCTATGCCGCTCTCTTCGTCGCCGTCTTCGGCACGGTCTGTGCCCATCTCATCGGCCGCAAGCTCATCGGCATCAACTTCCTGCGCCAGCGCTACGAGGCCGACTTCCGCTACAGCCTCGTCCGGGTGCGCGAGAACGACGAGCAGATCGCCCTGCTGAAGGGCGAGTCCGCCGAGGCCCAGGGCCTGACGCGCCGGTTCGGCAACATCGTCGCGAACTGGTTCGACTACATGAAATACACCAAGCGGCTGACCTGGTTCACCAGCTTCGTCAACCAGGGCTCGGTGATCTTTCCCTTCGTCCTGCTCGCGCCGGCCTATTTCTCCGGTGCCGTCCAGCTCGGCTCCCTGACCCAGACGGCCGGCGCCTTCGGCCGGGTGGAGTCGGCCCTGCTCATCTTCACCAACCTCTATGCCTCGCTCGCCGACTACAAGTCGGTGGTCGATCGTCTCACCGGCTTCGAGCGCTCGGCGGCGACGGCGCGGCTCACTCCGGCGGCCTCCATCGCCACCGAGCGTGACGGCGACCACCTCAAGCTCGCCGACCTCTCGGTGACGCTGCCCGACGGCCGCCAGCTCGTCTCCGCTCCCGACCTTACCGTGAAGCCCGGCGACCGCGTCCTCGTCACGGGACCCTCGGGCTCGGGCAAGTCGACGCTGTTCCGCGCCATCGCCGGCATCTGGCCGCACGGCACGGGCACCATCGTCTCGCCCTCGGGAGCCGAGATCATGCTGTTGCCGCAGCGGCCCTATTTCCCGGTGGCGAGCCTGCGGGATGCAGTCACCTACCCGGCCGAGCGCGGCGCCTATTCCGATGCCGAGATCGTCGACGCGCTGGAGGCGATGAACCTGCCCGCGCTGACGACCCGTCTCGACGAGGAGGCCGCCTGGCACCAGACCCTGTCGGGCGGCGAGCAGCAGCGTCTCGCGCTTGCCCGCGCGCTCCTCTGCAAGCCGGACTGGCTCTTCCTCGACGAGGCGACCGCCGCCATCGACGAGACGGGCGAGGCGGCCCTCTACAAGGCGCTCTGCGACCGGCTGCCGAACGCCACCATCGTCTCGATCGGTCACCGCTCGACGCTGGTGAACTTCCACGACCGGCGCATCCATCTCGTCAAGGACGAGACGGGCCTCCACGTCGCCGCCGACGCCCCGCTCATGCCGCTCGCGAAGGGGTAGTGCGCCTCAGAACGCCGGCTCGAAGGTCACCGTGCCGCGCACGCCGGTGAAGGTCATGCCGCGCGTGCCGTGCGGCCGCCAGCGGTTGGCGCCCTGGATGGCCCAGAAGATGGCGCGCTCCTGCCGGTCAATCTCGCCGCCGCACTTCTTCTCGATGAAGTTCAGCGGGCCGAAGCGGATGTCGCTCGGCCCGGTGCGCCGGTAGTCGGCATTGACCGGATTGCAACCGCCGAAGCCGGTCATGCGCAGGCCGGGCGTGAAGGTGAAGGCGGGACGGTCGGTCGCCACCGGCCGCCGTCCGTTCACCGAGACGACGGCGAGGCGCGTGCCGACGGGAAAGCGGTGATAGAGCATGATCTCGGCGCGGGTCGGCTGGCGCGCGGCCTGCGGCTCCCGCCGGCGCTGCGCCTCGGCGCTGCTCGTCGCGATCAGGGTGGCGACCGCTGCCAGGGCCGCGGCTGTAACGGGGCGTGTCCGGGTCATGGCACCGGTTTAGGCAGATGGGGCCGGCGGTTCAACCCTACCCGGCCGCTCATCCCGCCTGGAGGAGACCCTCGCGCGCCCAGCTCTCGCGCTTGCGATAGATGGTCGAGGGGCTGATCTCGAGGGCCGCCGCGGCCCGCGACAGGTTGCCGTCGAAGGCTGCCAGCGCCTCCTCGATGATGCGCCGTTCCTGCACCCAGAACGGCTCCACCATCGGCGGCGATCCGGCGGCGGGTGCAGGCCCGGCTACGGGCGCGGCCATCGGCTGCGACCCATGGGCGAGGGCCAGCGGCAGCATGGGCGCGGTGACGCGCTCGCCGTCGTGCATGACGACGAGGCGACGAATGACGTTCTGCAACTGCCGGACGTTGCCCGGCCAGGAATAGCGCGACACGATGTCCGCCGCCGCGGCGTCGAAGCCGCGGAAATGCCGGCCCTCTTCCGCCGAGAAGCGGGCGAGGAAGGCCTCCGCCAGGGTCAGCACGTCGTCGCCGCGCCGGCGCAGCGGCGGCAGGTGGATCGGCAGCACGCAGAGGCGGTAGTAGAGGTCCTCGCGGAAGCGCCCCGCCGCCACGTCGGCGAGCGGGTCGCGATTCGTCGCGCAGACGAAGCGGACGTCCACCGCGCGCGTGCGCGTGTCGCCGACCCGCCGCATCTCGCCCGTCTGGATGAACCGCAGGAGCTTGGTCTGCAGCGCCAGGTCCATCTCGCAGATCTCGTCGAGGAAGAGCGTGCCGCCGTCGGCGAGCTCTGCGGCACCGGCGCGATCCTCGGTCGCCCCCGTGAAGGCGCCCTTCACGTGGCCGAAGATCTCGCTCTCCATCAGGTCCTTCGGGATGGCCCCGCAATTGAGGGCGACGAAGCGCTGCGCCGGCCGCCCGGAGAGCGTGTGGACGGCCTGGGCGGTGACCTCCTTGCCGGTGCCGCTCTCGCCGGTGACGAAGACGGGCGCGCGGGACGGGCCGATGCGGCGGATCTGCTCGTAGATGTCCGTCATCGCCGGGGATGTGCCGATGAACCCCTCGAAATGAGCGGTGTCGCGGCGGCCGGGAGCGGCGGGCCGGGCGGCCGGGCGCTCGGCCTCCATCAGCTTGCCGGCGCGGCGGAGAAGCTCGGCGGCCGACAGCGGCTTGCCGGCGACATCGCTCGCGCCTGCCCGCATGGCCTCGACGGCCGAGCCGAGGGAGACACGCGCGCTGGTGGCGAGGATGGGGCCTTCGAACCCGGCGAACCGCAGGGAATCGATCGCGTCCGTCCCGGGCGCGGCGGCGCCGTCGAGGCAGGCGACGACGAGGTCGGGATCACGGCTGTCGAGGATATCGAGCCCGTCCTCGATGGAGGCGGCCTCGCGACAGTCCATCTCCGACGACAGGGCCTGCACGGCGAGGCGCCGGAAGGCCGGATCCGCATCGATGATCAGGACGAGACGCCGGGCACGCCGGGACACGGGCTCTTCTGGGCCCTCGAAAGGCATCATGGCCGGGCGACCCCTCACGCGGACCGAACTGCAACGGCTTCACTCTCCACCAACAGGGTAAACGCCGCGTTTCCACTCCCTTTCCAAATCCGCCGGCCGGCGTCCCGAAACGGAACGGGCCCGCGTGAGCGGGCCCGTCGAATGTCGTTTGAGGCGAGTGTCTTGCCGGCAATGGTCGTGGAGGCTGGCGTCAGAGACGACCGCCCTCGCCGCCGGGACCGCGGCCGGGTCCGCCACGATGGCCTTCCCACTGGCCACCCCAGCCACCGCCCATGCGGCCGTGGCCGCCTCCGCCCATCATCATGCGGCCGCCACGCTGCATCATGCGGTCGACGCGGCGCTTCTGCGCCTCGTCGAGCGAGGCGTAGAGCGGCCCCGCGGCATCGGCGAGCTTGCGCATGGTGGCGGCGTTCTCGCCCATCCGGTCGGCCATTGTGCGCAGGCGCTGCACCGGGTCGGGACGGGCGGCGTCACGGTTCTCGCGCATCTCGCGGCGGCGCTCCATGCGCTCCGTCATGCGCTGGCTGCGCTGGGTCGCCGCCTCGCGCAGCGCCGTCTCCAGCGCCGGCCAGTACCGCTCCTGCTCGGGGGTGAGGCGCAGCATGGCCTTCAGGCCGGCGATGCGCGCATCCGTCATGGCGGCGCGATCCTCAGGGCTCATCCGCATCCAGCCGGGGCCGCGGCCCTCGCCACGGGGGCCGGACTCGGCATTGGGGCCGCGCGGACCGCCGGGAGCGGGCTGGGCGATGGCGGCCGCGCCGAGCGCCAGGGTGGCGGCTACGCCGGCAGCGATGATCATGGTCTTCATGGGAGAGTCTCCTCTGGGGTTCGCCCTGATGAGGAGAATCTACGCCAACGGACCCGGCGGACCGAGTTAAACTTCGTTCATGTGGCCGGAGGCTTGGGCGCCGCCGCCTTGCCTGCGCCAGCTGCTGGTCCTGCACCTCGCGGCCGGCCTCGAACATCCGGCCCATGGTCGCCGTCCAGGTGTCGGCCGCCTGCTGGCCGAGGCTGCGCGGACCCGTCGTTTCGGTCGGCGGCGCCTGCGGGTTCATGGCCGCGGCGAGCAGCGGATTGGCCGCCTGCATCTGGCGTGCGAGTTCCATCATCTGCTCGAGGCCGGGCATGGTCGGCATCGCCGCGGGCTTCGGCGCCCCCTGGCCGAAGAAATTGCCGAACATGCCCATCATGCCGGCCATCGGGTCGGCAGCCGCCGTCGCCTGCGGCGGCATCATGCGCGCGACCATGGCGGTGATCATGTCGCCCAGCGGGTTCTGCCCGCTCATGGCGCCCTTCATCAGCCCGCCCATCAGGAGCGACGCCATCATCGGCATCACCTGCCGCATCGCCTCCTGCTGCATGCCGGTCGCCAGCGCCGTCTGCTGGGCGATGGCCTGGGTGAGCTCGGGCGTGCCGAAGATGCGGGTCAGGGCCTGCTGGCCCGCCGCCATCATGCTCTGGCCCGCCTGCATCGGCTGCTCGAACATCTGGGCGTAGTTGTTGCCGGAGGTGAACAGGCCGAAGAGATTGGCCATGTCGGCGGGCGACTGGGTCGCCTTGTTGAGCCCGAGCGAGAAGGCGGGCAGCAGCGCATCCATCGCCGCCTTGACCTGCTGCGGCCCCATGCCGAACTGCCCGGCGAACTGGTCGAAGCCCTGTTTCGCCTGCGCCTGGGCGAGGATGTCGGCGAGGTTGAACATCGGCATGCTCCCCGGGGTCGATTCCCGCCCCGTTGTCCGTCATCTAACCACGCCGTCCCGCCAGCGTCACGACCCCGCTGTCGCACCCTTGCCCGACGTGAAGGGCGACAGGCCGCTCGGCGGTCCCGTCGGCGTCGGCGGATCGGTGGGCGGGCGGGTCGCCATCCGGTCGATGACGCGGAAGCAGATGACCATGGAGAGGATGCCGAACAGGATGCCGCCGGCCGCCTGTCCCGCGATGACGCCCTGGGCGCCCTGGTCCGGCCCGGCGATCCAGGCCCCGGCCATGGCGAAGGGCACGGTGCCGACCGTGGCGCGGCCCCAGTTGAGCACCGTCGAATAGGTCGGGAAGCCCAGATTGTTGAAGGCGGCGTTGCCGACGAAGACCGCGCCGTTGAAGGCCCAGCCGAGCGAGGCGTAGACGCAGAAGAAGGCGATGACCGCCGCCGCCGTTCCGGTCGCGTCGAAGAGCTTCACCACCTGCGGCGAGAGCACCAGCAGCACCAGCCAGACCGCGACGCCGTAGAGGCTGAGGAACACGAGGGCATCGATCAGCGTCTGCCGGACGCGCGAGAACTGCCGCGCCCCGACATTTTGCCCCATGATCGGACCGACGGACCCGGAGAGGGCGAAGAAGGCGCCGAAGGCGACCGGCACCAGCCGTCCCAGCACGGCCCAGCCGGCCACGGCCCCGTCGCCGTAGCGGGCGATCATGGCGGTGACGATGCCGTTGCCGACGGGCGTGGCGATGTTGGTCAGCACCGCCGGGACGGCGATGGCGGCGATCGGCCGGATGTCGCCGAGGATGTCGGCGAGGACGGGCCGGGCGCTCAGCCGGTGCACCAGCGTCACGCCGCGCAGCCCCATATAGGCCATGGCGCAGCGCGAGATGATCGAGGTGATGGCGGCGCCGTCCACCCCGAGGCCGAAGCCGAAGATGAAGAGCGGGTCGAGGATCGCCGTCACCACGCCGCCGGTGAGCGTCACCCACATGGCGCGCTTGGCGTCGCCGACGGCCCGCAGGATGGCCGAATACATCATGCCGAGCCCGAGGAAGGCGGTGGCCGGCACCACCATCCACAGGAAGCGGTCGGCGATGGCGAGGGTCCGCCCGCCGGCCCCGAGGCTCGCCAGGAGGAAGCCGGAGAAAGGCAGCATCGCCGCCGACAGCACGAGCATCGCCAGCGCCATGACGATGAGGCTGGAGGTCGCCAGCCGCCGGGCCTTCTCGCGGTCGCCGGCCCCCAGCGCCCGCGACACCAGCGCCGTGCCGGCGATCGACAGGCCGATGGCGAAGGAGGTGAGGAAGAACAGCACCGTTCCGGCATAGCCGATGGCGGCGGCGAGCTCCTGCTCGCCGAGCTGGGCGATGTAGAACAGGTTGAGCAGGTCGACCATGAACACCGCCATCAGACCGACCGACCCGGTGAGGGTCATGACGATCACGTGGCGCATGGTGGAGCCTTGCGTGAACTTGCCCGGCGCGCGGGCCGGGGCGGCGGCCGTCATCCCGAAAACCTCGTCTCGTCCGCCAGCACGTCCTCGGCCTCCGGATTGAGGGCCTGCGCCTTGCGGCCGGGCTCGGTCAGCGGCGCCGGCGTCACGCGCTGCTGATGCATCAGGTGGACGCCGGCCTGGATTCCCTCGTGCATCTGCAGTTCGAGACGCGCCGCGTCGCGCTTGCGCAGGTCGCTGACCGTCTGGCGGGCGACCTCCCGCTCGATGCCGAGCGCCACCAGCGCCTCGCGCCCGAAGACGAGAGCGCTCTCCAGCACCTCGCGGATTTCGTAATCGACGCCCTCTTCCCTCAGCTTGATCGTGTGGGCCCGGTCGAAGGAGCGGACGAAGAGCTTGGCGAGCGGGAATTCGGCCTTGATCAGCTCGACGATCTTGTCCGCCGCCTCCTGCTTGTCGACGCAGACGCAGATGAGCCGGGCCGTCCCCGCGCCCGCCGCACGCAGCACGTCGAGGCGGGTGCCGTCGCCGTAGTAGATGCGGAAACCGAAGGTGCCGGCGGCCTGGATCATCTCCACGTCGTTGTCGATGATCGTCACCTCCGCCCGCTCGGCCAGCAGTGCCTGGGACGCCACCTGGCCGAAGCGGCCGAAGCCGATCATCAGCACCTCGCCGGTAAGGCCGTCGGCGACCTCGACACCGTCGAGCGAGGGCCCCTTCGGCGCGGCGATGAGGAAGCGCAGGCCCATCAGCGCCAGCGGCGTCAGCACCATGGAGATGATGACGATCGCCGTGAGCGTCGCGTTGGCCCGACCGTCGATGAGGCCGGTGCTGGTGGCGGCGGCATAGAGGACGAAGGCGAACTCGCCGCCCTGCGCCATCATCAGCGTGCGCTCCATGGCCTCGCCATGGCCGGCCCGCGTCAGCCTCGCGACCGCATAGATGCCGATGCCCTTGGCGACCATGTAGGCCGCGACATAGGTGGCGACGAGCGACCAGTTGGCGATGACCACCGAGAGGTCGAGCGACATGC
>LNFH01000275.1 GCA_001464235.1 Rhizobiales bacterium Ga0077556 | reverse complement strand
GCCACCCCGCTCGCCGAAACCATCGCCCGCGAATACGGCACGCCGGCCGTCGTCATCGACATGGACCGGGTGGAGGCCAACATCGCCCGCGTCCAGGCGCAGTGCGACGCCGCCGGCATCGCCAACCGCCCGCATATCAAGACCCACAAGAGCCCCGAGCTGGCGAAGCTGCAGGTCGCCGCCGGTGCGAAGGGCATCACCTGCCAGAAGATCGGCGAGGCGGAGGTCATGGCCGCCGCCGGCCTCGACGACATCCTCATCAGCTACAATCTCCTCGGCGAGGAGAAGATGAACCGGCTCGGCCGGCTCCTCGAATCGACCAGCGTCACGGTCGCCGCCGACAACGCCACCGTCATCGGCGACCTGCCGAAGGCCGCGGCGCTGGCAGGACGGCCGCTCGGCGTCGTCATCGAATGCGACACGGGCCGCAAGCGCGCCGGCGTCGAGACCCCGGGCGAGGCCATCGAGCTCGCCAAGCTGATCGCCGCATCGCCCGGCCTCTCCTTCAAGGGCTTCATGATGTACCCGACCGAGGACGGCTGGCCGGAGGCGCAGAAGTTCCTCGACACGGCGCTGGCCGGCATCGCGCTCGAGGGCCTCGAGGCGGAGATCATCTCCACCGGCGGCTCGCCGAACATGAAGAACGTCGGCAAGCTGAAGGGCGCCACCGAGCACCGTCCCGGCACCTACATCTACAACGACCGCATGCAGGTGGAGGCGGGCGTCGCAACGCTCGACGACTGCGCGCTGACCGTCTACTCGACGGTCGTCAGCCGCGCCGGCGCCGATCGCGGCATTCTCGATGCGGGCTCGAAGACGCTGACCGCCGATCCCGGCGGCGGGCTCGACGGCTACGGCCTGATCCTCGAGCACCCGGAGGCGCGCATCGCCCGCTTCGCCGAGGAGCACGGCTTCCTGGATCTGTCGAAATGCAACGAGCGGCCGAAGGTCGGCGATATCGTGCGCGTGGTGCCGAACCACGTCTGCGTGGTGGTCAACATGGTCGACGAGGTGGTGATGGTGCGCGGCGAGGAGATCGTCGGTATCCTGCCCGTCGCCGCCCGCGGCAAGCTCAGGTGAGGAGACGGACATGAGCCCCGAAGAGAAGCTCGCCCAGCTGGGCCTGACGCTGCCCCCTACGCCCACTCCCGCAGGCAATTACGTGCCGTTCAAGCGCGACGGGACCATCGCCTATCTCGCCGGACAGGGTCCGCGGAAGGCCGACGGGTCGCTGCACACCGGCAAGGTCGGGGCCGACGTGACGGTCGAGACGGCCTATGAGCACGCCAAGCTGGTCGGCCTGCAGATCCTCGCCTCCGCCAAGGCGGCGGCCGGCGGCGACCTCTCCAGGGTCGAGTTCCTGAAGGTTCTCGGCATGGTCAACGGCACGCCGGATTTCGGCGACCACCCGCGCGTCATCAACGGCTTCTCCGACCTGATGGTGGCCGTGCTCGGCGACCGCGGCCGCCACGCCCGCTCGGCGGTGGGCATGGGCTCGCTGCCCATGGGCATCACGGTGGAGATCGAGGCGGTCATCCGCATCCATGACTGAGGGGTGGGGCGATTGCCCGACCTGCTCCTCGACGATCCAAGCCCCTCACCCTTCCCTCTCCCCGCAAGCGGGGAGAGGGGGCAACAACGTAGCGTTAGGATTGGCAACGGTCCCGCTTGGCAGAACGGACGAGAACGCCCACGACGTCGAAGTCCCCCTCTCCCCGCTTGCGGGGAGAGGGAAGGGTGAGGGGCTTCTGAAAGCACCAAGGCCGGACGCGTCGATCGCCACCCCTCTCCGCGTCATGGCCGGGCAGACGGCAGGCGCGGTTCGGAATGCCCCACCCTCACCCTCCCCTC
>LNFH01000274.1 GCA_001464235.1 Rhizobiales bacterium Ga0077556 | reverse complement strand
CCCAGCCGCAGCCGAGCTCCAGGATGCGCTGGCCGTCGGCGAGGCCGGCATGGTCCATGGTGAGGTCGAGAGCCCGCGTCTCGGCCTCGGCGAGGGTGGTCTCGGGGGCGTCGTAGTAGCAGCACGAATATTTGCGCTGCGGGCCGAGGGTCCGGACGAAGAACTCCGGCGGCAGCTCGTAGTGCTGGGCATTGGCGGCGTCCGTGTGCACCGCGACGGGAAAGTCCGCCATGGAGGCGGCGAAGTCCGCGTCGTCGGCCGCGGTGGCAGAGGACAGGTTCCGGTCGGTCCGCCCGACCAGCCAGGCGATGGCGGCGCGGGTCAGCGCATCGGGGACGGGGGCGCGTTCGCCCCAGGCAATGAGGCCTGCGAGAAGGGACACCGCGTTCAGCCTTTCGTCTTGCCCGGCGGCCAGGGAATGAAGGCGCTGGTGCGCGCCTGGTAGTCCGCGAAGGCGGCGCCGTGCTTGCGTAGCATGTGCTCCTCGAGAGGCGGGATGCCGGAAATGCGGGTGAGGAGGAGCGTCATGAAGGCGGGCGCCAGAATCGCGAACCAGCCGAAGGGATGGCCGCTCCAGGCCAGCGCCATGACCGCATAGGAGGCCCAGAGGACGCATTCGAAGAAGTAGTTGGGATGGCGCGAATAGCGCCACAGGCCGACGTCGCAGATCGGGCCGCGCTTGTTCTTGTCCGCGACGAAGGCGGCGAGCTGCCGGTCGGCGATGGCGCCGCCCGCCCAGCCCGCGGCGAAGACCGCGAGGCCGAGAGCGTCCTGCCAGCCGAGCGGCGCCGGCCGGTGGGCGGCGAGCACGATGCCCAGCGCCAGCGGCACGCTCGCCGCAGCCTGGATCTGCAGGAAGCGGAACATCTGCCAGGAGGCGTCGGCCCCCCAGTCCTGCCTGAGCTTGGCGTAGCGCGCGTCGTCGGTGATGCCGCGGGTGCGGCCGGCGATGTGCAGGCCGAGCCTCAGCGCCCAGGCGAGCGCCATGGCGCCGACGAGGAGGCGCCGTTCCCACGGGCCCGCGCCGAAGGGCAGCAGCGCGGCGGCCAGCGCCGTGCCGCCGACGCCGAAGGTCCAGGTGACGTCGATCCAGCCGGAATTGCCGGTCCGCTTCTCGATCAGCCAGGCCCCCGCCATGATCACGCTCATGGCGGCGACGATGAAGACCAGGGCTGCGAGGAACGACAATCCCGTCACAGGCGGACGAAGGGCTGCAGCAGGCGTCCGATCATGCCCTCGAACCGGACGTTGCCGGTGAGCGCGACGATGCAGGTGCAACCCTCATAGGGATCGACCACGGGCGTATGGGCGTGGCGGTCGTCGGCCTCGTCGAAGTCGCCCGCGGCATAGCGGCCATATTCGTGCTGGTAGGCGCCCGAGATGATCGTGGTCCACTCCGCCCCGGTGTGGCGGTGTGCCGGGAGCCGCGTGCCCGGCTGGGCCCGCAGCATGAACACGCGGGAATCGGAGCTCGGCACCTCGACGCGGCGCAGCGCCACGCCGCGGCCGACGCTCTGCCAGCGTCCCAGCGTGTAGGGGGCGAGCACGGCAAGACCCGCGGCGTCAGGCGGCGCGGACGGACGCTGCGGCGGCTCGGCCGAGCGCTGCGGCAGCGCGATCGACAGGCTGCGCGCATCGATGCCCATGGGCTCCGGCTCGATCGAGTCGAGGAAGGCGCCCGAGAGCGCGTCGATGTCCGCGAGATCGCGCCGCGTCTGCGGATTGATCTCGACATGGGCGGCGACGACCAGGGCCAGCCCCTCGTCGAGGCGGCCGGCGGCGAAGGCCGCCAGGGTTTCGTCGGACGGACGATGGGACATGCTCATCGCAGATCCTCCAGAGAGCCACGCATTCGCGCCATGGCGAGGCGCAGGCGCGACTTGACGGTGCCGAGCGGGATGGACAGGCGTTTGGCCACGTCCTGATGACTGAGACCTTCCATGAATGCCAATTGGACGACTCGGAGCTGATCGGGGGACAGGGAGGTGAGGGCGGCCCTCACGCGGGAGTCGCGCTCGCTCCCGTCGAAGACCTGGTCTGGCTGCTCGGGCTCCTCGCCCTGGAGAATGTCGAGAACGTCCGGCAGGCGCGACCGCTTCTCGCGGCGGGCAGCGTCGATCCGCAGATTGCGGGCGATCGCCGCAATCCAGGTCGAGGCCCCTGCCCGCGTCGGGTCGAACAGCGCCGCCTTGCGCCAGACCATCAGCAGCGTTTCCTGCGCCAGTTCCTCGGCGAGGTCCGCCGGGGTTCCCTGGCGCATCAGCAGGGCTTTCACCCGCGGCGCGAAATGGTCGAACAGTTTGACGAACGCTTGCCTGTCGGACGATTGGGCAATCGACTGGATCAGGGCATTGGCATCCATCAGGGCGGCACCGGCACGTCTGCGCGGCCCGCGGGAGAGCGGGACCGACATTTCAGAATGTATCGCAAGAGCAACCATCATGTCGCCCTCTACGCGCCCTTCGCGGCAGCGGATCAGTGGCCGCGCTTCCTTTTCGGATGCGGCCCCTTAGGCTGAACCGGCGGGCTTGCGCCGGCGTAGACATAGACAAGACAACAGAATGTAGGAATACGGCATGCAAGCGGGTGGTGTTCGGCGGCAGCGCATCGCGGTGGTAGGGAGCGGCGTTTCCGGCCTGTCCGCAGCCTGGCTTCTGTCGCAGGCCCATGACGTGACCCTCTACGAGCGCGACGGCCGGCTCGGCGGCCACGCCAACACCGTCACGGTCCCCGGCGCCCGCGGCCAGGACGTCGCCGTCGACACCGGCTTCATCGTCTTCAACGAGGCGACCTACCCCAACTTCTGCGCCCTCCTCGAGCATCTCGACGTGCCCTCGCTCGCCACCGAGATGTCCTTCGCCGTCTCCCTCGACGGCGGCCGGCTCGAATATGCCGGGACGGGCCTCGCCGGCCTCTTCGCCCAGCGCCGCAACATCGTCAGCCCGCGCTTCTGGTCGATGCTGCAGGACCTCCTGCGCTTCTATCGCAGCGCCACCCGCGACGCGGCCGAGCTCGAGAACGACCCGATCTCGCTCGGCGACTACCTGAAGGCCGGCCGCTACGGCACCGCCTTCCGCGACGACCACCTCCTGCCCATGGCGGGAGCCATCTGGTCCGCGCCCTGCGCCGAGATCCTCTCCTATCCGGCCAGCGCCTTCATCCGCTTCCACGACAATCACGGCCTCCTGAAGCTGTCGGGCCGCCCCGCCTGGCGCACCGTCACCGGCGGCAGCCGCGCCTATGTGGGCAAGCTGATGGAAGCCTTCTCCGGCGAGGTCTGCTCGAACATGCCCGTCGCCCGCATCCGGCGCCTGTCGGACGCCGTGATCCTCGACGGCGAGGACGGCTGGTCCCGCCGCTTCGATCAGGTGGTGGTCGCGACCCACGCCAAGGAGGCGCTCGCCATGCTGGCCGACCCGTCGCCCGAGGAGCGCGCCCTGCTCGGCGCCTTCCGCTACAGCCGCAACGTCGCGGTCCTCCACACCGACGAGGCGCTGATGCCCCGCCGCCGCGCCGCCTGGTCGAGCTGGAACCACATCGGCGACCGCCGCGTGCCGGACGAGCCCTGCGCCGTCACCTACTGGATGAACCGGCTGCAGCACCTGCCGATGGACAAGCAGTTCTTCGTCACGCTCAATCCCCCGCGGCCGCCGCGGGAGGAGACCGTGCTGCGCACCGAGACCTACGAGCACCCGCTGTTCGACAGCGCCGCCATCGCCGCGCAGTCGCGCCTCTGGTCGCTCCAGGGTCTGCGCAACACCTGGTATTGCGGCGCCCATTTCGGCGCCGGCTTCCACGAGGACGGGCTGCAGGCGGGCCTCGCCGTCGCCGAGGACCTCGGCGGCCTCCGGCGCCCCTGGTCGGTCGCCGACGATTCCGGCCGCATCGTGCGCCGCCCGCCGGCCCTGCCCCTGACGGAGGTGGCGTGAAAGCCCCCGCCTCGGCGCTCTATGTGGGCCGGGTGGAGCACCGCCGCATCCGGCCGCGGCCCCATGCGCTCGCCTACCGCGTCTTCTGGATGCTGCTCGACCTCGACGAGATCGACGCGCTCGACCGCCGCCTGAAGGTCTTCTCCCGCGACCGCCGCAACCTCTTCTCTTTCCGCACCGCCGACTACGGCGACCGCTCCGGCCGGCCGCTCAGACCGCAGATCGAGACCCGACTGGCCGAGGCCGGCATCGACACCGGCGGCGGCGCCATCCGCCTCCTCACCATGCCGCGCGTGCTCGGTTATGGCTTCAACCCGATCAGCGTCTTCTTCTGCCACCGGCCCGACGGCGCGCTCGCCGCGACGATCTACGAGGTGCACAACACCTTCGGCGAGATCCATTCCTACCTGATGGCCGCGGAAGGCGAGGCCCGCCCCATCGTGCAGGACAGCGCCAAGGCCTTCCACGTCTCGCCTTTCCTGACCCGCGACATGGCCTATCGCTTCCGCCTGGTGCCGCCGGGCGACGACGTGGCGCTGCATATCGCCGCGAGCGACGGGGACGGGCCGATGCTCTTCGCCTCGCTGGCCGGGGAGCGGCGGGAGCTGACCGACGGCAACCTGCTGCGCCTGCTCGCGACCCACCCGCTGCTCACGCTGAAGGTCACGGCGGCGATCCACTGGCACGCCCTGCTGCTGCTTGCCAAGCGCATCCGGCTGATCCGCCATCCCGGCCCGGCGGCGGGCGACGTCACCGTCGGCCGTCAGTCCGGCTGATGCCGCTCAGCGCTGGCGGACGCTGCCGGGCGTGACGCCTTCCATGGCGCGGAACATCTTCACGAACTGGGTGCTGCTGGAGAAGCCCACCTTGGTCGCCACCTGCGCCACCGGCAGGCTGGTGGCGGTCAGGAGCCGCCGCGCCTCGTTCATCCTCAGCCGCAGGAAATACTGGTAGGGCGTCGCCCCGAACGAATCGCGGAACGAGCGGATCAGGTGGAAGCGGGACAGCCCCGCGAGCTGCGCCAGGTCGTCGATGGAGACCGGGTTGCCGATGTTGGCGCGCAGATACTCGTCCAGCATCGCCATGCGCGACCGCGTCCCGAGCGCGGTCCGCTCCGGCACCTGGTCGTGCCGCGACAGTTCCAGCACCCGTGCGACGATGAACAGGCCGATGGATTCCGCGTAGAGATCGGTCAGCCCGTCGCCGTCGGACAGCACGCGGTCCAGCCGCGTCATGGCGTCGACCAGATCCGCATCCTCGAAATAGAGCTTCGGCCTGACGGCGGAGGAGGCATACATCCGCCCGATGTCGGAGGTGAGCTGGACCGGGTCGAAGAACATCATGGTCACGTGGCCCTCGTTCGAGGGACCCACCGTCCAGCCCTGTGCTCCGCAGCCGGCCGGGATCTGGGTGAGCTTGCCGCGCAGGTCGCTGAGCGAGGACCCGGGCAGCCCGTCGATCCGGGTCTCGCCCTCGCGCCGCGAGAAATGATGCAGCGCGATGTAGTGTTCGGAGGGATGACTCGCGTAGCTGATGCTGTAGTCGGTCTTCCGTCGGCTGGTCTTCGCGACAAAACCGGGCCACGACGCGACGATGCTGTGCTCGATCCTGCCGCCGCTGTCGGGATTCAACGGCTTGAGAAGCATGAGTCAATAAATCCCTGAGAATCAATTGCGACAGATTGATTCACAGTCGCGCCACGAGGTCAATTCTTGCGCTTGGGGTTCGACCGTCGGGAGCGCTCGCGCGGGCGCGCCGTCAATCCCCCTCGCCGGCCGGTGCGCCCTTCGCCTTCCCGCGGGCCCCCTTCCCCACGAAGAGCTTGTCCTTCCACTCCAGCGCCTTGACGATCTTCGAGCCGAGGCTGAGCAGCTGCACCAGCCGCTCCGTCTCCAGCCGCTCGATGTCGTCGTACCAGCCGGTGACGAGCTCGATCACCCCGTGCATCTCCTGCATGCGCTCCTGGGCGAAGCGCTCCTCCTCCGAGGCGGGGCTCTGCATCAGAAGCTCCCGCAGCACGGTCAGGGTCGGGTCGATCTCGCGGCGCTTCCGCTGCTCCACCAGCTTGCGGACGATGGCCCAGATGTCGTCGAGGGTCGTGTAGAAGTCGCGGCGCTCGCCGGGCACGTGCTTCAGCCGGATCAGCTCCCAGCTCTGCAGCTCCTTCAGCGCCATGGCGACGTTGGAGCGCGCGACGCCGACGGCATCGACGAGGTCGTCGGCGCAGACCGGCCGGTTGGCGAGGAAGATCACCGCATAGACCTGCCCGACCGTGCGGTTGATGCCCCAGCGCGACCCCATCTCGCCGAAATGCAGCACGAAGGCCTGGATGAGCGGCGGCAGGTTCATGGGTCGCCCGTCTGAATTTTCAGGATTTTCTGAAGTAACAGGCGGCATTCGACGGGTCAACGCAGCCGGGCGGGAGCTCGGGGCGGTTCAGGTCGGGATGGAAGGGAGGAGAGAATGGTGGGTGATGAAGGACTCGAACCTTCGACCCGCTGATTAAGAGTCAGCTGCTCTACCAACTGAGCTAATCACCCACGCCCGCAAGCCCGAGGGGCTGCGCGGGAGCCGGGTGACTACCAGACGGCGGGGGCCCTGTCCAGAACGCCCGCCAACTTTTTCGCGGCGACGACGGGACGTCACGCGGCAGGGTTACCGGCGGGCCAGAGCCAGGCCGCGCCGCGCACGCCGGAGGAGTCGCCGTGCACCGCCTTGACGATGGGCGTGGTGCAGGCGTCGGAGAAGACATAAGGCACCATGGCCGGCGGCAGGTCCTCATAGATGGAGGGCACGTTGCTCATGCCGCCGCCCACCACGATGACGTCGGGGTCGATGAGATTGACGACCTGGGCGAGGCCGCGGGCGAGACGCGAGACGTATCGGTCGTAGGAGGCGCGGGCCACCGCGTCGCCGCCGGCGGCCATGGCGACGATCTCGGGCGCGGGCACGGCCGAGCCCGTGGCGCGGCGGTAGTCGTCGGCGAAGCCGGTGCCGGAGACCCAGGTCTCCAGGCAGCCCTTCTGCCCGCAATAGCAGGACGGCGCCCCGGTCACCTCGTCGACGCTCGGCCAGGGCAGCGGATTGTGTCCGAACTCGCCGCCGATGAGATGGCGGCCGCGCAGGACCTTGCCGTCGATGACGATGCCGGATCCCGCACCCGTCCCGATGATCAGGCCGAACACCACCCCGGCCCCCGCGGCCGCGCCGTCGACGGCCTCCGACAGGGCGAAGCAATTGGCGTCGTTCTCGAGGCGCACCTCGCGGCCGAGGGCGGCTGCGAGGTCCTTGTCGAGGGGATGGCCGATGAGGACGGTGGTGTTGGCGTTCTTGATGAGTCCGGTGGCGGGCGACAGGGAGCCGGGAATGCCGACCCCCACCGTTCCGGTCTGGCCGAGCTCGGCCTCGACGCCGGTGACGAGGCCGGCGATGGCCGCGACGATGGCGCCGTAGTCGTGGCGCGGCGTCGCCACCCGGCGGCGCATGAGCTCCCGGCCCTGGTGGTCCAGGGCCAGGATCTCGATCTTGGTGCCGCCGAGGTCGATGCCGATGCGCATGCTGGGGTGCTTACTCCGCGGCGACGATGCCGTGCTGCGGATGCAGGCGCTCGCGCTTGGCGATCAGCTTGTTCAGCGCCGACAGATAGGCCTTGGCCGAGGACACGAGCGTGTCCGGGTCCGCGCCCTTGCCGGTAAACGTGTTGCCGTCCGCCTGGAGCCGCACCGAAACCTCCGCCTGTGCATCCGTCCCCTGGGTAACGGCATGCACCTGATAGAGTTCCAGCACGGCCTCGTGCGGCACGATCGCCTTGATGGCGTTGAACACCGCGTCGACCGGCCCGTTGCCCGAGGCCTGGACGGTCTTGTGGACGCCGTCGAGGTCGAGCGTCAGGGTCGCCGCCTGCGGGCCCATCGTGCCGGCCACCACCAGCAGCGACATGACCTTCATCCGGTCCTGGCTGTGGGCGATCTTCTCGTCCACCAGCGCCTCGATGTCCTCGTCGTAGATCACCTTCTTGCGGTCGGCGAGCTCCTTGAAGCGCACGAAGGCGTCTTCCAGCTGGTTGTCGGAGAGCTGGTAGCCGAGGTGCTTCAGCTTGTCCTTGAAGGCGTTGCGCCCGGAGTGCTTGCCCATGACCAGCGAGGTCGATTTCACGCCGACCGAGTCCGGCGTCATGATCTCGTAGGTCTGGGTGTTCTTCAGCATGCCGTCCTGGTGGATGCCGCTCTCGTGGGCGAAGGCGTTCCGGCCGACGATGGCCTTGTTGTACTGGACGGGGAACGAGGTGACCGTCGAGACGAGCTTGGAGGCCCGCGTCAGCATCTTGGTGTCGATGCCGGTCTCATAGGGGAAGATGTCGTTGCGCGTCCGGATCGCCATGACGATCTCTTCCAGCGCCGCGTTGCCGGCCCGCTCGCCGATGCCGTTGATCGTGCACTCGATCTGCCGGGCGCCGCCCTCGACGCCGGCGATGGAATTGGCCACCGCCATGCCGAGGTCGTTGTGGCAATGCACCGAGAACACCGCCTTGTCGGCGTTCGGCACGCGGGCGCGCACCATCTCGAACAGGGCCTTGTACTCGTGGGGAGCGGTGTAGCCGACCGTGTCGGGGATGTTGATGGTGGTGGCGCCGGCCTTGATCGCCGCCTCCACGCAGCGGCACAGGAAGTCGTGCTCGGTGCGGGTGCCGTCCTCGGCCGACCATTCGACGTCGTCGACCAGGTTGCGGGCGCGGGTGACGGAGGCCACCACCATGGCCAGCACCTCGTCCGGCGACTTCTGCAGCTTGTGCTTCATGTGCACCGGCGAGGTGGACAGGAAGGTGTGGATGCGCGGGCGGCGGGCGTGGCGTACCGCCTCGCCGGCGCGGTCGATGTCGTTCATGCCGGCGCGGGCGAGGCCGGTGACGACGGCGTTCTTCACCCGCTTGGCGACGGCGACGACCGCCTCGAAATCGCCGATGGAGGCGATGGGGAAGCCCGCCTCGATGATGTCGACGCCCATCTCGTCGAGGATGTCGGCGACCTGGAGCTTCTCCTCCAGCGTCATGGTGGCGCCGGGGCACTGCTCGCCGTCGCGCAGGGTGGTGTCGAAGATGACGACGCGGTCCTTGGGGGACGTCGTGGTGGTGGTGGTCATGGGTCTCGTCCTTGCTGCGGGCCGCGGCGGCGTTCAGCGCCTCACTTCGCAGGCCCCCGGTTGCGGGTTGCGGTGGCGTGGTCCCCTGAGCGCCAAGGCCATATGGCCCTGCCGGTGCTCAGGGGCGGATAAGCAGAAGGAGGGACAGCGAGGGCGTGGCGCTGAAAGCGCGAAGGCTGATCGGTGCGGGCGCACGGACGATCGGCACGGACGATCCTCGGACAAAGGCGGCTCCACGGCCGCTGGTGGTCCTGACTAGCTGATCCGGGGGGGCCGACGCAAGCGGGAAGTCGGCGGCATCGCCGTTCGGCCGATGGCGTTAACCCCTGCAACGGGCCGCGAACGGAGCATGACCGAATCGCCGACGTGCCCGTGTTCCGTGTCCGTCCCGTCCGGATCCGGCGCCGCAGCGGCCCTCCGCGACGACGACCGGCGGGGCGTTCCCCACCGCATCCGCCCTGCCGTTAACGACCCCGTCCCGAAATGGGCTTTCGGGGAGACTCACGTGCGCGTGCGCGATTCCGCGTAGATGTTGATCAGCACCCCCGCCACCACGATGGCGGCGCCGAGCAGCACGGCGGCCTCCGGCTGCTCGCCGTAGACCAGCCAGCCGATGAGGCCGATCAGCGGAACCCGCAGGAAGTCGATGGGCGTCACCACGATGGCGTCGCCGTGCCGGAAGGCGTTGGTCAGGCAGTAGTGCGCGGTGAAGCCGCAGACCCCGATGCCGAGCAGCGGCAGCCACTGGGCGAGCGCGAGCTTGCCGAGGAAGAAGGCCGGCTCGCCCACCACCACGTTGGCCGCGAGGTTCAGCGGCAGCTGGATGACGTTCATCCACAACATGATGGTCCAGGTCGAGTTGGTCGCGGTCAGGAACTTCGTCGTCGTCTGCTGCACGCCGAAGCAGATGGCCGCCGCCGCCACCGCCAGCGCCTCCGGGCGGAAGCTGTCGAAGCCGGGGCGCAGGATGACGAGCACGCCGAGGAAGCCGAAGACCAGCGCCGCGGCCCGCGCCGCCGTCATCCGCTCGCCGAGGAAGAGCACCGCGAAGATGGCGACCCATGTGGGCGTCGTGAACTCGATGGCGAAGACGGTGGCGAGCGGCAGCACGGTCAGCCCGTAGGCCCACAGCGCCTGCCCGCCGAAATGCACCGTGTTGCGCATCACGTGGACGGCGGGGCTCGTCGGCCGGATGCGCTGGCCGGGGTCCGGGGCCACCGCCATGAGCCCCGCGAGGATGATGAGGCCGCCGATGTTGCGCAGGGCGAGGATCTCGAACAGGGTGAGCGTGCCGTGCAGCGCCCGGATCGACAAGGCGATGGCCGAGAAGGACAGGAGCGTCCCCGCCATCCAGAACACGACCAGGATGAAGCTGCGCTGCGGCTTGGGGGTCATCGGGCCTCGGGGGCGATCGCGAGCGGGGGGATCACCTTCTAGTCCGGCGGCGGCCGGCGGACCCGTGCGAATTTCGCAGATGGGCCCGTTGCGCGGTTGACGCGCCGAAACCACGCGACTATACACGCCGATCCGTGGCGGCCCCGTGCCG
This sequence comes from Rhizobiales bacterium Ga0077556, assembly GCA_001464235.1. Classification (GTDB taxonomy): domain Bacteria; phylum Pseudomonadota; class Alphaproteobacteria; order Rhizobiales; family Phreatobacteraceae; genus Phreatobacter. The sequence continues at coordinate 13,929 of LNFH01000274.1, read as the reverse complement.
CCGCTCTCGTTTTCTCGTGCCCCGGCCAGCCGGGGCCAGCCGCCGGGACAAGACCCATGGCCAATACGGCATCCGCGAAGAAGGCCGCCCGCGTCATCGCGCGGCGCACCGCAGTCAACCAGGCGCGCCGCTCGCGCATGCGCACCTTCCTGCGCAAGCTCGAGGACGCCATCGCCTCCGGCGACAAGACCGCCGCCTCCGCCGCCTTCCAGGCTGCGCAGCCGGAGATCATGCGGGCCGCCCAGAAGGGCGTGCTCCACAAGAACACCGCCTCCCGCAAGGTCTCGCGTCTGGCGACCCGCATCGCCAAGATCGGCGCCTGAGCCCTTCCCGCCGGCGCCTCGCGGCGCCGCGACATCGTTCCGAAAGCCCGGCCTCGTGCCGGGCTTTTTCGTTGGCGCGGCGGGCGGCGGGGGTGACGCAGGGGAGCCGTTGCGATTCGGCAACAGAAGGCCGTCAACCTCCTTTTTTTATCATGGCCCCTTCCGTGGCAGGGAGGGCGACCCTGAACCGGCTAAAGGCACGTCAGGAAAACAATTCAGATTCCAGTTGGTTAGCCGGGGGACGGAATCGTTCCGGCCCCGTAATGCGGCGACCGCATGTCCGCCGCTGCCCCTCCCGGCCCGCTTGCCAGGGCGGAGTCAGCCGGGGTCCCAAGAGGGCCGATTTGAAATTGGCCGATTCATCAGGGGCTTGAAAAGCCGGTCTCCGCAAACCCAAATCCCGGGGGGAGTCAAGCGACGGGCCTTAACCATTTATTAATGGAATTCCGTTGCCGGGTCCGAAGCCCCTGTGTATCAATCGGGTCACTCGGGGGGGCCACCTCGGGCTTCATGGAAGAGCTGACGCGCGGCGCCCGCAACATCGGGCATGGGAGAGTTTTGCCTCAATCGAGGCGGACCCACTCCTTCAGCCGCTTCAGTATTCGGACTGAAGCCGGAGGTGAAGATTTCGGGCTGCGGTCGACCGACTGCAGCCGGGGCACCCTTCTGAGCTGAACAACTTTGGAACAACTGAGGCGCGCGGCCATCATGTGGACGCGTGGGCGGACAATGTCGCATGTGCAAGAGGCCGGTTATGCCGGTGACGTGACACCACAGGACAGCCTCGACGCCCTGATGCGGGACGCCGCCGCCCAGTTGGTCGACGTCCGCACGACGGCGGAGTGGGCCTATATCGGAGCTCCCGACCTGAAGGCTGTCGGGCGCGAGCCGATCCGCATCGAATGGCAGGTTTTTCCCGCAATGGGCATCAATCCGGATTTCGTGACCACGCTGGCCGCCAAGCTGGCCGAGCGCGGCGCCCCGAAGGATGCCCCCCTCTATTTCCTCTGCCGGTCCGGCATCCGTTCGAAGGCTGCCGCCATCGCCATGACCGCGGCCGGCCATTCCCGCTGCTACAATGTCAGCGGTGGCTTCGAGGGCCCGCACGACGAGCAGGGACATCGCGGCACGAAGGCCGGCTGGAAGGCCGCGGGCCTGCCCTGGGTCCAGCCCTGAGGGCTGGCGCAGCCGTCACGATCTTGCGTGATCCCCGCGTACTCACTCCCCAATTTTACCACCGGACTTTTTGACTGGAGACCATCGTGTTTGCCACTTCCGAACGTGTCCGCGAACCGACCGAAGGCAAGACCGATACGATGAGCGATTCCATGCGTGCAGGAGCGATCTGGGAGCGCGTCGGCCGGCGTCTGCGCGCCGAGCTCGGCGAGGACGTGTTCTCGAGCTGGTTCAAGAGCATCGAGATCGATCTGGCGGAGACCGACGCGGTCCGCCTGTCGGTGCCCACCCGCTTCCTGAAGAGCTGGATCGACCATCACTACAAGGACCGCATCATCGCCCGCTGGTCCGAGGAGGCCGGTCAGGCGGTCGCGATCGAGGTCGTCGTCCGCACGGCGGCCGGCGCCCGCGCCGTGTCCCGCCCGCGTCCCGTCGAGGAGGCGGCCCGCCCGGCCGTGCCCGCCCCGGCGCCCCAGCGCCACGACGGCACGCATCTCTCGGCGGCCCAGAACACGCTCGGCGGCTCGCCGCTCGACCCGCGGCTGACCTTCGAGACCTTCGTCCAGGGCCGTTCCAACACGCTCGCCCGCGCCGCGGCGCTCCAGGTGGCGCAGTCGCGGCCGACCGACGCGGTGCTGTTCAATCCGCTCTACATCCATGCCGGCGTCGGCCTGGGCAAGACGCATCTCCTGCAGGCCGTGGCCGGCACGGCCCAGGCCGGCGGCCGGCGCGTGCTCTACCTGACGGCGGAGAAGTTCACCTTCGGCTTCGTCGCCGCCCTGAAGAACCAGACGGCGATCGCCTTCAAGGAGGCGCTGCGCAACATCGACCTTCTCATCATCGACGACCTGCAGTTCCTGCAGGGCAAGCAGACCCAGGCCGAGTTCTGCCACACGCTGAACGCGCTGATCGACGCCGGCCGCCAGATCGTCGTCGCCGGCGACCGCCCGCCCTCCGACCTCGAGAACCTCGACGAGCGGGTCCGTTCGCGCCTCGCCGGCGGTCTGACCGTGGAGATCGGCGCGCTGGACGAGAACCTGCGCTTCGACATCCTCAAGCAGAAGCTCGCCCATGCCCGGGCCCAGCACCCCGGCTTCGACGTGCCACCGACGGTGATGAGCTACGTCGCCAAGAACGTGACCCAGAACGGTCGCGATCTCGACGGCGCCTTCAACCGGCTGATCGCCACCAACCGCCTCACCAACCAGCCTGTGACCATCGAGATGGCCGAGCGCTCCATCCGTGACCTCGTCCGCATCGCCGAGCCGAAGCGGGTGAAGATCGAGGACATCCAGAAGATCGTGGCGCAGCACTACAACGTCAGCCGCTCGGACATCCTGTCCTCCCGGCGCACCGCCACCGTGGTCCGCCCGCGCCAGATCGCCATGTATCTGGCCAAGACCATGACCCTGCGCTCGCTGCCCGAGATCGGCCGGCGCTTCGGCGGCCGCGACCACACCACGGTGCTGCACGCCGTACGCAAGATCGAGGGCCTCGTCGGCCAGGATCCGGCGCTGAGCGAGGAAGTGGAAGCCCTGAAGCGCCGCCTCAACGACTGAGGCGGCGAGCCGTCAGCACTGACCCGGGCCGCGGCGATAGGGCTGCGCGTCCCGCTGGGCCGCGGCGAGCGCTGCGGCCGCGTCGGCATCGGTACGGGCGCTGGAGAAGGCATTCTCGTAGGCCGTGACCCCCACCGACGTCATGGGCCCGGAATCGAAGCCGATGCGGAAGAGCCGCTGGTTGAGGCGCGGGTCGTAGCCCACCGCCTCCACCGCCCTGACGCAGAAACTCCCCACCGTCACGACGCGGATGGAGACGGTCAGGCGGTTGTTGCGGGAATCGGTGTCGCCGCGGCCGTCGCTGAGGCCGCCGCCGTCGTTGAACTGGGCCTGGACGGGAAGCGACACCAGCGCCGTGCCGAGGACGAGCGCCGCGGCGGCGAGGGCGGCGCTGAGGCGGGTGCGGATGGTGGGCATGGGGTCTCTCCGTCGAACAGCCGGCGCTGTGCCCGATAGATCGGGCCTCGGGGCCGCGAAGGCAAGGCGCGATCGCCGCTTTCCGGGCCGCGGGCGGCTCTGTTACCCGCCGCAACACGGAAAAGGCCGTGGATAGACCCATGGCGGCTGGCCTTGCCCTTGCATCATGTTGCGCCGCGGGGTTGACTGACGCCCCTTGTTTTCGGGGCGCGGGATCGCCTTCGCCTCCTTGAGTCGTTTGGAGCAGCATTGATGAAGGTCACCGTCGAGCGGGCCCAGCTCCTGAAATCCCTCGGCCACGTCCACCGCGTCGTCGAGCGGCGCAACACCATCCCCGTTCTGTCGAACGTGCTGATGAAGGCCGACGGTGCCTCCCTCAGGCTCAAGGCGACCGACCTCGACATCGAGGTGGTGGAGACCCTGCCCGCCGAGGTCGCGACCGCCGGCGGCACCACCGTTCCGGCCCACATGATCTACGACATCGTCCGCAAGCTGCCGGACGGCTCCCAGATCCAGCTCGAGATGATCGGCGACAAGGGCACCCTCGCCGTCAAGGCGGGGCGCTCGCGCTTCACCCTGCAGACCATCCCCGAGAGCGACTTCCCCGACATCGCCGCAGGCGACATGTCGCACAGCTTCCAGCTGCCCGCCGGCCACCTGAAGCGCCTCATCGACAAGACCCAGTTCGCCATCTCCACCGAGGAGACGCGCTACTATCTCAACGGCATATTCCTGCACGTGGTGGAGAAGGGTGGCCAGAGCCTGATCCGCGCCGTCGCCACCGACGGCCACCGCCTCGCCCAGGTGGAGTTCGAGGCGCCCGCCGGCGCCGCCGGCATGCCCGGCGTCATCGTGCCCCGCAAGACCGTGGCCGAGGTCCAGCGCCTCGCCGACACGCCGGACGCGAGCGTCACGGTCGAGCTCTCCACCGCCAAGGTGCGCTTCCGCTTCGGCGAGACGGTGCTGACCTCGAAGCTCATCGACGGGACCTTCCCCGACTATGCCCGCGTCATTCCGCTGGCCAACGACAAGATCCTGACCGTCGAGAAGGGCGAGTTCGCCGCCGCCGTCGACCGCGTCTCCACCGTCTCCTCCGAGCGCGGCCGGGCGGTGAAGCTGTCGGCCGGCGACGGCAAGCTGACCCTGTCGGTGACCAACCCGGATTCCGGCAGCGCGACGGAAGAGCTCGAGGTCTCCTACGAGGCCGACGGCATCGATATCGGCTTCAACTCGCGCTACCTGCTCGACATCACCAGCCAGATCGACGGCGACACCATCGAGCTGAAGCTCGCCGATCCCGGCTCGCCCACCCTCATTCACGACCCTGCCGGGCCGGGCGCCCTCTACGTGCTCATGCCGATGCGGGTCTGATCCCGTGCCCGCCATCCGCATCGACGGCAAGGCCGTCGCCACCCGCCTTCTCGCCGACGTGAAGGAGGGCGCCGCCGCCTTCGCCGCCGCCAGGGGCCGCCCGCCCGGCCTCGCCGTGGTGCTGGTGGGCGAAGACCCGGCGAGCCAGGTCTATGTGCGCAACAAGGGCCGCGAGGCCGAGGCCGCCGGCTTCCGCTCCGAGCAGCACACGCTCCCCGTGACGACCGGCGAGGTGGAGCTTCTCGCGCTCGTCGGCAGGCTCAACGCCGATCCCGGCATCGACGGCATCCTCGTGCAGCTGCCGCTGCCGAAGGGCATCGACACCGACCGCGTGCTGCTCGCCATCGATCCGGCCAAGGACGTCGACGGCTTCCACCCGATCAATGTCGGCCTGCTCGGCTCCGGTGCCGCGGAGAAGGCGCTCGTCCCCTGCACGCCGGCCGGGTCGGTGATCCTGATCGAGAGCGTGCTCGGCCCCTCCCTTGCCGGCAAGCACGCCGTCGTCGTCGGCCGCTCCAACATCGTCGGCAAGCCGGTCGCTCAGCTCCTGCTGCAGCGCGACGCCACCGTCACCATCGCCCATTCCCGCACCGCCGACCTGCCCGCCCTCTGCCGCACGGCGGACATCCTGGTCGCCGCGGTCGGGCGCCCCGAGATGGTGCGCGGCGACTGGGTGAAGCCCGGCGCCGTCGTCATCGACGTCGGCATCAACCGCATTCCCGCCCCGGAGAAGGGCGAGGGCAAGACGCGCCTCGTCGGCGACGTCGCGACCGAGGAAGCGGCGGTCCACGCCGCCGCCATCACCCCCGTGCCCGGCGGCGTCGGGCCGATGACCATCGCTCTCCTGATGGCGAACACCCTGGCGGCCGCCCATCTGCGCGAGGGCCTGCCCCGCCCCGCCCTCCGCGCCTGACGGAGGCCGGCGTGGCGCAGCGCTTCGTGGTCATCGGAGCCGGCGCCATCGGATGCCGGGTGGGCGGCGCCCTCGCCGCAGCGGGGGCCGACGTCGTCGTCGTCGCCCGCGGCCGGCGCTCGGCCGATCTCGCGGCCCACGGCCTCGCCGTCACGGAGCTCGACGGCGCGACCCGCATCCTGTCTCCCGACCGCTTCCGCCTCGCCGCGACGGCCGCGGAGGCCGCGGCCATGGGCGGCGCGCATCCCGTCCTCCTCCTCTGCACCAAGGGCGGCGCGACTGCCGAGGCGGCGGCCGAAGCCGGCGCGGCCTTCGCCCCCGGCACGCCGATCCTGTCGCTGCAGAACGGCGTCGACAACATCGGCCGCATCCGCGCCGCGGCGCCGGACCTCCAGGCGCTCGCAGCCATGGTGCCCTTCAACGTCACCCTCGACCACGACGAGAGCGGCCGGCTCGTCGCCCGCCAGACGACGTCCGGCGAACTCCACGCCGAGGACCACGCGGTGACCCGCGCCCTCGCGCCCCTCTTCGCCGCGGCGGGCCTGCCGCTCACCCTCGTCGCCGACATGGCGCCGGTGCAATGGGGCAAGCTCCTCCTCAACCTCAACAACCCGGTCAACGCCCTCTCGGGACTACCGCTGCGCGCCGAACTGATGGACCGCGACTGCCGCCGCGCCCTCGCCGCCCTGCAGGACGAGGCTCTCGCGGTGATGACGGCCGCCGGCATCCGGCCCGCGAAGATCGGCGCCGCCCCGCCGCGCCTCATCCCGACCATCCTGCGCCTGCCGACCTTCGCCTTCTCCCGCATCGCCGCCTCCATGCTGACCATTGCGCCGACCGCCCGTTCCTCCATGGCCGACGACCTCGCGGCGGGACGGCCGACCGAGATCGACGACCTCTGCGGCGCCGTTGTGCGGCTGGCGGCGGCAAGGGGCATGGCCGCGCCGCGCAACGCCGCCATGGTCAGGCTCGTCTCCGGCCGGCGGCCGGGCACGGCGATGAGCGGCCGCGACATCCTCGCCGCCGTCACCGCGGCCTGACCGCTTCCCGCCTTCAACCTTGATTTTGGGCGCCGGAGGCTCGATATCCGGGCCACCCTTTTCCATCACAGGCGAGATGCCATGACCAACCCGAAAAACGGGCACGACGAAGTGCCGATCGACGAGGCCGACCAGACCGCCGAGGCCGGCGAGACCGTGGAGACGCTGGCCGATGCCGGCCCCGCCCTGCTCGCCGCCGCCCAGGCCGAGGCGCGCGACATGAAGGACCGCATGCTCCGCACCCTCGCGGAGATGGAGAACCTGAGGAAGCGCACCGAGCGCGAGGTGGCCGACGCCCGCACCTACGGCGTCACCTCTTTCGCCCGCGACATGCTGAACGTCGCCGACAACATGCGCCGCGCCTTCGAGACCCTGCCGGACGAGGCCCGCCCCGCCGACGGGCCGCTGAAGGCCTTCGTCGAGGGCATCGACCTCACCGAGCGCGAGCTCCTGAAGACCCTCGAGAAGCACGGCGTCAAGAAGATCGCCCCCGACGGGCAGAAGTTCGACCCGAACCTGCACCAGGCCATGTTCGAGATCCCCAATGCCGAGGTGCCGAAGGGCACTGTGGTGCAGACCGTGCAGGCCGGCTTCGTCATCGGCGAGCGCGTGCTGCGCCCGGCCCTCGTCGGGGTCTCCACCGGCGGCCCGAACGCCTCCGACGACGCCTGACCGCCATGACCGGGCTCCTGCCCTGGCTGGAATGGGCAGGGGTCGCGGTCTTCGCCCTCACCGGCGCCCTGGTGGCGGCGCGCAAGCACATGGACCCCTTCGGCTTCGTCCTGCTCGGCACCGTCACCGGCATCGGCGGCGGCACCCTGCGCGACGTGCTGCTCGGCGTCAGGCCGGTGCCGTGGATCCTCGACCCGGGAGTGGTGGTGATCTGCGCGGCGGTCTCGCTCGCCGCCTTCGTCTCGGCCCACCATTTCGAACGCGAGGGGCGAACCCGCGTCATCCTCTGGGCCGACGCCCTCGGCCTCGCGCTCTTCACCGTGACCGGCACCGCCAAGGCGCTGGAGGCCGGCGCGCCGGCGATCTCCGCCGTGCTGCTCGGCGTCGTCACGGCGACTTTCGGCGGCATCATCCGCGACATCCTCGCCGGCGACGTGCCCCTCGCCCTGCGCCGCGACGTCTATGTCACGGCGTCCCTCGCCGGCGCCGTCGCCTTCGCCCTGGCCAACCGCTTCGTCTCGCCGGACCTCGACGATCTCGTAGGCTTCGCCGTGGTCTTCGCCATCCGCGGCCTCGCCATCCGCCACGGCTGGTCCCTGCCGCAATATGGGAGGCGGGGCGAATAGGATTTTTATCCTTGACAGCGTAACGGCACCGATCGCGGCCTGCACGGCGCAAGTGCGTCCTTCGAGGCTCGCCATAGCATCGAGCGGACGCGAGATGCGTCCGCATCTCGCTATGCGCTCGCACCTCAGGATGAGGATGGTGGTGCTTTGCATCAACCGCGCAGCCGGTCAGGTGCTGACAAGCGCGATCCGCGATCGCCACGCCCGACGTGCCAGGCACCACCCCCCTCATCCTGAGGTGCGAGCCCCGGCGATGCGTCAGCATCGTTCGACGGCGAGCCTCGAAGGACGCACTTGGCCGATGCAGGGGGCCTGAGCGCCCTCACCGCCCCGCGAGCAGCTCCCGGATCTTCTCCACCAGCTCGCCGCGCTTCGCCGCGAACTGCGCCGGGCGCGAGGCGCGCCACTCGGCATTGTCGGTGATGGTCTTGGCGGCCTCGGCACCGGCGACGAGGTCCTTGATCATGACCTCGCCCGCCTCGCGCTCGTTCGAGCCCTGGATGATCACGGCGGGGGCGTTGCGGCGGTCGGCATATTTCATCTGCGCCTTCATGCCGGAGGAGCCGAGATACATCTCGGCGCGGATGCCGGCTTCGCGGAGTTCCGAGACCATTTTCTGGTATTCGGCGATCTGGTCGCGGTCCATGACGAGGACGACGACGGGACCGACGGGCTTCTCCGCCCCCAGCTTGCCGAGGGATTTCAGGGCCGCCGCGAGGCGCGAGACGCCGATGGAGAAGCCGGTGGCCGGCACCTCCTCGCCGCGGAAGCGCGCGACGAGCCCGTCATAGCGGCCGCCGCCGGCGACCGAGCCGAAGCGGACGACCTGGCCGTCCTCGTTGGTGACGGGGAAGGTCAGCTCCACCTCGTAGACCGGGCCGGTGTAATACTCGAGGCCACGGACCACGGAGGGATCGATGACGATGCGGTCGCCATAGCCGGCCGCCGCGAACAGCCTGGCCATATCCGCGAGTTCCGCGACACCGGCCGCCCCGCGCTCGATCCCGGCCACTACGGCCGTGAGGTTGGTGATGGTCTGACTGCCGTTGTCACCCTTCGCGTCGACGAACGCCAGCACGCGCCCGATCGCCGCCTCATCCAGCCCGGCGCCTTTGGTAAAATCCCCGCTCTCGTCCTTGCGGCCGGCGCCGAGCAGCAGCTTCACGCCCTCGGGGCCGAACTTGTCGAGCTTGTCGATGGCGCGCAGCACCGTCAGGCGCCTCCCCGCGTTCTCATCGCCGCCGAGGCCGATGGCCTCCATCACCCCATCGAGCACCTTGCGGTTGTTGACGCGCACGACGTAGTCGCCGCGGGCGATCCCGAGCCTTTCCATGGTGTCGGCCGCCATCATGCAGATCTCGGCGTCCGCCGCGGGCGAAGCCGAGCCCACCGTGTCGGCGTCGAATTGCATGAACTGGCGGAAGCGGCCCGGTCCCGGCTTCTCGTTGCGGAACACGTAGCCGGCCCGGTAGCTGCGATAGGGCTTCGGCAGCGCGTCGAAATGCTCGGCGACATAGCGGGCGAGCGGCGCGGTGAGGTCGTAGCGCAGCGACAGCCACTGCTCGTCGTCGTCCTGGAAGGAGAAGACGCCCTCGTTGGGCCGGTCCTGGTCGGGCAGGAACTTGCCGAGCGCGTCGGTGAACTCGATGGCCGGGGTCTCCACCGCCTCGAAGCCGTAGAGCTCGTAGACCCCGCGGATGGTGTCGAGCATGGCGTTGACGCCGGCGATCTCGGCGGCGTCGCGGTCGACGAAGCCGCGCGGCAGGCGGGCGAGCGTGCCGGGCTTCTTCTTCGGGGCATCGGACATGGCGGTCTTCCGGCAGAAACGTGAGGCGGCTTGCTAGCGCACCCTCAGGTCGATGTCGACCGCGGCCCGATCGGCGTCGCGCCGGACATGGGCGAAATAGACCACCTGGGTCGGCGTGCGGGCGCCGAAGCGCGCCGTCCAAGCCGAGACCGGCGAGCGGGAGAGGCCGTGCACGAGCCGCACCGGCGTGGCGGCCGCCGCATTGGCCCCGGCGCTCTGGATGAGGCGCTGGCCGTTGACCCAGAGGGCGAGGCGCCCGTCGGCTCCCGCAGACCAGCGCTGGTCGATCAGCACGTCGTGCCAGCGCTGGGTGAGGGCGCTCGCCGGAACCACCACCTGCTCGGCCCCGACCGCGGGCCCCGAGGCGACGAGCCCCGCCTCCCGCCAGTCCAACGCGAGGAGCACCCGCTCGCCCTGCACGAGCCTGGCAAGCGTCACCGCAAGCCCCGGCGTCGCCGTGGTACCGCGCGGGATGAAGAGGGAGAGCGCGGTGAAGGCCTCGGTGCCCGGCGCGATGCCGGGGCCCGCCTCGCTGAGTTCGGCCCGCTCCGTATCGGCCGGACAGGGCGGGCCGCACTCGCCGGCGCGCAGCTCGAAACGGGTGGTGACCACACCCGGAAGGCGCACCGGGTGGGGCTGCGCCACCTCCATGACGGCGTGGCCGCCCGACGCCGCCTGCCGCGCGAAACCGGGAAAGTCCTGCGCCAGCACCGGGCCGACGGCGATCAGCCCTGCCACGACGAGGCCGACAAGCCTCACCGGCGGACCGCGAAGGTGAGATCGAAGGCGGTCTGCTTGTTGCCCGCCCGGTCGCGCACCGTGGTGCGAACCACATAGTCCCCCGGTTCGAGGCCGGAGAAGGAATAGGTCACATAGAGGAAGAACTCGCGGTTGCGGCGGCGGCTGGCGGTGGCGATGGTGTTGAAGGCCTGCTGGGCGACGAGCGACTGGCCGTCGGCGCGGCGCAGTTCGAAATCGAGCACCAGATCGGTGCGGAAGATGTCGCCGGAGCGGCGCCAGCCCTGCCCCGCCAGCTCGGCATAGACGAGGAGCGGCTGGCCGATCTCGAAGCTGGTGGAATCCCTGGGGTTGAAGACGCCGTAACCCTGCGGCTCCTCGGCGACGAAGGTGGCGCGGCGGATCGTCAGCGGCATCTTCTCGGAAATGGCGATCGCCGCCTCGTCGAGGGCGTCCAGCGCCTCCACCGCGCGGCCGGCGCTAGCGGCCTCCTGCGCCCGGCGCGCCTCGGCGGAGATGTCGGTGGGCGTCGGGCCGAGCGGAGCGGGCGCGACCCGGTCCGGCGCCTGCTGGGTGGGCGTCACCTGCTGGGTCTGGGCGGCTGCGGGCGCGGCGGCGAAGAGGGCGAGCGCGGCGAGGACCGGGATCGAAACGGGCGAACGCATGGACACGAGGCTCCTCCGGACGAATCGACCGGCAGGATAGCATGGCCGCCCCGACCCGCCCCGCCGCAGGCGCAACAGCCGCCAAAAACCGGTCCAAACGCTTGGCCTTGCATCGGAATACCGTCGACGTCCGCCTGCGGGGCATGGCGGCAATGTGTCGGCAGCCGGGCGTAACGGTGACCCCGCCCCTTCCGTAACCGCCCGTCGAACGCTATCTCCCCGGACTATGCCGGGCCGGGGCGGCGTGCTTTGCTCCCCGCCCCTCGCCTTCGCATCCGCATCAGGACCCCTGCATGGCCCGCGATACAGTCGACCTGACGCCCATCGAATCCCGCGACGAACTGGTCGCCTGGATCGAAAAGGGCGTCAAACCGAAGGACAGGTTCCGCGTCGGGACCGAGCACGAGAAGTTCGGCTTCTACCGCAAGGACAACAGCCCGGTGCCCTATGAGGGGCCGCGCGGCATCCGCGCCATCCTCGAAGGCATGGAGGGCCTTCTCGGCTGGGAGCCGATCCTCGACGGCGAGAACATCATCGGCCTCGCCGACGTCACCGGCGGCGGCGCCATCTCGCTGGAGCCGGGCGGGCAGTTCGAGCTGTCGGGGGCGCCGCTGGAGACGCTGCACCAGACCTGCATGGAGGCCCACGCCCATTTCGCCCAGGTGCGCGAGATCGCCGACCCCATGGGCATCGGCTTCCTCGGTCTCGGCATGAGCCCGAAATGGACCCGGGCGGAGACGCCGGTCATGCCGAAGTCGCGCTACCAGATCATGACGCGCTACATGCCGAAGGTCGGCACGCTCGGCCTCGACATGATGTACCGGACCTCGACCGTTCAGGCGAACCTCGACTTCGCCTCGGAAGCCGACATGGTCAAGAAGCTCCGGGTCTCGCTCGCCTGGCAGCCGGTGGCCACCGCCATCTTCGCCAATTCGCCCTTCACGGAGGGCAAGCTCAACGGCTACCTCTCCTTCCGCTCGGCCGTCTGGATGGACACCGACAACGACCGCGCCGGCATGCTGCCCTTCGCCTTCGAGGACGGCATGGGCTTCGAGGCTTACGTCGACTACGCCCTCGACGTGCCGATGTATTTCATCAAGCGCGGCGACACCTATATCGACGTCGCCGGCTCCTCCTTCCGCGACCTGCTGGCGGGAAAGAACCCGGCGGCGCCGGGCGAACGGGCCGTGCTCTCCGACTGGGTGAACCATGTCGGCACCATCTTCCCGGAGGTGCGGCTGAAGCGCTACCTCGAGATGCGCGGCGCCGATTCAGGACCCCTTTCGCGCATCGTGGCGCTGCCCGCCCTCTTCGTCGGCCTGCTCTACGACGACGGCGTACTCGATGCCGCCTGGGACCTCGTCAAGGACTGGACGGACGAGGAGCGGCAGAAGCTGCGCGACGACGTGCCGAAGCTCGGCTTCAAGGCGGAGATCCGCGGCCTGACGGTGGGCGAGCTCGCCCGCGAGATGCTGACGCTGGCCCGCACGGGCCTGCGCCGCCGCGACCGGCTCGACATGAACGGCTGCGACGAGACGCGCTATCTCGACCCGATCCAGGCCATCGTCGACGACGGCCGCACGGCGGCCGAGGCGCTGATCGAGAAATATCTCGGGCCCTGGCAAGGGCAGATCGACCGGGTGTTCGAGGAACAGGCGTACTGAGGCGAGACGGGCTGTCAGCCGCTTCTGAGGCCCCGGCCGCCTGAAAGCGCGGAGGAACCTCCCACGGTCATGCCCGGCCTTGTGCCGGGCATCCACGAATTCCTTCCCAGCCGTGGTGTTCAAGTCGTGGATGGCCGGGACAAGCCCGGCCATGACGCGCGGAAAGGGTGGTGGCAAGTCACAGCACGGCACGCCGCCCACCCCCTCACTCCGCCGCCTGGGCGTGCTCCGTCAGGTTGTCGAGGCTGGAGACGACGTGATCCGCCAGCGCCTCGGCGAGCTGGGACATTTCGTGCGGATTGCGCAAGAGCGCCACGCTGACCGACGGCAGCGCCGGGAACCCGTCCGAGGGCTGGAGCACCCGCATGCCGGGCCGGAGTGCCGATTCCGGCAGCACCGACACCGCGAGGCCCGCCATGACCGCTGCGCCGACGGCGGCCGCGTTCCAGCTGGCATAGAGGATGCGGTAGGAGCGCCCGGCCCCCTCCAGCCGCTCGGTGGCGGCGCGGCGCCAGTCGCAGGTCGGCCGCCCGACGGCGAGCGGCACCGGGTCGTCGCAATGGACGGAGGAGCGGGCGGAGGCGACCCAGAGGAGCTGTTCGCGGCGGAAGACGAGCGCCGGGCCCTTCTGCGGCGTGTGTGTGATGATGGCGATGTCGAGCTCGTTCGCCTGGATACGCTCGGCGAGCATGGACGACGGCTCGCAGATGACGGTGACCTCGGCGCGCGGGTTGGAGCGCGAGAAGCGCGCCAGGATCTCCGGCAGGTAGCGGTCGGCATAGTCGTCGGGAACGCCGAGGCGCACGCGGCCGGTCAGTTCGGCGGTGGCGAAGGCCGAGACCGCCTCGAGGTTCAGCTTGACGATGCGGCGGGCATAATCGAGCAGCCGCTCGCCGTCCTCGGTGAGGCGCGAGGCGCGGCCGTCGCGCTCGAACAGCGATTTGCCGATGCGCTCCTC
>LNFH01000273.1 GCA_001464235.1 Rhizobiales bacterium Ga0077556 | reverse complement strand
AGCACCTCCAGCTCGGCGCGGGAATGGGCGAGTTCGCGGGTATAGCCCGAGATCAGCCATGCTGCGGCCGCGGCGAGGCCGAGGATGATGATGGCGCCGACGATCGACACGAGCTGCAGCTGGTCGGTGGTGGCGTCCTGCGCGGCGATGGCCTGCTGCAGGGACCGCTCGCTTCGTTGCAGAACCGCACCGAGGTCGGCCCTGATCTCGTCCATCAGCCGCATGCCCGACCCGGTCCGCACCAGGGCGACGGCCTCGTCGAACCGGTTGGCCTCGCCCAGTTCGACGCGATTGCGGAGCTCGTCCATCTTGCGGCGCAGCTTGTCGGTGAGGCGCGTCGACAGATCGGCCAGGGCTGCCTCGTCGGCGATCGCCTGCCGGAAAGCGCCGAGCCGCGCCTCGAAATTGTCGACGGCATTGCGGTAGGGCCGCAGGAAGACCGGATCGCGGGTGATGAGGAAGCCGCGCTGGCCGGTCTCGGCGTCCTGCATGAGCGAGAGCATGTCGGCGGTCGCGCTGCGAATGGCGCGCGAGGAGACGACCTCGCCGAAATGCTGTTGCGAGCGGGCGGTGAGCCACAGGGAGGCCGCGACGATGAGGACGAGAACCGTGATGCCGGCGGCCAGCATCAGCGCGGTCGTCCGCACGAAAGAACTTCTCAAAACACCCATGGAGCCCCGCTCAATGGGGCTCTTGTGGGGACAATCACCGCGCTTGGCAAGCGCCCACCGGGGGCGAGGAGGGGCGCGCCGGGTACGCCGCCTCACCCCTCGACGGCGATTTCCTTGCGCTTGGCGTTGATCCAGGGAACCAGCGCCGTCGCCAGGATGATCGCGGAGGCGAGGACGAAGAAGGCGGAGATCGGCCGCTCGATGAAGGTCATCCAGCTGCCGCGCGACAGGATCAGCGCCTTGCGCAGGTTGTTCTCGAACATGGGCCCCAGCACGAAACCGAGGACGAGGGGCGCCGGCTCGTAGCCCCAGCGCGCCACCAGCCAGCCGCCGATGCCGAAGGCGATCATCACATAGAGGTCGAAGATCTGGCCCGAGGTGGCATAGACGCCGATGCAGCAGAACAGCAGGATGAGCGGAAAGAGGATGCCGTAGGGCACCTGGAGGCATTTCACCCACAGCCCGATCAGCGGCAGGTTCAGCACCAGCAGCATGACGTTGCCGACATACATGGAGGCGACGACGCCCCAGAAGAGGTCCGGCCGCTGGGTGATCATGGTCGGGCCGACGGGCACGTTGTGGATGATCAGCGCGCCCAGCAGCAGGGCGAGGACGGCGTTGGGCGGAATGCCGAGGGTCATCAGCGGGATGAAGGCCGAGCCGGCGGCGGCGTTGTTGGCGGCTTCCGGTCCCGCGACGCCCTCGATGGCGCCCTTGCCGAAGCGCTCGGGCGTCTTCGACAGCCGACGCTCCATGGCATAGGAGACGAAGGAGGAGATGACGGCGCCGCCGCCGGGCAGGATGCCCAGCACGAAGCCGAGCGCGGTGCCGCGCACGATGGCCCAGCGCGACTGGATCCAGTCGGTGGAGGTCAGCCAGAGCCGTCCCACCTTGCTCTCGACCACGGTGCGGTCGGTGCCCTGCTCGAGGTTCTTGAAGATCTCCGCGACGCCGAAGAGGCCCATGACGACGGGCACCAGGCCGATGCCGTCGAGGAGTTCCAGCCGGTCGAAGGTGAGGCGGGGGAGGGCGTTGATGGAATCGATGCCGACGAGCCCCAGCACGAGGCCGATGCCGGCCATGACCAGCGACTTGATGACGGAGGCCTGGGATAGGTACGCGATGAGGCAGAGGCCGAGCAGCATCAGCGCGCAATACTCGGCCGGACCGAAGGCCAGCGCGACGGTGATCATCAGCGGCGCGACGAGGATGAGGCCGACGAGGGCCACGGTTCCGGCGAAGAACGAGCCGATGGCGGCGACGAAGAGCGCCGCGCCGGCGCGGCCCTGCTTCGCCATCTCGTGGCCGTCGAGGCAAGTGACGACGGAGGCGGCCTCGCCGGGGATCCGCACGAGGATGGACGTGGTCGAGCCGCCGTACATGGACCCGTAGTAGATGCCGGCGAGCATGATGACGGCGCCGGTCGGGGGAATGGCGAAGGTCGCCGGCAGCAGCAGCGACATGGCGGCGATCGGCCCGATGCCCGGCAGCACGCCGACCAGCGTGCCGATCAGCACACCGACGAAGCAGTAGAGAAGGTTGTCGGGCGAAAGCGCGACCGCGAAGCCCGTGCCGAGTTGACCGAGAAGCTCCATCGGTCAGTTCCCGAACATGGTGTTGACGAGGATCCCGGCGGGCAGGTTGCTGCCGAGGAGCCTGGCGAAGAGGAACCAGCAGAGGAAGGCGCCGGCGACGCCCATGGGAATCGAGACGTGCCAGCGATAGCGGCCGACGAAGGTGAAGAGGCCGGCGAGCAGCGCCGCCGAGGTGGGGATGAAGCCGAGAGGCTGGAGCGCCAGCGCATAGCCGACGAGCGCGACGATGCCGATCAGCGGCTGCGCCAGCGGTCCGCCGGCCGGCGGCATGTCGGCAGGCTGGCGGCCGGCCGGGGCGAGGAGGCCGGTGACGCCCAGCGCGCCGCCGGCGAGGATCATGGCGGCGCCGATCCACCAGAACATGAAGCCGGAGCCCGGCTCGGTGGGTTCGCCGAGGCCGAGCTCACGGCCTTCCCGCACGAGAAAGGCGCCGAGGCCGGCGATGGCCACGGCGGCCACGAGATCGGGAATGCGCATGTCGGGGGCGTCCGGGCGGTCAGCTGCGGCGCAGGCCGAGGCGTTCCACCTGCTGGCGCATGTCCTCGTACATTGTCTTGACGAAGGCCTCGTAGGACTGCGTGTCCATGTAGTCGACCTCCTGGTCGAGCTGGTCCATGACGCGCATGTGGTCCGGCTCCTCGATGCCCTTCTTGAAGGCGTCGTGCAGCACCTTGACGATGCCCGGATCCATGCCCTTGGGGCCGGCAATGCCGAAGGGCGAGTTCGAGACAATGTCGATGCCGCTCTCCTGCAGGGTGGGCACGCTCGACCAGGTCTTCGTGCGCTTCTTGCCCCAGGTGGCGAGGAGGCGGAGCTGGCCGGCATTGACGAGGGGCGCCCAGCCGCTGGAATCGGCCTGTGCCGTCACGTGGCCGCCGAGCACGGCGGCATTGGTCTCAGAGGCGCCGCGGAAGGGGACGTGCGTCCACTTGATGTTCTCGCGCGCGGCGATATCCATCATGGTGATGTGCAGCGAGGTGCCGGCGCCCGGGGTCCCGTAGGTGACCTTGTCAGGGTTCGCGCGGGCGAATTCGATCAGGTCCTTCATGGTCTTGTGCGGGCTGTCGGCGCGCACCGTGGTGCCGAAGCAGTATCCCGCCACGTGCACGACGTAGCTGAAGTCGGTCAGCGGATTGAAGGCCACCCGCGTCATGTGCGGCAGGCGGAACATGGTGATCGGCATCTGCGCGAGGGTGTAGCCGTCGGGACGCGCGCTCGCCGCCATCTGGGCGGGTCCGAGCGTGCCGCCAGCGCCGGGCTTGTTCTCGACGACGATGCGTTCGCCGAGGTGTTTCTGCGTGGCTTCGGCCAGCGCCCGGAAGCCCATGTCGGTGGAGCCGCCGGCGGTCCAGGGCACGATGAGGGTCACCGGGCGGTTGGGAAATCGCGACTGGGCGAGGCCCGGCGCGGCGAGGCCGGCGAGGGCGGCGGCGGACGAGGACGTGATGAAGCGGCGCCGCGACGGCGTCCAGAGCGTCTTGGTCATGGGTCTTCCTCCTGTGCGGCCCTCCATCGCGCTCTATCGGCGCTGTTCGGCGGTCCGGCATTTCCTTCCGGCGGGCAGTAGACCGGACTTCGCCCGGGGGTTCAAGGCTGGGGACGGGCCGGGAAGGGAGGAAGTGTCGCGGCGGCGAGCCTTGCTGGCGGGCCCGCCCCCGGCCAGGGAGCGGGCCCGACGGGCCTTACTGGGTGCGCTTGCCGTCGGCGGCGAACTGGCGGAGGTAGGCGACGAGGTCGGCGATCTGGTTCTCGCTGCGGATACCGGCGAAGACCATCCGCGTGCCCGGCGTCACCTCGCGGGGATTGCGGATGTAGACCGCGAAATTCTCCGGCGACCAGACCTTCTCCGCAACCGCAGGGGTCTTGAAGGCCGGGGAATAGTTGAAGCCCGCCACGCTGCCGGCCTGGCGGCCGAACAGGCCGTTCAGGTTGGGGCCGACGAGATTGCGGGCGGTCTCGCCCACCTGGTGGCAGGCGCGGCACTGGGCGAAGACCCGTTCGCCGGCCGCCGCATCGCCCGCGGCAGGAGCCGCGGCGGGTGCGGCCGGTGCAGCCGCCGGAGGGGTCGGGGCCTGGGCCATCAGCGGGGAGAGCATGGTGGCCGAGGCGAGGAGCGCGGCGATGGCGATGCGCATGGGTCTGATCCTTTGCGTGGAAGCGGGCGGATGGCGGCGACCGCCATCCCCCCTATAGAAACGCGGCTGGTGGCCGACCGGTTCAGCCCACCGTGTCGGCGACGATGCCCGCATACCAGCTCACGGTCTCCAACCGTAGGCGGGTCGAGGGGGCTCGCCGCTCCTGGATGGCCATCGCACCGGCTGCGGTCCGGCCGATCGCAGCCGCGGGGCGAGCCGGCTAGAAGATGCTGTAGCCACCGTCGACCACCAGGGTCTGGCCGGTGACGTAGGACGAGGCGCGGCTCATCAGGAAGACGGCGATGCCGCCGAAGTCGGCCGGTGTGCCGAAGCGGCGGACGGGGATGCGCGGCGACACGGCCTTGACGAAGCGCTCGTCGGCGAAGGCGTTCGCCGTCATGTCGGTCTCGATCCAGCCGGGGAGCACCGTGTTGACGGTGACGCCGTGGCGCGCGAGGTCCACCGCCACGGCGCGGACGAAGGAATTCACCGCGCCCTTGGAGGCCCCGTAGTGTTCGTTCTGCGCGGCGCCCTCGATGGAGGCGACGGAGGAGGTTGCCACCAGACGGCCGTAGGGGTCGCCGGCCTTGGCGCGCTCCACCATGTGGCGGGCTGCGAGCTGGAAGCAGTGGGCGACCCCCTCGACATTGGCCGTCATGACGCGGCGCCAGTCGTCGATGTCGCGGTCGATGAAGGGGCCCTTGGTCCGGCCGGTGATCCCGGCATTGGCGAAGAGGCCGTCGACCCGGCCGAATTCCGCGAGGGTCGCGGCGAAGGCCTCCTCGACGGAGGCGCGGTCTGTGACGTCGCAGAAGCGGGCGGAGACCTGGCCGCCGGTCGCCTTCAGCCGGGCGACCGCCGCCTCGTTCTTCTCCGCGTTGCGTCCCCAGATCGACACGGCGCAGCCGCTGCCGGCCAGCGCCTCTGCCATGCCGAGACCGATGCCGCCATTGCCGCCGGTGACGACGGCGACGCGGCCGGAGAGATCGAAGAGGGTCGACATGGGGCTTCCTCGCGCGGCTGGGCAAGCGCCATCGGGCCTGCCGCCGGGCGCCGCCGTCAATTCGGCCGTGCGGAAGAGGGGGGGTCAGCGTGCGGCGAAGGCGTCGGGATCGCGGCGGCGCATGATCCACAGCGCGAGGGTCGCCGCCGCCACCATCCAGATCTTGCCGAGGACGAGACCGGGCAGGAGGCTCACGGACCCGAAGGCGAGCCACAGGAAGAGGGTGGAATCGATGACCGTGCCGACGAGGCTCGAGGCCCAGACGGCGGCGATGAGGCGCTTCTTCGCCAGCGGCGTATAGACCGCGGTGTCCGCCAGCTCCGAGAACAGGAAGGCGGCGGCGGAGGCAAGCGCCAGGGCAGGGGCCGCCACCGCCCAGGACAGGGCGGCACCGGCGACGATGCCGCCGAGCGACCACAGCACGCCGAGCCGGCGCTGCACGAGGTCGCGCAACACCAGGGCGAGGCCGATCATCAGCACGCCGCTCGGCGCCATCAGCCCGAAGCCGACCGGGATGAGGCAGGGGCCGTTCGGCACGCAGACCGTGCCGGCATTGGCGATGAGCCAGTTGGCCGCGGGGATGGTGGCGATGAAGCCGGCGAGGGCGAGATAACCGAGCATGACCAGAAACGCGTTCAGGGGAAGGCGCCTCCATAACGGCAAGGGCGCGTCCCGTCATCCCTCAACTGCGCGAATCTGCCGCCGGCGAGGTCGTGACCCGCGGTCGCGAATGGCCTAAACCGTCACCATGACCCCGTCGAGCCCGCTCCAGCCCGCCACTGACGCCGCCCCGCAGGCCGGCCGCGGACCGCGGCGCATCCTCGGCCATCTCGGCGAGACCTTCGCCGGGGCGCTGCAGCGCCTGTTCCGCCCGGTGCGGCCCGGCGCGTCGCCGGCGCTTCGCCTCTTCGACAGCGGCGCCGAGCGCTTCTGCGCCGCCCTGCTGGCGCTGGCGCTGATCCTTGCCGGCATGGCCTATCTCGACCCGATCTTCCAAGGCGTCAGGGCCTACACGTCGGGAACCAGCGCCATCATCTGGGAGGCTGTGACCGACGTCGGCAAGTCCGCCTGGGTGCTGATTCCGAGCGGCGTCGCCATCCTCGTCATCTTCACGGTGGTACGTCCGGTGCGCGGATTCGCCGACAAGGTGATGCTGGCGCTCGCCGCCAGGCTCGCCTTCGTGTTCATCGCCGTCGGCGGTTCGGGCCTGATCATCACCATCGTCAAGCGCATCATCGCCCGTGGCCGGCCCCGCTATTTCGAGGAGTTCGGCGCGCTGCACTTCCAGTTCCCGAGCTGGGCGTCGTCCTATGCGAGCTTTCCCTCGGGCCATTCGCAGACGGCCTTCGCCATCGGGGTCGCCTTCGCCGCGCTGTTTCCGCGCTGGCGGACGGCCTTCATCGCCGCGGCGGCTGTGGTCGCCTTCAGCCGCATCGCGGTCGACGCGCACTATTTCACCGACATCGTGGTCGGATCGCTGTGGGGTGCCTGGTTCACGCTGATGACGCGCGACTGGTTCGCGCGCCGGGCCCTCGTCTTCACGCCGGGACCGTCGCGCCGGCCTTTCCCCATGCCGGTGCGGCGGGTGCGGCAGGCGCTCGGCCGGATGGTCCGGCGCCTCGCCGGCTGAGGTCAGCCGGCCGCCTTGACGCGCTCGAAGCCGGCGGCGAGGTCGGCCTGCAGGTCGGCGACGTCCTCGAGCCCGATCTGGAAGCGCAGCGCCGTGCCGCCTGGATTCCACGTGGTCGCCGTGCGGTAGGGCGCGCAGTCGAAGGGCACGACGAGGCTCTCGTAGCCGCCCCACGAATAGCCCATTCCGAACAGTTCGAGCCCGTCGAGGAAGGCGCCGATCTGCCGTTCGGTGAGCGGGTGGAGGATGACCGAGAAGAGGCCGGATGCGCCCTTGAAGTCGCGCTTCCAGATGGCGTGGCCGGGATGGGAGGGGAAGGCGGGGTGCAGCACCGTCTTCACCTCGGGGCGCTGCGACAGCCATTCCGCCATGGCCATGCCCTGGCGGTTCGCCTCGTCGAGGCGCAGCTTCATGGTGCGCAGGCCGCGCAGGGCGAGGAAACAATCCTCCGGCCCGGCGCCGACCGCGGTCAGCTCGGCCGTCTCCTTCAGCGCCGGCCATGCGCGCTCGTTGGCGGTGACGAGGCCCATGAGAAGGTCGGAATGGCCGCCGAGATATTTGGTGCCGGCCTCGATGGCGATGTCGGCGCCGCGCTCGTGGGGCGGGAAATAGAGGGGCGTCGCCCAGGTGTTGTCCATCACCACCAGCGCGCCCTTGGCATGGGCAGCGGCGGCAATGGCCGGGATGTCCTGCATCTCGAAGGACTGGGATCCCGGGGCCTCGGTGAAGACCACTGTGGTGTTGGGCCGCATCAGGTCGGCGATCCCGGCCCCGATCAGCGGGTCGTAATAGGTCGTCTCGACGCCGAAGCGCTTCAGGAGGCCGTCGGCATATTGCCGGGTCGGGCGATAGACGGAATCGGTGACCAGCATGTGGTCGCCGGCCTTCAGGCAGGACTGGAGGGCGATCGCGATGGCGGCGAGACCGGAGGGCACCAGCACCGTGCCGGCTGCGCCCGAAAGGTCCGTCCAGGCCTCCTCGAGAGCGCGCGTCGTCGGCGTCCCCTTGGTCCCGTAAACGTATTTCTGGCGGCGGGCCTTCAACTCCTCGTAGGTCGGGTAGAGGACGGTCGAGCCCCTGTAGATCGGCGTATTGACGAAGCCGAACTGCTCGGCCGGCTTGCGGCCGCCGAGGACGAGTCGCGTGCGCTCGGACAGGCGCTTGGAATCGGAAGAGCCAGCCATACCTGCCTCGAATTGTTGGGAAAGTCGTCAGGAGGGAAGATTCTCCCCCGGCGGGGGCGGGGCCATTTCCGCGGCGAAATGGTCTGCCGTCAAGCCCTTGACCCCGCAGGCGAGATGGCCTGAGATGCAGAAATGCGGGGTCTTCGGGATGAATGTCCTCGACGACGGTGCCTTCCAGGCGCCCGCAAAGACAACAAACAATCCACATTCAGAGTGGGAAAGGCTGCCACCATGAAACGTATCGTCTCAACGCTCGCGCTCGGGGCCGCGCTCGGCCTCGGCGCCACGGCTGCGCTGGCTCAGGCGCCCTCGACGCTCCGCAACATCCAGAACAAGGGCTTCGTCCAGTGCGGCGTGACCCAGGGTCTCGCCGGCTTCTCCATGCCGGACAGCGCCGGCAACTGGACCGGCCTCGACGTCGACCTCTGCCGCGCTCTCGCCGCCGCCATCTTCAACGACCCGACCAAGGTGCGCTTCTCGCCCCTCTCGGCCAAGGATCGCTTCACGGCCCTGCAGTCCGGCGAGATCGACGTGCTGTCGCGCAACACCACCTGGACGCTGCAGCGCGACACCTCGCTCGGCCTGAACTTCGCCGGCATCAACTACTACGACGGCCAGGGCTTCATGGTCCGCAAGTCGCTCAACGTGAAGAGCGCCCGCGAGCTCTCCGGCGCCTCCGTCTGCGTGCAGACGGGCACCACCACCGAGCTCAACGTCGCCGACTTCTTCCGGGCCAACAACCTGAAGTACGAGCCGGTGGTGTTCGCCAGCGCCGACGAGACGATCAAGGCCTATGATTCCGGGCGCTGCGACGTCTTCACGACCGACGCCTCGGGCCTCTATGCCGAGCGCGTGAAGCTCGCCAAGCCCGACGATCACGTGGTTCTGCCGGAGATCATCTCCAAGGAGCCGCTCGGTCCGGTGGTCCGTCACGGTGACGACCAGTGGCTCGACGTCGTGAAATGGGTCCACTACGCCATGATCACGGCCGAGGAGCTCAACATCACCAAGGCCAATCTCGACCAGATGCTGCAGTCGACCAACCCCGAGATCCGGCGCGTGCTCGGCGTCGAGGGCAATGGCGGCGAGGCCCTCGGTCTGACCAAGGACTGGGTGGTCCGCATCGTCCGCCACGTCGGCAACTATGCCGAGGCCTTCGACCGCAACGTCGGCCCCTCGACCCGCCTCGGCATCTCGCGCGGCCTGAACGCCCTGTGGACGAAGGGCGGCCTGCAGTACGCTCCGCCCATCCGCTGAGCGCGCTTAAAATATCGGCGCTGAGCGACTAGACACGATCATCGTCCCGGGTCCACGATCCGGGACGGTATTCCGGCGAAGACAACCGCCTTCCATCGAGGAGGCACTCGCCGGGCCAGAGCAGGGGATGGCGGATATGACGGACGGCACGTTGCCGGCTCGCGCGACAAGTGCGCCCAAAGTGGCGTTCTTCAATGATCCGAAGACGCGGAGTCTGATCTTCCAGGGACTGGCCCTGGCGCTCCTCGTCTTCGTGATCTTCACGGCGGTCACCAACGCGGTGACCAACCTGCGCAACCAGAACATCGCCGGCGGCTTCGGCTTCCTCGAGCAGACGGCGGGCTTCGGCATCTCGCAGACGCCGATCGCCTGGGCCGAATCGATGTCCTACGGGCGGGCCTTCCTCATCGGTCTGCTGAACACCCTCCTCGTGGCCGTCGTCGGCATCTTCTTCGCGACCCTGCTCGGCTTCGTCGTCGGCGTGGCGCGGCTCTCGCCCAACTGGGTGATCTCGAAGATCGCCTACTGGTACGTCGAGGTGATCCGGAACCTGCCGCTGCTGTTCCAGATCCTCTTCTGGTATCTCGCCGTGCTCGCCTCCATGCCGACACCGCGCAATTCCCATTCGCTGTTCGGCCTGTTCTTCGCCAACCAGCGCGGCATCACCGTGCCGCGGCCGATCTTCGAGGCGGGATCGGGCGCCATCGGCATCGCTCTCGTCGTCGGCATCGTCGTCGCCTTCCTCGTGCGCTCCTGGGCCTACAAGCGGCAGGCGGCGACCGGCGAGCAGTTCCCGGTAGCGGCGAGCATGGCGGGCCTCATCATCGGCCTGCCGATCCTCGCCTATTTCCTCAGCGGGATGCCGATCTCCTTCGACTATGCCCAGCAGGGCCGCTTCAACCTCACCGGCGGCATGACGCTGATTCCGGAGTTCGTCGCCCTCACCCTGGCACTGGTCGCCTACACCGCCGCCTTCATCGGCGAGATCGTGCGCGCCGGCATCCAGGCGGTCAGCTACGGGCAGACCGAGGCGGGCCGCTCGCTCGGGCTTGCCGAGGGCCGGATCCTCAACCTGATCGTCGTTCCCCAGGCGCTGCGGGTGATCATCCCGCCGCTCACCAGCCAGTACCTGAACCTCGCCAAGAACTCGTCGCTGGCCGTCGGCATCGGCTATCCGGACATGGTGTCGGTCGGCGGCACGATCCTCAACCAGACGGGCCAGGCGATCGAGATCATCGCCATGTGGATGGGCTGCTACCTGACGATCTCGATCATCACGTCCATCTTCATGAACTGGTACAACCAGCGCATCGCGCTGGTCGAGCGGTGAGGGCGCGGCGATGACCACCTCCTTCACCCGTTCGGAACTGCTGCAGCCCCTGCCGCCGCCGGCGAGCCTCGTCGGCCCGTGGGGCTGGGTGCGCGCCAACCTCCTGTCCAGCCCCCTCCAGGCGCTGCTGACCGTGGTCGGCGCCTATATCGCGGTGACGCTGCTCTGGACCTTCATCGACTTCACCGTCATCCGCGCGGTGTGGACCGGCGCCGACCGCGACGCCTGCCTCGACGACAAGGTCGGCCGGTCGGTGGGGGCCTGCTGGCCCTTCGTCTGGGCGAAGTTCGGCCAGTTCATGTACGGGTTCTATCCCGTCGACGAGCGCTGGCGGGTCAACCTGACCTATGGCGTCGCCGTGGCGCTGCTGGTGCCGCTGCTCATTCCGGCCGTGCCGCAGAAGCCGCTCAACGCGGTGCTGTTCTTCGGCGCCTTCCCGATCCTCGCCTTCAACCTCCTCTACGGCGGGTCGATCATCAATCCGTGGCTGAGCGTCATCGGCTGGCTGGCGATCCTCGGCGGCATCACCCTCGTGGTCGGCTATCTGATGAGCCGGGTGGAGGGCCCGCCCAACCTCCTGTTCCTGCAGGCGGGCGGCGCGGCCATCGTGGTCGGCATCCTGCTCCTGCTGCTGGTCCGCACCGGCCTCCTCGACGCGCCGCGGCTGCCGGTGGTCGAGACGCGGCAGTGGGGTGGCCTCCTGGTCACCCTCGTCGTGGCGACGACCGGCATCGTCGCGGCGCTGCCCATCGGCGTCGCGCTGGCGCTCGGCCGGCGCTCGAAGATGCCGATCATCCGCCTCCTGTCGGTGGCGGTGATCGAGCTGGTGCGCGGCGTGCCGCTGATCACCGTGCTGTTCTTCGCCACCTACATGCTGCCGCTCTTCCTCGAACGGTCGCCCGACGCCATGGTGCGCGTGCTGGTCGGCGTGTCGATCTTCTCCGGCGCCTACATGGCCGAGACGATCCGCGGCGGCCTGCAGGCGATCCCCAAGGGCCAGTTCGAGGGCGCCATGGCGCTGGGCCTCAACTATCCGCGGATGATGAGCCTCATCGTCATGCCGCAGGCGCTGAAACTGGTGATCCCGGGAATCGTCAACGCCTTCATCGGCCTGTTCAAGGACACGACGCTGGTCTCCATCGTGGCGATCTTCGATCTTCTCGGCGGCATCCGCGCGGGCTTCACCGACCCGCAATGGGCGAGCCCCGTCACGCTCTACACCGGCTTCGCCTTCGCGGGGATCATCTACTTCGCGTTCTGCTACTTCATGTCCCGCTACTCGATCTTCGTCGAGAACCGCCTCAACACCGGACGCCGCCGCTAAGAGCGGCCCTCCGCCAGACTGGATTTCAGGAGTTCCGCATGGCCAGTTCTTCCATCGCGAAGATGCCGACCACGACCAACGAGGTCGCCGTCTCCATCACAGGCATGCACAAGTGGTACGGCGAGTTCCACGTGCTGAAGGACATCAACCTCACCGTCCACCGCGGCGAACGCATCGTCATCTGCGGCCCCTCGGGCTCGGGCAAGTCGACCATGATCCGCTGCATCAACCGGCTGGAGGAGCACCAGCAGGGCAAGATCGTCGTGGACGGGATCGAGCTGACCAACGACCTGAAGAAGATCGACGAGATCCGCCGCGAGGTCGGCATGGTGTTCCAGCACTTCAACCTCTTTCCCCACCTCACCATCCTCGAGAACTGCACGCTGGCGCCGATCTGGGTGAAGAAGATGCCCAAGAAGGACGCCGAGGAGGTGGCCATGCACTACCTCAAGCGGGTGCGCATCCCCGAGCAGGCGCTGAAATATCCGGGCCAGCTCTCGGGCGGCCAGCAGCAGCGCGTCGCCATCGCGCGGGCGCTGTGCATGAGCCCGAAGATCATGCTGTTCGACGAGCCGACCTCGGCCCTCGACCCGGAAATGGTCAAGGAGGTGCTGGACACGATGGTGGGCCTCGCCGAAGAGGGCATGACCATGCTCTGCGTCACCCACGAGATGGGCTTCGCCCGGCAGGTGGCGAACCGGGTCATCTTCATGGACTACGGGCAGATCATCGAGATGAACGAGCCGGCGGCCTTCTTCTCGAACCCGCAGCACGAGCGCACCAAGCTCTTCCTCAGCCAGATCCTGCACTGATCGGCGACGCGCCGGAGGGGCATCTTTGACGGGGCTGGCAGCTCATGTGTTGCCGCTCGTGGCGGCTGCGAGCCTCGGACTTCTTGCCGGGGCCCTGCTGGCCGAGGACCGGCTGCTGGTGCCCTACTGGCGCACGCTGCCGGCCGAGACCTTCTTTGCGTTGCACCCGACCTTCGGACCGCTTCTCTACAGGTTCTTCACGCCGCTGACGGTCGCGGCGCCGCCGGCAGCCGTTCTGGCGGCCATCCAGGCCGTTCTTCAGTCCGGCAGCCTCGCGCCCCGCGGCCTCTCGGCTATCGGGGCGGCGGTGCTGGCCTGCAGTCTGGTCGGCATCTATTTCGCGTTCTTCAAGGCGGCGAACGACGCATTCATCCGGCATGCGGTGCCGGCCGGGGACTTGCCGGCCGCCCTCGCGCGCTGGGCGGCCTGGCACCGCGCGCGCGTCGTCGTCTGCCTGTGCGCCTTCGGGCTGTCGCTCGTGACGCTGGTCGCTTGAGAACCGGAACCCTTCAGCTCACCTGCCCGGCCCGGTAGCCACCGGGCAGTCGTCGCGGGCACCCCATTCGCTCCACGAGCCGTCATAGAGGCCGGCCGGCTGCTTGCCGAGGGCGTCGAGACCGAGCCAGAGGATGCCGGCGGAGACACCGGACCCGCAGCTGGTGATGACCGGCTTGTCGAGGTCGACGCCCGCGGCGCTGAAGGCGGCGCGGATGCGCTCCTGGGACACGAGGCGTCCGTCCTCGACGAGGGCGGAGGACGGGACGTTGAAGGAGCCGGGCATGTGGCCGCTCCGGAGGCCTGCGCGCGGCTCCGGCGCCTCGCCGCGGAAGCGCTCGGCGGAGCGCGCGTCCACCACCTGCACCTTGCCGCTCGCCAGGGCCTTCTTGACGTCGCCGAGATCGGCCACCGCGCCGTGGTTCTGCCGGGCGGTGAGGTGACGCGCCTCGCGCGGGCGGGCCGGCCCCGTCTCCACCTCGCGGCCCTCGGCCACCCATTTCGGCAGGCCGCCGTCGAGGATGAAGACGCGCTCGATGCCGAAGCTGCGGCACATCCACCAGACGCGGGGCGCCGAGAACAGGCCGAGGGAATCGTAGACGAGAATGGACTTGCCGTCGCCGATGCCGAGCTTGCGGCAGGCGGCAGAGAAGACCGTCGCCGAGGGCATCATGTGGGGCAGGTCGGAATCGGGATCCTTGACGACGTCGATGTCGAAGCGCTGCGCGCCGGGGATGTGCGCCTCCAGGAATTCGGCGTCCGCATCCCGCTTCATGGTCGGCAGGAAATAGGAGCCGTCGAGGATCACGAGGTCGGGATAGCCGAGATGGTCGGCGAGCCAGTCGGTCGATCGCAGCCAGGGCGAGGGTAGGGTGGTCACGGGTGTCGTCTCCTCACGCGAACACGACGCGGACGCGCCGGTTCTGCTTGCCTTTTTTCTCGATGGCGGACACGGCCAGGCGGCCGATCTCGCCGGTGCGGCGCACATGGGTGCCGCCGCAGGGCTGCAGGTCGAGGCCGGCGATCTCCACCAGCCGCACCTTGCCCGACCCCATGGGCGGTTTCACCGCCATGGTCTTGACGAGGCCGGGGTTGGCCTCGAGCTCGGCATCGGTGATCCAGCGGTCGGTGACCGCCGCGTCCTGGCCGATGAGGGCGTTGAGCTTCTCGGTCACGACGTCGCGGTCGAGGCCGGATTCCGGGATGTCGAAGTCGAGCCGGCTCTCCTCCGCGCCGATCGACCCGCCGGTAACGGGATAGGGAAGAACGACGGAGAGGAGATGCAGGCCGGTGTGCATCCGCATCCGCTGATGGCGCTGCGGCCAGTCGATGCGGGCGACGACCCGCGTTCCGACCGCAGGAGCCTGCGTTCCAGGCGCGAGGATGTGGACGACGTCGCTCTTGGTTTCGCCATGTCGACCTTGAGCCAGCCGGCATCGCCGGGCTGCCCGCCGCCCGTCGGATAGAAGACGGTGCGGTCGAGCTCGACGCCGAGGGCGCCGTTCTTCTCGGTAACGGCGGTGACCACCGCCTCGCATTCGGCGAGGTAGGCGTCGTCGCGAAAGAGGAAATGGGTCGGCATCAGGTCACCGGCAGGAGGTCCGTCAGGGGCAAGGCCGGCTGTTCGAGCAGCGGCGGAACGGCCAGCCCCTTGCTGCGCAGGAAGGCCGGATCGTAGATCTTCGAGGCATAGCGGAAGCCGTAGTCGCACAGAATGGTCACGATGGTATGGCCGGGTCCCATCTGACGGGCGAGGCGGATGGCGCCGGCGACGTTCACGCCGGAGGAGGGGCCGACGCAGAGGCCCTCATGCTCCAGGAGGTCGAACATCACGGGCATGGCCTCCTCGTCTGGCACCTGGAAGGCGACGTCGACGGGCGCGCCGGCGATGTTCGCCGTCACCCGGCCCTGACCGATTCCCTCGGCGATGGACGAGCCGCTGGCCTTCAGCTCGCCGCTGGTGAACCAGGAATACATGGCGGCGCCCATCGGATCGGCGCAGCCTATGGTCACGGACGAGGACCGCTCCTTCAGCGCCATGGCCGTGCCGGCGAGCGTGCCGCCGGACCCGACGGCGCAGATGAAGCCGTCGATCCGGCCGTCGGTGTCGCGCCAGATTTCCGGGCCCGTCGTCTCCACATGGGCCTGGCGATTGGCGACGTTGTCGAACTGGTTCGCCCAGAAGGCGCCGTTCGGGTTCTCGCGCGCCAGACGTTCGGCGACCCGGCCCGAGACCTTCACGAAGTTGTTCGGATTGGCATAGGGCACGGCCGGCACCTCCATGAGGCGGGCGCCGAGCTGGCGCAGCGTGTCCTTCTTCTCCTGCGACTGGGTCTCGGGGATGACGATGACGCAGTCGAGGCCGAGGGCCCGGCCGACCATGGCGAGGCCGATGCCGGTATTGCCCGCCGTGCCTTCGACGATGGTGCCGCCCGGCCGCACGAGCCCCTTGGCCATGGCGTCGCGCACGAGATAGAGCGCCGCCCTGTCCTTGACGGACTGGCCGGGGTTCATGAACTCCGCCTTGCCGAGGATGGTGCAGCCGGTCGCCTCGCTCGCCCGCGCCAGGCGGATGAGGGGGGTGTTGCCGATGGCGTCGACCACGTTGGCTCTCGGGGACATGCGAAGGCTCCGCTCAGGCCCGGGACGCTAGCCGAGCGCCGTGCATGGCTCAACCCCGCGGCACGGCGCCCTTCGGGCCATTACAGCCGGCGATAGACCATCTGTCGCACGTCGATGCCGCCGGTGCGGAAACCGGCCTCGCAGTAGCAGAGGTAGTAGAGCCACATGCGGCGGAAGCGCTCGTCGAAACCGAGAGGGGCGAGGCTGCCCCAGGCGGCGGTGAAGTCGTCGGCCCAGGCGTGGAGCGTGCGGGCGTAATCCTGTCCGAAGCCCAGTTCGTCCTCGACGGCGAGGCCGGCGCGGTGCGGCAGGTCGCGCATGTGGGTCGGGGTCGGCAGCATGCCGCCGGGGAAGATGTAGGCGCGGATGAAGTCGATCTCGCGCACGTAGTCGCTGAAATAGGCCTCGTCGATGGTGATGACCTGCAACCCGGCGCGCCCGCCCGGCTTCAGGCAAGCGGCGACGCGGTCGAAATAGGTCTGCCAATATTCCTTGCCGACGGCCTCGAACATCTCGATGGAGGCCACCGCGTCGTACCGGCCGCGCTCGTCGCGGTAGTCCTGCAGCTTGATCGTCACCCGGTCGGCGAGACCCGCCTCGGCCATCCGGCGCGTGGCGTGCTCGAACTGCTCCTGAGACAGGGTGAGGCCGGTGACGCGGGCTCCGAATTCGCGGGCGGCGACTTCGGCGAAGCCACCCCAGCCGCAGCCGATCTCGAGCACCTCGTCGCCCGGGTTCAGCTTCAGCTGGCGCGCCAGACGGCGGTATTTCGCGAGCTGGGCCTCGTGCAGGGTCTCGTCACCCCGGGCGAAGAGGCCGGAGGAATAGGTCATGGAGGGGTCGAGCCACTGCCGGTAGAAGGCGTTGCCGAGGTCGTAGTGGGCGGCGATGTTGCGGCGCGCCTGGGTGCGGGTGTTGCGGTTGCGCCAGTGGCGGTAGCGCTGCATCAGGCGCGCTACGGGGTTGAAGCGGGTGAGGTTGCGCACCGCCTCCATGTTGAAGGCGAAGAAGTGCAGGAAGCCCGAGAGGTCGGGCGTGTCCCATTCGCCGCGGATATAGGCCTCCGCGAAGCCGACGTCGCCGTCGAGGATCAGGCGGCGGGCGAACTTGAGGTCGTTGACGACCATCTCGGCGCTGGGGCCGGGCTCGGCGCCGCGGAAAAGCAGCCGGCGGCCGTCGGGAAGCCTGAGGGTCAACTGGCCGTAGCGGATCTTGAGCGGGTAGCCGAGGGCCAGGCGCATGATCGAGGGCAGGCCCGCGGTGGCGCGGCGCAGGCTCTCCCGGGTGACCTCGATCGTGTCGGCGAGACCGGGGGCAGGGTTGCTGGTCATGCTCATTGGAACGTCGCCTTCCGTTGTTCCGGAATGACTCTGGGCTCTCGAAACCGGCGGTGCGGCGAACCGTTCCGGGCCGGGTGGTGGACCCGAGACGGACATCCGCCGTCGACGACAGTTTCTGGTGCCGGGGACAGACTAGGCAATTCGACAAATCCTTCAATGCCGCCCGGAGTTCCCGGCGGGCCGCGATGCGGCGCGGGTGAGGCCGTCATGCGGCTGAGGTTTCGCGGATTTCGGACAGGGCGGCGAGAGCCCGCTCGCGGGCCGCGTCGTGGTCGACGACGGGCGCCGGATAGGTGTCTCCGAGGCGGACGCCCGCTTTCGCCAGGACCGCCGGCGGCGCCTGCCAGGGAGCGTGAATGACCGCCGCGGGCAGGTCCGCGAGTTCCGGCACCCAGCGCCTGACATAGTCGCCGCGGGGGTCGAACTTCTCGCCCTGGAGGATGGGATTGAAGATGCGGAAATAGGGGGCGGCGTCGGCGCCGGAGCCCGCCACCCACTGCCAGCTGGCGGGATTGTTGGCGACGTCCGCGTCCACCAGCGTGTCCCAGAACCAGCTTTCGCCCTCGCGCCAGTCGATCAGCAGGTGCTTGACGAGGAAGGAGGCGACGACCATGCGCACCCGGTTGTGCATCCAGCCGGTCTGCCAGAGCTCGCGCATGCCGGCGTCGACCAGCGGGTAGCCCGTCAAGCCGCGCTGCCAGGCACGCAGCGCCGCGGTGTCGCTGCGCCAGGGAAAGCCGTCGAAGCGCGGCTGGAAGTTGTCCGACGCGAGCGTCGGCCAATGGAACAGCAGGTGGTAGGCGAAT
Source organism: Rhizobiales bacterium Ga0077556 (assembly GCA_001464235.1). GTDB lineage: Bacteria > Pseudomonadota > Alphaproteobacteria > Rhizobiales > Phreatobacteraceae > Phreatobacter. The sequence continues at coordinate 22,072 of LNFH01000273.1, read as the reverse complement.
TCGCGCCAGCCGATCTCGGCGAGGAACTTGGCGAGGTCGCGGCCATGGTCCATGCCGGCCGCGATATGCGCCTGGTGCCAGATCTGCACGGGCGAGATCTCGCCGAAGCGCAGGTGCGGCGACAGCCGCGACGTGGACGGCCTGTCCGGATGGTCGCGGCCATCGGCATAGCCGGCGATCCCGCGGTCCAGGAAGACGGACAGGGCCTCCTGCGCACCCGCTTCGCCGGGGGTCCAGGCATCGGGAAAGGCGCTGGCCCAGTTCGGCCGCGTCGGCTCGAGGTCCCACGACGCGAGATCCTCCGAGGGGAGGGGCGCAGCGACGTGTGCCAGCGCCTGCGGGGCGCGCAGCGGCGCGCGGATGTCGCCGAGGCGCTGGTGGGCGCGCCAGAAGGGCGAGAAGACCTTCATCGGGTCTCCGGCGGCGGATTTCACCTCCCAGGGCTCGCGCAGGAGATTGCCGGGCAGGCTTTCCACCTCCAGGCCGTCGGCGCGGAGTGTCGCCTTCAGCGCCTTGTCGACGGCGATGCCGCCGCCGTCGTAGCGCCGGTTCCACAGGACGGTGCCGGCCCCGGTCGCGGCGACGACGTCGGCGATGACCTTCCCGGCCGTCCCCGACCGGAGCACGAGCCCGTTGCCGATCCCGCGAAGGGAGGCGTCCAGCGCCCTGAGGCTCTGCGCCAGCCACCAGCCGGCTGCGGCCCCCATGGGGCGCTGGCCCGGCGAGGGCGTCTCGCGGATATAGAGACAGACGACGGGCGCGCCCGAGGCTGCGGCCCGCGACAGGGCCGGGTGGTCCGCCAGGCGGAGATCATCACGAAACCAGACGACGACGGGCGCTTGCGACATGTGCGGCTTACGGGCGTGCCATCCGGCCGGTTCACCGCCTCCGCCGCGGCCGACAAGAAAAAACCCTGGAACGCGGAGGCGTTCCAGGGTTCTTCGAATTGGCTCCCCGGGCCGGATTCGAACCAGCGACCAACCGGTTAACAGCCGGTTGCTCTACCACTGAGCTACCGAGGATCACGTGCTCGTCGTGAGAACGGCGCGAATAACACAGGTGCTTCGCCATTGCCAAGGGCCAATCGTCGCCGGGGGTGATTTTGATCGTCCGAGCGATTGATCGTGCCGGCTGCCGGGCCCATGACTGGCGCCATGAGCACTGTCGGCCCCACCGACCCGCACCCCGCATCCGCCGTGCCGCCCAGGGCGCCCGCGACGGCGATCGTCTTCGGCCGGCGCTACAGACTGCCGGGGACGCCGCTGCGTCGCCGCGCGCTCGGCTGGTCGTTCATCGCCGGGGGCATGTTCAGCTTCCTGCCGATCCTCGGGCCCTGGATGTTCCCGGTCGGCTTCGTGATTCTCTCGGTGGACAGCGCCCGCATGCGGCGCTCGCGCAGGCGCCTGACCATCACCATCGGCCGGCGATGGCCGAGGCTCAACGCGGCGATGCAGCCGAAGCGACGGTAACGGGAGATAAGGTGGAGGCCTCGCCCGGAATCGAACCGGGGTGCAAGGATTTGCAGTCCTCTGCGTAACCACTCCGCCACGAGGCCATCCTGATCTCGCCGGACCAGCCGGCGCGGAGTGCGACCGCTCTAGCATGGTGCCGATGGCCCCGCAACAACCCTCGGGTGATCGCTGGCGCCTTGCCTTTGGAGCGGCACCACCGGTAAAGACGACGCGACGACACGGCCTTTTCTGGCATCTTCCCGGTGCCGCGATCGAGGGATTGAGCCCATGATGGATTTTGCCAGGGCGCGCCGCACCATGGTCGACACCCAGATCCGCGTGAACGACGTGACCGACACGCGCATCGTCGATGCGCTGATGGCGGTGCCGCGGGAGAATTTCGTTCCCGAGACCCTGCGGCCGCTGGCCTATCTCGACGACGATCTCGCCGTGAAGGGCGAAAGCGGCAGCCGCGGCGCGCGCTATCTCGTCGAGCCGGTGGTCCTCGCGCGCATGATTCAGGCGGCCGGGATCGGCTCTGGCGACCACGTGCTCGATGTCGGCGCCGCCACCGGCTATTCCAGCGCGGTGCTCGGACGCATCGCCGGTTCGGTGGTGGCGCTCGAGGAGGACGGCGACCTCGCGGAGCGGGCAAAGGCGGCCTTCGCGGGCGATTCGGGCGTGACCCTGGTGCAGGGGCCGCTCGCCGGCGGCGCGGCCGCCCAGGGGCCTTTCGACGTCATCCTGCTCCAGGGCGCCGCAGAGGTCGTGCCGCCTGCGCTTCTCGAACAATTGAAGGAAGGCGGCCGGCTCGTGGCGGTCGTCGGCACCGGGCGGGCCGCCAAATGCATGGTGCACGCGAGGCTCGGCGAGGAATTCAGCGTTCGTCCGGCCTTCGACGCCGCCATTCCCCTTCTTCCCGGTTTCGAGAAACCGCGCGGGTTCGTGTTCTGATCACCGGTCCAGTGTTGCCGAGTTGTCCCACTAGGCCGCGAAGCGTGGTCTAGACCGCCTGCGGGGCTTTTCTCCGCAGACGAAATTCTCTAACCAATTCTTACAGTGCCTTGGGGTCGTGGCGGACCACTCCGGGGTGGCGCCAAACAGCAGGTGTTGTTCATGACCGGAGCCACGAGGTCCCGTGCGCGCTCCGCGGCGGTAGTGTCCGTTGCGTTCGCTTCCATCGTTCTGTCCGCGTTGCCCGCAGGCGCGCAGTCCATCGAACAGACCCTCGTCCAGGCCTACCGCAACAATCCCGATCTCAACGCCGCGCGGGCGGGCGTCCGCGTCGCCAACGAAGGCCTTCCGGCAGCGCTGTCGGGCTATCGGCCCTCGGTGACCGCGACCGTGACCGCCGCCGGCCAGGTGGCCGAATCGAGCGTCGGCTCCTCCACCTATCTCGGCAGCGCCGGCAGCGACCGGACCATCCGCAGCCTTCCCCGCGCCGCCACCCTGTCGGTGACCCAGCCGCTCTTCGACGGCAACCGGACCAGCAATTCCGTCCGCCAGGCAGACCAGAACGTGCTGGTGGCGCGCGAGACGCTGCGCAACACCGAGCAGACCGTTCTGCTGGCCTCGGCGACCGCCCACATGAACGTGCTGCGCGAGCAGGCCGTGCTCGACCTCAGGCGCCGCAACGTCGAGGTGCTGCGCGAGCAGCTGCGGGCGACGCGCGACCGCTTCAACGTCGGCGAGGTGACGCGCACCGACGTGGCCCTGGCCGAATCGGCGCTGCAGGCGGCCATCGCCACGGCGACGGGCGCCGAGTCGGACCTCGCCAATGCCCGTTCCGTCTACATGCAGCAGGTCGGCGTGCAGCCGGGCCGCCTGACGCCCGCCCGGACGATCGAGCGGCTGCTGCCGCGCAACCTCGACGCGGCCGTCATCGCCGGACAGACCGAGCACCCCGCCATCCGCGGCGCCCGCCACGGTGCCGACGCCCAGCTCCTCCAGGTGCGGATCGCCGAGTCGGCGCTCTATCCGACGCTCGGCCTGTCGGCGAGCGTCACCCGGGCGGCCGAACAGTCCTCCAGCAGCGGCCAGTCCCTGTCCGGTTCGGTCGGCGTCACGCTGACCATCCCGATCTTCGCCAACGGCGGCCGCGACTATGCGACGATCCGGGCGGCCAAGGAGACCTACGGCCAGCGCCGCATCCAGATCGAGACCGCGGCGGCGAGCGTCCGGCAGGCGGTGACCCAGTCCTGGGCGGCGCTGGAGGCCTCGCGCGCCCAGATCCAGGCGGCCGAGGTTCAGGTTCGCTCCCAGGACATCGCCGTCAACGGCATCCGCGAGGAGTACAAGGTCGGCCAGCGCACCATCATCGACGTGCTGAACGCGACGCAGAACCTCACGGAAGCCCGCGTGGCGCTCGTCCGCGCCCAGCGCGACCGCGTGGTCCTGTCCTATTCGGTGCTTTCGGCCATGGGCCGGCTCAGCGGCAGCAAGCTGGCGCTGCGCACCGAGATCTTCGATCCCACCACCCATTACAATCAGGTGCGCGACCAGTGGATCGGCGTGCGCACGCCCGACGGCCGCTGAAGCGTCCCGCCGCGTCTCCCGCGGCGGACTTTGCCTGTGGATCGCGGCCGCGCGCGTTGGCCTCGACTGCCCGGGCGGTGCATAGTCGGCGGAGTTGATTCGGAAGCGATTCGGTTTTTGGCCGATCTATTGCCCTTCGCTTCCCATGCGTGCGACGTTTGAGGTGGGCGGGGATGTCACAGACGGCCAAGGCGAACGAACCGTCGATGGAGGAAATCCTGGCGTCGATTCGCCGGATCATCGCCGACGACGAACCGGCCAAGGCGCCCGCCGCCAAGGCCGCTCCGCCCGCGCCTCCGCCGCCCGCGCCAGAACCCGCCGCCGAGGAAGCTCCGAAGTCGCAGGACGACATCGACGCGCTCCTCGCCGGCTTCGACGCCATGGACGAGGAGCCGGAGCCTGCTCCGCCGCCCCCGCCTCCGCCTCCCGCTCCGCCCAAGGCTGCCGCTCCCGAGCCCGACATCTTCGAGCTGAGCAAGGCCGATGCCGTGCCGGAGCGGATGGGCATCATCAAGCCGATCTCGCAGCGCGCCGATCTCGACTTCGTCGATGCCCCGCCGCCGCCGGAGCGCTACACACCGCCGCCGCCTGCTGCGGCTCCCTCGGCGCTGCTCTCGGCCGAGGCCCATGCGGCCGTCGGCGCCGCCTTCGGGTCGCTGGCGAACTCCATGCTGGTCGGCAATCGCACGATCGAGGACCTGCTGCGCGACATGCTGCGCCCGATGCTGAAGACCTGGCTCGACGACAACCTGCCCCAGCTCGTCGAGCGGCTGGTGCGCGCGGAGATCGAACGGGTCTCGCGCGGCCCCGGCCGCTGAGGCCCGCCCGTCAGGCCTTCTGCACGGCCTGAAGACGCGCCCTGAAGACGAGCGCCATGGCCGGCATCAGCGCCGCTGCGGCAAGGAAGATCGGCTCGGGCCCCCAGCGGTCGAACATCACGCTGGTGCACAGGACCCCCAGCGTCTGGCCGGCGAAGAAGCAGAAGGCGAAGGTCGCGATCGAGGCGCCGCGCGCCTCCGGATTGATCTGCGTCGCCATGATTTGCAGCGCATTGTGGAACAGCGCGAAGGCGCCGCCGCAGAGCACGATGGCGAGCGCCACGGGCCAGAGCCAGGGCGACAGCGCGATGACGAGGAAGCTCAGCGAGAAGGCGATGCCGGAGAGGGCGAGCAGGCTCGACTGGGAGAACCGTGCCAGCAGCATGGGTGCGAAGGACGAATAGGCGACGGCCCCGACCGCGGCGAGAGCCGTCATGATGCCGACCACGGTGAAGCTCACGGCGAACTTGTCGTGGAGATGGGCGCCGACGAAGGTGAAGGCGCCGATGTAGAGCACCGCCTCCACCGTCACGGTGGCGAGGACCAGGCGGCCGAGCGGCGTGCGGCCGCTGGCGAGGATCTGGCGGAACGAACCGACGAGACCACCCGAGGGGACGGCCGTACGGCGCGACAGCACCGGGTTCGTCCGCAGCTGGATGGTGAGGGTGAGGCCCGCCGCGATCATGAAGCCGCCGACCATGACGAAGGCCGCGGGCCAGCCGAAGGCATCGGCGAGCAGGCCGCCGACGGCCTGGCCGCTGATGGCGCCCGAACTCATGAAGATCATGTAGCGGGCGAGCACCGCCTGGCGCTGGGCCAGCGGAATGGTGTCGCCGATGAAGGCGAGGCAGTTGGGAATGATGGCGGCGCCGGTCAGGCCGGCGAAGAAGCGGAAGAGGGCGATCTGCTCCAGCGTGGTGGCGAAGGCGCAGGCGAGGGTGAAGAGCCCGCAGAGCGTCGCCCCGAGCGCGATCATCCGGACCTTGCCGTAGCGGTCGCCGAGCGGGCCGGTGATGAGCTGGAACCCGCCATAGGCGAGGCCATAGGCCGTGACGACGATGGCCGCGGCCCCCGGCGTGGTGTCGAAGGCACCGGCGAGGGTCGGCAGCAGCGGATCGCAGAAGCGCAGGCCCGCCGAGGAGGCGAAGGAGGCCGATCCCAGCAGGAAGAGGGCCCGCCACGGTACGGCGTCGGTCGGCACGTCATCGGCAGGGGGCTGGGTCATCTTCAGCCTATGTGCCCTGTTCCTGCACTGCGGCAAGTCACGGCTTCGCATGGCAGAAATGTTGACTTTGCCGTCCGGGCGCGGCTTTGGTGCGCTCCCATCGCCGCTCAGCCGCCGGACCGTCATGCTCGAGAAGACCTATTCGCCGAAGGATATCGAGGCCCGTATCGCGGCCGCCTGGGACAAGGCGGAGGCCTTCAGGGCCGGGCGGCCGGACCGTGCGGGCGCCGCGGCCTATGCGATCATGATCCCGCCGCCGAACGTCACCGGCTCGCTGCACATGGGCCACGCGCTCAACAACACGTTGCAGGACGTGCTATGCCGCTACGAGCGCATGCGCGGCAAGGACGTCCTCTGGCAGCCGGGAACGGACCACGCGGGCATTGCCACGCAGCTGGTCGTCTCCCGGCAGCTCGCCGAGAAGGGCATCCAGATGCGCGATCTCGGCCGCGAGGCCTTCATCGAGAAGGTGTGGGACTGGAAGGCGGAGAGCGGCGGCACGATCTTCAACCAGCTGAAGCGGCTGGGCGCATCGTGCGACTGGTCCCGCGAGCGTTTCACGATGGGCACGCGCGGCGAGGCCGGCGACCAGATGGTGCGGGCCGTCACCAAGGTCTTCGTCGATCTGCACAAGGCGGGTCTCATCTACCGCGACAAGCGGCTGGTGAACTGGGATCCGGAGTTCCAGTCGGCCATCTCCGACCTCGAGGTCGACTCGCTCGAGGTGAAGGGCAATCTCTGGCACTTCAAATATCCGCTGAAGGACGACCCGACGCAGTACATCGTCGTCGCCACGACGCGGCCCGAGACCATGCTCGGCGACACCGCCGTCGCCGTCCACCCGGAAGACGAGCGCTACCGGCACCTGATCGGCAAGATGGTGGTGCTGCCGCTGGTCGGCCGCGAGATCCCGATCGTCGGCGACACCTACTCAGATCCGGAGAAGGGGTCCGGCGCGGTGAAGATCACGCCGGCCCACGACTTCAACGACTTCGAGGTGGGCAAGCGCCATGACCTCGAGCTCATCAACATCTTCGACGCGTCGGCGGTGGTGAACGAGAACGCGCCGGCGGCCTATCGCGGCCTGCCGCGCTTCGAGGCGCGCAAGAAGGTCGTCGCCGACATGGAGGCGCTGGGCCTCGTCGACAAGATCGAACCGCACACCCACATGGTGCCGCATGCCCAGCGCGGCGGCGCGGTGGTCGAGCCCTGGCTGACCGAGCAGTGGTATGTGGATGCCGCAACCCTCGCCAAGCCCGCCCTCGAGGCGGTGCGCAAGGGCGAGACACGCTTCGTGCCGGAGCGCTTCGCCGGCGACTATTTCCGCTGGCTGGAGAACATCCAGCCCTGGTGCATCTCGCGCCAGCTCTGGTGGGGACACCAGATTCCCGCCTGGTATGCCGAGGACGGCGAGGTCTTCGTCGCGGCGAGCGAGGCGGAGGCCCAGGCTCTCGCCGATGCCCATTTCGGCAGGGCAGGGGTGTCGCTGACCCGTGACCCCGACGTGCTCGACACCTGGTTCTCCTCGGGTCTCTGGCCCTTCTCGACCCTCGGTTGGCCCGACACGACGGGGGAGCTCTCGCGCTTCTATCCGACGGCGACGCTGGTCACCGGTTTCGACATCATCTTCTTCTGGGTCGCCCGGATGATGATGCTCGGCCTCCACTTCATGGGGGAGAAGCCGTTCTCCGACGTCGTCATCCACGGCCTGGTGCGCGACGACAAGGGCCGCAAGATGTCGAAGACGCTCGGCAACGTCGTCGATCCGCTCGGCCTCATCGACGAGTTCGGCGCGGATGCGCTGCGCTTCGCGCTGGTGGCGCAGGCGAGCCAGGGCTCGGACGTGAAGTTCGCCCGCTCGCGCGTCGAGGGTTACCGCAACTTCGCGACCAAGCTCTGGAACGCGGCCCGCTTCGCCGAAATGAACGAGTGCCGCCGCGTCGACGGCTTCGACCCGGCGCGCGTGCAGACGACGCTCGCCCGCTGGATCGTCGGCGAGACGGCGAAGGCGGTGGCCGAGACCGAGGCCGCCATCCAGGCCTACAAGTACAACGAGGCCGCGGGCGCGGCCTATCGCTTCGTCTGGAACATCTTCTGCGACTGGTTCCTCGAATTCGCCAAGCCGATCTTCACCGGCACCGACGAGGCGGCCAAGGCCGAGGTGCGTGCCGCCACGGCCTGGACCCTCGACCAGATCCTGAAGCTGCTCCACCCGTTCATGCCCTTCATCACCGAGGAGCTGTGGACGGTGACGGGCGAGGCGGGTCCCGCGCGCGAGGGCGTGCTGGCGTTGAGCGCCTGGCCGGTCCTGGAGGGGCTTGCCGACGAGGCCGCGGAAGCCGAGATCGGCTGGCTGGTGGATGCCATCACCGCGATCCGGTCGGTGCGCGCCGAGATGAACGTCGCGCCGGGCACGCAGGTGCCGCTCGTCCTCTTGTCGCCGTCCGACAAGACCCGCTCTGTGACAGATGCTTATGGCGATCTCCTCAACCGTCTTGCGAGGCTGTCGGGCATTACCGTGGCCGCCGAGGCGCCGGCGGGATCGGTGCAGATCGTGGTGCGCGGCGAGACGCTGGCCCTGCCCATGGCGGGGCTCATCGACGTCGCCGCCGAGCGCACGCGCCTCACCAAGGCGCTGAAGGAGGCGGAGAGCGACATCGCCCGCTGCGACGCCAAGCTCAACAACGCCAACTTCATGGCCCGGGCGGCCGAGGACGTGGTGGCCGAGCAGCACGAGAAGCGCGCCGAGGCGGCCGAACGCCGCCGCAGCGTCGAGGCGGCGTTGCAACGGCTGGCGACCCTCGGCTGAGGGGCGCGCATCCCGCCAATCATGATCCGGTGACGCCGGCGCGCCTCGGCCGCCGGCGTTTTCGTGTCCTTTTGGCAACAGGCTGGAACGGCTCGCATCGGCGCAATCCGTTCACCATGTTTTGCCGCAATCCCGCCACAGGCCGAAGCGCAGAAATTTAGCGCAAATCCCCCGTTTCCGGCGCCCGCCGTGGAACCATCGAGTGGCCTGCGCGTAGATGACCTTCCGCTTTCGCCTTCATCGTTCCCCCGGTTGCCCGTCCGGCGTCTCCGCATCGCGCGGGGGAGCCACACGATGAGCGCATTCGACAAGGCGAAACTGCCCAGCCGCCATGTGACGGAGGGCCCCTCGCGGGCGCCGCACCGGTCATACCTCTATGCGATGGGGCTGACGACCAAGCAGATCCACCAGCCCTTCGTCGGGGTCGCCACCTGCTGGAACGAGGCGGCGCCCTGCAACATCGCGCTGATGCGCCAGGCGCAGGCAGTGAAGAAGGGCGTCGAGTCCGCGCAAGGGACCCCGCGGGAGTTCTGCACCATCACCGTGACCGACGGCATCGCCATGGGCCATGCCGGCATGAAGTCCTCGCTTCCCTCCCGCGAGATCATCGCCGACTCGGTCGAACTCTCCATGCGCGGCCACGCCTATGACGCCCTCGTCGGCCTCGCAGGCTGCGACAAGTCGCTGCCGGGCATGATGATGGCCATGGTGCGCCTCAACGTGCCGTCGATCTTCATCTACGGCGGGTCGATCCTGCCGGGCACGTTCCGCGGCCGTCAGGTGACCGTGCAGGACCTGTTCGAGGCGGTCGGCAAGCATTCGGTCGGCGAGATGTCGGCCGAGGATCTCGACGAGCTGGAGCGGGTCGGCGCGCCGTCCGCCGGCGCCTGCGGGGCCCAGTTCACCGCCAACACCATGGCGACCGTGTCGGAGGCTATCGGTCTCGCGCTGCCCTATTCGGCCGGCGCGCCGGCGCCCTACGACATCCGCGACGCCTTCTGCTACGCGGCCGGCGAGAAGGTGATGGAACTCATCGCCAGGGGCATCCGCCCGCGCGACATCGTCACCCGCAAGGCGCTGGAGAATGCCGCCACCGTGGTCGCCGCCTCGGGCGGGTCGACCAACGCGGCGCTGCACCTGCCGGCCATGGCGCATGAATGCGGCATCAAGTTCGACCTGTTCGACGTGGCCGAGATCTTCAAGAAGACGCCCTACATCGCCGACCTGAAGCCGGGCGGCAAATACGTCGCCAAGGACATGTTCGAGGCCGGCGGCATTCCGCTCCTGATGAAGGCGCTGCTGGACGGCGGCTTCCTGCACGGCGACTGCATGACGGTCACCGGCCGAACCATGGCGGAGAACCTCGCCACGGTGCGCTGGAACCCCGACCAGGACGTGGTCTATCCGACCTCGAAGCCCATCACCAAGACCGGCGGCGTCGTCGGCCTGAAGGGCAACCTCGCTCCCGACGGCGCCATCGTGAAGGTCGCCGGCATGAAGAAGCTGCGCTTCAAGGGACCGGCCCGCTGCTTCGACCGCGAGGAGGAGTGCTTCAAGGCGGTGACCGAGCGCACCATCCGCGAGGGTGAGGTCATCGTCATCCGCTACGAGGGCCCCAAGGGCGGCCCCGGCATGCGCGAGATGCTGGCGACCACGGCGGCGCTCTACGGCCAGGGGATGGGCGACAAGGTCGCCCTCATCACCGACGGCCGGTTCTCCGGCGCGACGCGCGGCTTCTGCATCGGCCATGTCGGGCCCGAGGCGCAGGTCGGCGGGCCGATCGCGTTGCTGCGCGACGGCGACATGATCGAAATCGATGCGGTCAAAGGAACGCTCAAAGTTCGCCTTACGGCCGCCGAATTGCGGGCGCGTAAGAAGGACTGGAAAGGCCCGAAACCCACGGAGTACGGGTCGGGCGCCATCTGGAAATATGCACAGCAGGTCGGACCTGCGGTTGACGGTGCGGTGACCCATCCGGGCGGCGCCGGGGAAAAGCACGTCTATGCGGATATCTGATCGTCTTACCCTGCGTGTCGCCCTGGTGGCGACGGTGCTGGCGGCGACCCTGCCGGCGGGGGGCGCCTTCGCCTTCGACGGCCAGCCGTCGGGCGATGCGCGTTCGGCCCTCGACGCCTTCCGCGCCTATGGGCGCGCGCTGCGCGACGGGCGTACCGACGATGCGGTCTCCGCCCTCCAGTATGCCGCGAGCGGCGGCCATGCGGCTTCCGCCTGGCGCCTCGGCCGCATGTACATGGAAGGCGAGGGCGTCGCCCGTTCCGACCTCAAGGCCTTCGAGACCTTCCGCCAGATCACCATCACCCGGCGCGAGGAGGGGCCCAACTCGCCCGACGCACGGTTCATCTCCTCCGCCTTCGTCGCCATGGGGAACTATCTCGTCGAGGGAATCCCCAACACTTATGTCCGCCCCGACCCGGGCAAGGCCGTGGAGCTCTATTTCTACGCCGCCTCCACCTTCGGCGACGCCGACGGCCAGTTCCGCCTCGGACGCATGCTGCTCGAGGGCAAGGGCGCACCGCGCGACCCGCGCCAGGCGGCGCGCTGGCTGCAGCTCGCCGCGCAGAAGAGCCATCACCAGGCGCAGGCAGTGCTCGGCCACATGCTGTTCACCGGGCGGGACGTGCCGCGTGCCGCGCCGCGCGGCCTCATGTTCCTGACGCTCGCCAAGGAAGCGGCGAGCGAGAACGAGCCCTGGATCAGCGAAATGTACGAGGAGGCCATGCGCCAGGCCTCGGACGACGAGCGGGGCGTGGCGCTGCGGATGGTCGAGACCTGGATCAAGACCGTCCGAAGGTGAGGGAGGCGCGTCGATGACGCTGATCGAGCCGGCCCTGTTCACACCGCAGTCCCTCGATCATCCGGACCGGCCGCTCGGCCTGTTTCGCCTGCTGCGCACCCTCGTCCACAATCCGCTGGAGACCTGGCCGCAGCCGCTCTTCACCGAGCGCCTGTTCTGGCAGCGATTCGCCGGCCGGCCGCTGCTCTTCGTGATGGATCCGGCGCTCGTCGACGAGATGCTGGTGGCCAAGGCCGCCGTCTTTCCCAAGGCGCCGATCATCCGCCGCACCATCGGTCCGGCGGTCGGCAACGAATCGATCTTCACGGCGGAGGGCGCGCAGTGGCGCTGGCAGCGCCGGGCGGCGGCGCCCCCGTTCCGCCATTCCACCATCCTCGGCTTCGTGCCCGCCTTCCACGCGGCTGCGGCGCGGACCGTCGCCGATCTCGGGGCGCGGGGAGGCGAGACCGTCGACGTCGCCGAGCTGATGATGGCGACCACCTTCGACGTCATCGTCGAGACCATGCTGTCGGGGGCGGCTAGCTTCGACACCCGGCGCTTCGGGCAGGAGATCTCCCACTATTTCGACACGGTGGGCTGGATCGCCGCCCTGTCGATCCTGCGCGCACCGTCCTGGCTGCCCTATCCCGGCAAGCGGCGCGCCCGCGAGGGCAACCTGTTCCTGAGGCGGGAGATGGCGCGGGTGATCGCCGAACGGCGTGCGAGGCCCAGCGCGACGCCCGACCTCCTCGACTTCCTCATCGCGGCCGCCGACCCGGAGACCGGGCGGTCCATGACCGACGCCGAGCTCGCCGACAACCTCCTGACCTTCGTCGTGGCCGGCCACGAGACGACGGCTCTCGCCCTCACCTGGGCGCTGTGGCTTCTCGGCAATGCGCCTGATGTCGAGGCGCGGCTCCTCGACGAGGTCGAACGCGTCGTCGGCGACGGGCCGGTCGAGGCCGGTCACATCGACGGGCTGGTCTATGCCAAACAGGTGGTGCAGGAGGCCATGCGCCTCTATCCGCCGGCCCCGCTGATCCCGCGCATCGCCAGCGAGGACGTGACGCTGGGCGGCGAGACTATTGCCAAGGGCACGCCGGTCTACGTGCCCGTCTATGCGGTGCACCGCCACACGCAGATCTGGCAGCGGCCGGAGGCCTTCGATCCCGACCGCTTCGCGCCGGAGAGCGCCAGGGCGCTCCATCGCGGCGCCTATCTTCCCTTCGGCGCCGGGCCGCGCATCTGCATCGGCGCTGCCTTCGCCATGGCCGAGGCGGTGGCGATCCTCGCCACGCTCGTGCGCGCCGTGCGGTTCGTGCCGCTCGCCGGGCACCAGCCGCTGCCGACCATCCGTCTGACGCTGCGCCCGGACGGCGGCATGCCGATGCGCGTCGAGCCGCGCTAGACCCTGATCTCGCACCACACGGGCACGTGGTCGCTCGGCTTCTCCCAGCCGCGCACGTGCTTGTCGATGCCGGCCGTCACCAGCCGGTCGGTGGCCTGGGGCGAGAGCATGAGGTGGTCGATGCGGATGCCGTTGTTCCGTGGCCAGGCGCCGGCCTGGTAGTCCCAGAACGAGTAGAGGCCGCCCGAATCGTCGCAGGACCTGAGCGCGTCGGTAAAGCCCAGCGCCGCGAGCTGCCGGAACCTGCCGCGGGATTCCGGCTGGAACAGCGCGTCGTTCACCCAGTCCTTCGGGTTCTTCGCGTCCTCGGGCATGGGGATGACGTTGTAGTCGCCGCAGAGGAGGAAGGGCTCCTCCAGCGCCAGCCGGTCGCGGGCATGGCGGATGAGCCGGTCCATCCAGGCGAGCTTGTAGCCGAACTTCTCGGTGCCGATCGGATTGCCGTTGGGCAGGTAGAGGCTGGCGACGCGTACCGCGCCGGTGGCGGTGGAGACCACCGCCTCGAGATAGCGGGCCTGTTCGTCCGCCTCGTCGCCGGGCAGGCGGGAGGTGACGTCCTCCAGCGGCAGTTTCGAGAGGATGGCGACGCCGTTGTAGGTCTTCTGGCCGTGGGTCGCGACATTGTAGCCGGCGCTCTCGAAGGCCTCGCGCGGGAAGGCCTCGTCGACGCACTTGATTTCCTGCAGGCAGACGATGTCGGGATCGCGCTCCTTCAGCCAGGCGAGGGTGTTCTCCACCCTGATCTTGACCGAATTGACGTTCCACGTGGCGACGATCATGACGGGTCCTGCGATTCTTGCCGGGGCACTCTAGCGCCAGCTTGGCACGCGGTCGCCCCCGCCACGACAGCAGCCGAAGGAGACGAGACCCATGTGGATCGACAGCGAGCACGCGCTGAGGGCGCTCTACGGCCAGGCAGGGGAAGCCTCCCTCACCAAGGAGGTTTTGGCGCTGACGCCGCAGTATCGCGCGCTGGTCGAAGCCTCGCCCTTCTGCGTGCTCGCCACGGCCGGACCCGAGGGCCTGGACGCGACGCCGCGCGGCGACCCGCCCGGCTTCATCCGGGTCCTCGACGAGAAGACGCTGCTCATTCCCGACCGGCGCGGCAACAACCGCATCGACAGCCTTCTGAACATCGTGCGGGACCCGCGCCTCGCGCTGCTCATCCTCGTGCCGGGCGTGGCGGAGACCCTGCGCGTCAACGGCCGCGGCCGCATCACCACCGATCCCGCCTTGCTCGGGCCGTCGACGATGGACGGCAAGGTGCCGGCCAGCGGCCTCGTCGTCACCATCGAGAGTGTCTATTTCCAGTGCGCCAAGGCGCTTGTGCGTTCGCGCCTCTGGGATCCGGCGGCGCAGCGCAACCGCGCGGAGCTGCCGACACCGGGGCAGATGCTCCAGGGAGCGCGGGAGGGCTTCGACGCCGAGGCCTACGACAAGGCTCTGCCGGCGCGGCTTGCCGCGACGCTGTACTGATCAGAGCGAGAAGCTGGTGCCGCAGCCGCAATTGGCGACGGCGTTCGGGTTCTGCAGCTTGAACGCCGAGCCGATGAGGTCGTCGACCCAATCGAGCTGCGTGCCCGCCATGTAGGGGAGGGAGATCTCGTCGACGAGCACCGTGGCGCCGTCCTTAACGATGGCGAAGTCGTCGGGATTGCGGGTCGTGGTGAAGTCGAACTTGTACTGGAAGCCCGAGCAGCCGCCTCCCTCGACCGAAATGCGGAGCATTGAGCCCGGCGGCTCGTTCGCCATGATCCGGGCGATGCGGGCTGCGGCGCGGTCGGTGACCGTCACCGGAGGGGCGAGGGTGTCGGCTTCGGTTGTCATCGGTTGTCTCCCCGGTTCAAGGCCGGAAACACAGGAAAGGGGGCCTGCCGCCTTGCGGCCCGGCCGTCTCATAGGTATGTGCGCCCCAGGCCCCGGTCAATCACCGCGGGGCCGTTGTGCGGAAACCGCCGGCCTCAGCGCCCTGCGGAACCTCCGGGGATCGGCATGGCCGTCGCGAGCTATTTCTATCCGCCTCTCGCGCCCTATGCCTGCGACGCCCGCAAGAGCCGCGGTCGCCTCGTCGCCGAGCCTGCCTCGCCGACGCGCACCGAGTTTCACCGCGACCGCGACCGCATCGTCCATGCCACCGCCTTCCGCCGGCTGAAGCACAAGACCCAGGTCTTCGTGTCTCCGGAGGGAGACCATTACCGCACGCGCTTGACCCACACGATCGAGGTGGCGCAGATCGCCCGCTCGCTCGCCCGCGCCCTCGGGCTCGACGAGGATCTGGCCGAGACCCTGGCCCTCGCCCACGACCTCGGCCACACGCCGTTCGGCCATACCGGCGAGGACGCGCTGGACGAGGTGATGCGGCCCTATGGCGGTTTCGACCACAACGCCCAGTCGCTGCGCATCGTCACGCGGCTGGAGCGCCGCTACGCCGGGTTCGACGGGTTGAATCTCAGCTGGGAGACCCTCGAGGGGCTCGTCAAGCACAACGGGCCGCTGATTGCGCCCGACGGGACCCCGACCGAGCGCTACCGCGACCGCGGCATTCCCGTCGCCATCCTCGAATATGACGCGCTGCAGCCGCTCGACCTCGCGACCCATGCCAGCGCCGAGGCGCAGGCGGCGGCGATCGCCGACGACATCGCCTATGACGCCGCCGACATCGACGACGGGCTGAGGGCGGGGCTCTTCACGCTCGACGACCTCGGCGACGCCGTGCCGCTGGCGCGCCGGTTCCTCGATGAGATCCGGGCCCGCCATCCGGCGCTGGAGAAGCCGCGCGAGATCAACGAGCTGACGCGCCGGGTGATCACCCGGCTGGTGGAGGACGTCATCACCGAAGCGAGCCGGGCCATCGCGGAAGTCGCGCCGCAGAGCGCCGACGACATCCGCCGCTGCGGGCGCACGCTCGTCCAGTTCTCACCGGCCATCCGCGCCTATGACGAGGGCATCAAGGCCTTCCTCTTCGCCAACGTCTACCGCCACCCGCGGGTGGTGCCGGTCCGGCGCGAGGCGGCCGGCGTGGTGCGCGACCTGTTCTCCGCCTATTTCGAACATCCCAGCGCCATGCCGCCGCAATGGTCCGCCGGCGTCGAACTGCTCGACGAGCCGCGCCGGGCGCGGCGCGCCGCCGACTACATCGCCGGCATGACCGACCGTTACGCCCTCGACGAACACCGCCGGCTGTTTGCCCAGACCCCCGATCTGCGCTAGAGGCGACCGCTTCTGGTCAGGTATCGGCATGAACATCTTCGCTCTCTTCACCCAGCACGTCCGCTCGGCCGTCGCAGGCCTCGCCTCGGAGGGCGTCGTCCTTCCCGAGGCCTCCCTCGACCGGATCGTGGTGGAGGCGCCGCGCGACCCGACCCACGGCGACCTCGCCACCAATGCGGCCATGGTGCTGTCGAAGGAAGCGGGCCTGAAGCCGCGCGACCTCGCGGAGAAGATCGCCGCGCGCCTCGGCGCCGTGGCGGACGTCGAGAAGGTCGACATCGCCGGCCCGGGCTTCATCAACCTGACGGTGAAGGCCGCCGTCTGGCCGCGCGTGCTGAAGGCGGCGGTGGAAGAAGGCGAGGCCTTCGGCCGGGCGTCGCTCGGCAAGGGAGCGAAGGTCAACGTCGAATATGTCTCGGCCAATCCGACGGGCCCCATGCATGTCGGCCACTGCCGCGGCGCCGTGTTCGGCGACGCGCTGGCCAACCTGCTGGACGTCGCGGGCTACGACGTCACCCGCGAATACTACATCAACGATGCCGGCGCCCAGGTGCAGGTGCTCGGCCGCTCCGCCTACCTGCGCTACCGCGAGGCGCTCGGCGAGACCATCAGCATCCCCGACGGGCTCTATCCCGGCGACTACCTGAAGCCGGTGGGCGAGGCGCTGAAGGCGGCCCATGGCGACAGCCTGATGAAGGCTCCCGAGGCTGAATGGCTGCCGATCTGCCGGGACGCGGCCATCGCCGCCATGATGGACGAGATCCGCGGCGACCTCGCCGCCCTCGACGTGCGGCACGCGGTGTTCTTCTCGGAGCGCTCGCTGCAGACCCCGGTCGACAAGGTGCGCGCCGCCATCGAGACGCTGCGCGCCGACGGACAGATCTACGAGGGCGTTCTGGAGCGGCCGAAGGGGGCCGACGACGACGAGTGGGAGGAGCGCGAGCAGACCCTGTTCCGCTCGACCGCCTTCGGCGACGACGTCGACCGGCCGCTGATGAAGTCGGACGGGTCCTACACCTATTTCGCCTCCGACATCGCCTACCACAAGGACAAGGCCGACCGCGGTTTCCTCGACCAGATCGATGTCTGGGGCGCCGACCACGGCGGCTATGTGAAGCGCATGCAGGCGGCGCTGAAGGCGATCACCGGCGGCAGCGCCACCCTCGATGTGAAGCTCGTCCAGCTCGTGCGCCTGTTCCGTGACGGCGAGCCGGTGCGCATGTCGAAGAGGTCTGGCGACTTCGTGACGCTCCGCGAGGTGGTCGACGAGGTCGGGCGCGACGCCGTCCGCTTCATGATGCTCTACCGCAAGAACGACGCGACTCTCGACTTCGACCTCGCCAAGGTGAAGGAGCAGTCGAAGGACAATCCGGTCTTCTACGTCCAGTATGCCCATGCGCGCGGCCGCTCGATCCTGCGCAACGCCGCGGCCGCCATGGCCGATCTCGACCTCGCCCCGGCCGCGCTGGCGGCTGCGCCGCTGGACAAGCTCGACGACGCGGGAGAGGTCGCCATCATCCAGCGCCTGGCCCAGTATCCGCGGCTGATCGAGGCGGCGGCACAGGCACATGAGCCACACCGCGTCGCATTCTATCTTTACGAGCTTGCGTCCGACCTCCATTCCCAGTGGAATCGCGGGAAAGATTCGCCGCATTTACGCTTCATTATGGAAAATGATCGACAAATGACGGCGGCGCGCCTTGCGCTGGTCCAGGGTATCGTGACCGTTCTCAGATCGGGACTTGCGATCCTCGGCGTCGAGGCCGTCGAAGAAATGCGTTGATCGCGCCGCGCGTAGTCGTTTGCGGCGCCCACCGACGGCGGGGCCCATGGCCAACGAGAACAGTGTGCGTAGCTATCGCGATTACGACGCGTATGATCGCGGGGCCCGGGAGCCGGAGCCGGCCGTCGCCGGTCGTGCGGGGAGCGATCCCCTGGCAGACCTCGCCCGCATCATGGGCCAGGACGACGGCTATGCCGACCTCCTCAAGTCGGTGGCCCGCACCCGTGGCGTGACGGCCGAGCCGGTCGCCGCCGAGCGCGACGAGGAGATCGCCATCCCCGCCATGCCGCTGCGTGCTCCGGCCGCCGACGAGCAGGGGATCGACTGGGAAGATCTCGAGGCCGAACTCGCCAAGCACCGCCAGGCGGCCGAGGCGGCCGCCGCGGACGAGTTTCCGATGGACGACCTGCGCGGCTCGCATGAGGCCTGGCCGGGCGAGGCGGCTGCTTCCGACGATCTGGAGAGGCGGCTCGCCGCCGAATTCGAGCGCTCCTTCGAGCAGGGCGAACCGGCGGGCGGCGGCAACGGCGCCTATCTCGCCGCCGGGGCCGCGGGGCTCGCGGGGGCCGCCGGCCTCGCCTATGCCGCGCGCAGCCAGCAGCAGGGCCGGGGGCAGGAACCCCAGGCCGCCGCGCCTCAGCCTGACGCCGACGTCTACGCTTACGCCGACGACGCCCCGCCGCGTCGCCGCCGCGCCGGCCTGACCGCCGTCGCGGCCGTCCTCACCCTCGCGGCCCTCGGCGGCGGTGGCGTCTATGCCTACCGCTCCATGGCCGGCGCGGGCCCCGCCGGTGAGCCGCGGGTCGTCCGCGCCGATACCAGCCCCGTGCGCGTCGCCGCGCAGCAGGCGCAGGACGCAAAGCCCGTCGCCGAGCGCGCCGCCGGTGGCGGCGAGCGCGTCGTGGCGCGCGAGGAGCGTCCGGTGAGCGTCCGCGAGCAGGCGGCGCAGGTCCAGGTGCCGCCGACCCCGGCCCGGGTCATTCCGCTCGCCACGAACCAGCCGGCTTCGCCGGGCGTCGTCACCGATCCCGGCCAGCCGCCGGTGCGCACCGTCAATGCCGTGCCGGTCGCCGCACCGGCGCCCGCTGCCGCGCCTGCCACCCCGGCCCCCATCCAGGCGCGTGTGCCGGAAGAGCCGCGGCGCGTGCGCACGGTCCAGGTCGGGCCGGACGGTTCCATCATGACGCCGAGCCAGTCGGCCCCGGCGCGCCCGGCTCCGGCTGCCGCGCCGCAGCAGCAGGCCCTGTCGGTCGTTCCCGTCGCGGCGCCTCCCGCGCCGACGCTTGCCGCTGCCGACAGCCGCGCCGCACCCGTGCCCGCGGCGCGTCCTGTCCAGACGGTGCGGGTCGCCCGCGCCGAGCCGGCGGCCCCGACCTCGGTCGAACCCGCCCGCGCCGCGCCGCGCCCGGCCGCGGCGCCCGCTCAGGCCCAGCCCCTCGACCTCGGCCCGCAGCGCACCGCCTCGGTGCGTACGGCGGCCACCGCCGGGGGCGGCACCTTCGTGCAGATCTCGTCGCACCAGTCGGAGGCGGAAGCCCGCTCGGCCTTCACCTCGGCCTCGCGCCGCTTCCCGCAGCTCCAGGGCCAGACGCCGAACATCCGCACCGCGGAAATCCCGGGTCGCGGCACGTGGCACCGTCTCCGGGTCGGTCCGTTCTCGCGCGACGAGGCCCAGGACTTCTGCCAGCGGCTGAGGTCGGCCGGCGGCTCCTGCGTGCTGAACTGACCGGCACGCCCAGTCCATGGCCGAGACGGCTCTGATCCTCGGCTGTGCCGGCACGACCCTGTCGGCGGAAGAAGCGGCCTTCTTCCGCGACCTCGATCCCTGGGGCCTGATCCTGTTCCGGCGCAACTGCGCCGATCCGGACCAGATCCGCCGTCTGGTGGGAGACTTTCGCGACGCCGTCGGGCGGGCCGATGCGCCCGTCCTCGTCGACCAGGAGGGCGGACGCGTGCAGCGCCTCGGCCCGCCGCACTGGCCGAAATATCCGCCGGCGCGGATTTTCGCCCGCCTCGCCAACGATCCGCTGCATGGTCGCGCGCTGGCGCGGCTGGGCGGCCGGCTGATGGCGCACGATCTTCATGCCGTCGGCATCACCGTCGACTGCGCGCCCGTGCTCGACGTACCGGTGGCGGGCGCCCACGACGTCATCGGCGATAGGGCCTTCTCCACGGAGCCCGGAGAGGTCGCGGCGCTCGGGCGGGCGGTGGCCGAGGGCCTCATCGCCGGCGGGGTTCTGCCGGTGATCAAGCACATTCCCGGGCATGGCAGGGCAGGGGCCGACAGCCACGCCGCGCTGCCGGTGGTCGATGCCGCGCTGGAGGCGCTGCAGGCCGATTTCCTGCCGTTCCGCACCCTCACCGACATGCCGCTCGCGATGACCGCGCACGTCGTCTACACCGCCATCGATCCGCGCCGGCCCGCGACCACGTCGCGCCGGGTGATGCAATCGGTGGTGCGCGGCGCCATCGGTTACGACGGCCTCGTCATGACCGACGACCTGTCGATGAATGCGCTCGAGGGCACGCTCGCCGAGCGGGCGCGGCGATCCTACCGGGCCGGTTGCGACGTGGTGCTCCACTGCAACGGCAAGATCGACGAGATGCGGCAGGTTGCGGCCGAGGCCCGGCCGCTCGCCGGGCGGGCGCGCCAGCGGGCAGGGGCCGCCCTCGGCCGCATCCGCCACCTGCCGGAGCCCTTCGACGCCCGCGAGGCCCTCGCGCTGTTCGAAAAGAGCCTCGAGCGGGCACAGGCCGCGTCGTCCACAGCCTTTGCCGCGGACCATGCCCTGAGCCTATGATCCGCGCTATGAGGACCCGGCCGGGTTCCTCCGGTCCGGACCCGACATGGCGCGCAATCCCATTCCCAACGGCGGCAACGTCCTGCCCTTCGAGACGATGGCCGACCGCGGCACGTCGGAGCCTGCCTTCGTGGTGGACCTCGACGGGTTCGAGGGGCCCCTCGACATGCTGCTGGCGCTCGCCCGCACGCAGAAGGTCGACCTCACCCGGATCTCGATCCTCGCGCTGGCCAACCAGTATCTCGACTTCATCGAGGAGGCGCGCAAGCTGCGCCTTGAACTCGCCGCCGACTATCTCGTCATGGCCGCCTGGCTCGCCTACCTCAAGTCGCGCCTCCTCATCCCCGAGCCCGCCAAGGGGGAGGGGCCGACCGGTCCGGAACTGGCGGAGGTGCTCGCCTTCCGCCTGCAGCGCCTGCAGGCGATGCGTGACGCGGCCGCCCGGCTGATGACGCGCCACCGGCTCGGCCGCGACGTCTTCGGCCGGGGCGATCCCGAACCGATCGTGGCGCTGGCCGAGCGGCGATTCGAGGCGAGCCTCTACGATCTCCTCACCGCCTATGCCCAGCAGCGGGGCAAGAGCGCGCTCTCCCATGTCACTATGGAGCATCGCAAGGTCTGGTCGCTGGCCGAGGCTCGCGAGATCCTGGAGCGGCTCATCGGCGCGTCGATGGACTGGACCCCGCTCGACACCTTCCTGATGGACTATCTCGTCAGCGACGAGAAACGGGCGACGGTGCTCGCCTCCAGTTTCGCCTCCAGCCTGGAACTGGTGCGCGAGGGCGTGCTCGAACTGCATCAGGATCGCCCGCTCGGGCCGCTCCTGATGCGGAAACGCCGGGGCGATCCGGCTTCCAAGCCGCCCGGGACGTGATAGAAGCCCGCATGGCCAACGAGCGGGACATGGACGATCCGGCACAGCTGCGGCTCGGCGCGCCCGTCGGCATGGTCGACGGGCCGGTCGAGCAGTTGCGCATCGTCGAGGCGCTGCTCTTCGCCGCGGCCCAGCCGCTCGACGAGGCGGCGCTCGCCGAACGCTTGCCGCGCGGCGCCGACCTGCGCGCCCTCCTGACCACCCTCCAGGCCTTCTACGCGCCTCGCGGGGTGAACCTCGTCCGCGTCGCGGGCAAATGGGCCTTCCGCACCGCGCAGGACCTCTCCTTCCTGCTTCACCGGGAGACCACCGACGAGCGCAAGCTGTCGCGCGCCGCGCTGGAGACGCTCGCCATCGTCGCCTA
>LNFH01000272.1 GCA_001464235.1 Rhizobiales bacterium Ga0077556 | reverse complement strand
GACCGGATCAGTGTCCGCAGGCAGGTCCGGGTCGGGCAAAGATTGCTCGCGACGATCGAGCCACAATGCCCCTCCCCCCGCTTGCGGCGGGGAGGGGTCAGGGGGGGGGGGCGTTACGGGAGTTGGACACTCAGGCCGGCACCGCGTCCCGGTTCAGGCCGAACTCCCGCCCGGGAATCGAGGCCAGCAACGACTGCGTATAGGGGTGCTGCGGGTTGCCGAAGACCTCGCCGATGGGGCCGGCCTCCACCACCTCGCCGCTCTTCATCACCGCCACGAGATCACAGACCTGGGCGGCGACCCTGAGATCGTGGGTGATGAAGACGATGGAGAGCCCCAGCCGCTCGCGCAGGTCGGCGAGGAGGCGCAGCACCTGCGCCTGCACCGAGACGTCGAGGGCGGAGACCGCCTCGTCGGCGACGAGCACGTCCGGCTCCAGCGCGAGGGCGCGGGCGAGGCCGATGCGCTGGCGCTGGCCGCCGGAGAACTCGTGCGGATAGCGGTCGGTGGCGGCGGGATCGAGGCCGACGAGGCCGAACAGCTCCCTGGCCTTGGCGAGGGCCGCCTGGCGGTCCATGCCGTGGACGATGGGGCCCTGGGCGACGAGCTCGCCGGCCTTGCGGCGCGGATTGAGCGAGCCGAAGGGGTCCTGGAAGACCATCTGGATATGGCGCGTCTCCCGGCGCATCTCCTCGCGGCTCAGCTTGGCGAGGTCCCGGCCGTTCAGCACCAGCGAGCCGGTGTCGGGATCGATCAGGCGGATGATGCAGCGCGCCAGCGTCGACTTGCCGGACCCCGATTCCCCGACGATGCCGAGCGTGCCGCCCCGCGGCAGCACCAGCGAGACGTCCTTGACCGCATGGGTGACGCGCACGCCACGGCCGAGGAAGCCGCCGGTGCGGAAGGTCTTGGAGACGTTGCTGATGGTGAGGATCGGATCGTCGGAAATCGGCCGCGGCGGCGGCGCCTTCAGCGGCGGCACGGCGGCGATGAGCTGCTTCGTGTAGGCATGCTGCGGGCGGTTCAGCACCTCTTCCGCCGGCCCCTGTTCCACCACCAGGCCGTACTGCATCACCGCGACGCGGTCGGCGATCTCGGCGACCACGCCGAAATCGTGGGTGATGAAGAGCACGGCCGTGCCCTTGCGCTTCTGCAGGTCCTTGATGAGGCTCAGGATCTGCGCCTGCGTCGTCACGTCGAGGGCGGTGGTCGGCTCGTCGGCGATGAGCACCTTCGGGTCGAGGGCGAGCGCCATGGCGATCATGGCGCGCTGGCGCTGGCCGCCGGAGAGCTCGTGCGGATAGGCGCGCGCGGCGAGCTTCGGATCGGGAATGCGCACCTCCGCGAGGAGGTCGAGCACCTTCGCTGCGATCTCCTGCTTCGACAGGCCGGTGTGGATGTCGAACATCTCGCCGATCTGGTCGCCGATGGTGCGCAGCGGATTGAGCGCCGTCATCGGCTCCTGGAAGATCATGGCGATGCCGGAGCCGCGCACCGCGCGCATGTCGGCGTCCGAGAGCTGCGTCAGGTCCTGGCCGCCGAACAGCACCTTGCCGCCGTCGATGGTCACGCCGCCCGGCAGCAGGCGCATGATGGCGTTGGCGGTCATGGACTTGCCCGAGCCGCTCTCGCCGACCACGCAGAGGATCTCGTTGGCGGCGATGGCGAGCGACACGTCCTTCATGGCGTGCGGACGGTCGGCGCCGGCGGGCAGGCGGACGCTCAGGGCCTCGAGCGTGAGGACGGGGGACGGGCTCACGGTCATCGGCCCTTCAGGCGCGGGTTGAGGGCGTCGTTGAGGCCCTGGCCCACCAGCGAGACGGCGAGCACGGTGACGAGGATGGCGATGCCGGGAATGGCCGAGACGTACCACTGGACGCGCAGCACGTCGCGGCCGAGGCCGATGAGGTTGCCCCAGGAGGCGACGTTCGGGTCGGAGAGGCGGAGGAAGGCGAGCGCGCTCTCCAGGAGGATGGAGACCGCCATGACGACGCTGGCATAGACGATCACCGGCGGCAGGGCGTTGGGCAGGATCTCGCCGAAGATGAGCTTGAGGTCCTTGAGGCCCAGCGTCCGCCCGGCCTGGACGAATTCGCGGTTGCGCAGCGACAGGAACTCGGCGCGGGTGAGCCGCGCGGGCGCCGGCCAGGAGACGATGCCGACGGCGACGATCACCGTGGTGATGGTGGAGCCGAAGACGGCGATCAGCACCAGCAGCAGCAGGAAGTTCGGCAGGGTCTGGAACGCCTCGGTGACGCGCATGAGCACGTTGTCGACCCAGCCGCCGTAATAGCCAGAGACCGCCCCGATGACGATGCCGATGGCGACGGCGATGACGGTGGCGACGCCGCCGATCAGCAGCGAGATGCGGGCGCCGTAGAATATCTGGGCGGCGATGTCGCGCCCCGAATTGTCGGTGCCGAGGGGAAAGCGCGGGTTGGTGAAGGGCCAGACCAGCGGCCGGCCGGCGAGCGCCAGCGGATCGCGCGGGAACAGCCAGCCGGCGCTCACCGCCATGGCGATGACGACCAGCAGCAGCAGGAGGCCGATGACGGCAGGCGGGGAGCGGAAATAGGCGCGGACGATCTCCACGGATCAGGCTCCCGTGGTGATGCGCGGGTCGAGGCGCGCATAGATGAGGTCGACGATGAAGTTCACGGTGATGACCAGCAGCGCCGAGACGAAGATGATGCCGAGAAGCGTGTTGAGGTCGCGCTGGACGACGCTCTCATAGGCGAGGCGGCCGAGGCCCGGCAGCGAGAAGACGCTCTCCACCACCACCGAGCCGCCGAGCATGGTGCCGGCCTGCAGGCCGATCAGCGTCACCATGGGCAGCAGCGCGTTGCGCAGCACGTGGCGGGTGATGATGCGCGTCTCGTCGAGGCCCTTGGAGCGGGCGGTGCGCACGAAGTCGAGGTTGAGCACCTCCAGCATGGAGGCGCGCATGATGCGCAGGTAGATGGCGAGGAAGATCAGCCCCAGCGTCAGCGTCGGCAGAACGAGGTGGCGCGCCGTGTCGAGCACCGCCCAGATGCCGGTGGCGGTGGAGGTGATGTCGGAGAGGCCGCCGGCCGGCAGCCACTGCAGATAGATGGAGAAGACGACGATGGCCATCAGCCCGAACCAGAACGAGGGCGTGGCGTAGAAGATCAGGCCGACGGTGGAGATCAGCGTGTCGGGCCACTTGTTGACGCCGCGGGCCGCGACGACGCCGAGGATCAGGCCGAAGAAGAAGGCGAAGGAGAGCGAGGCGGTCATCAGGAGAATGGTCGCCGGCAGGCGCTCGGCGATGACGGTCGCCACCGGCTTGCCGTAGATGGCGGAGAAGCCGAGGTCGAAGCGGACGAGGCGCCAGAGGTAGCTGGCGAGCTGGGCGGAGACGGAGAGGTCGAGCCCGTAGAAGCGGCGCAGGTCCTCCGCCGTCTTGGCGTCGCCGCCGCCCATCTGCGCCATCATGGCGTCGACCGTGTCGCCCGGCGCGAACTGCAGCAGCAGGAACACGCCGATCAGGATCAGGAACAGGGTCGGGATCGAGGCGGCGAGACGCCGCCCCGCAAGGCTCAGGACACGCATGGGATCAGGCCATTCGAAGCATCGACGGACAATGGAAAGGACCAGGGCGAGCGGCTCCGCACGTCATCCCGGGCCGAGCGAAGCGAGGGGAAGGGGATCCAGGGGTTGCCGTGGCGCAACCTCTCCGGACCGGAACCTTCTCTCCTGGACCCCCTTCCCTCGCCCTTCGGGCTCGCCGGGGGTGACGTCCATTCCACGTTCATCTCCGCTGTCGGCCGCGTGCCGTCACTCCGCCAACCAAAGATCGTGCCAGGACGAGGAGCCCCAGCGCGGCGTGTTGGAATGGTTGCGCGCCTTGGCCGTGATGGTGGTGACGAAGATCTGCTCGATCGGCATCCACAGCGGCAGGGCGGCATTGGCCTTGGTGACGAAGTCGGCATAGAGCGCCTTGCGCTTGACCGGATCGACCTCGGTGGCGGCATCGTCGATGACCTTGTCGATGACGTCGTCCTTCCAGCCCCACTGGTTGGTCCAGGGCGCGCCGGCCGGCTGGCCGGAGCGATACCAGACCGTCGTCGAGACGGCGGGATCGTTGCGGTACTGGTGCCAGCCGGTGGCGAGGTCGAAGGCATGGTCGGCATAGACCGACTTCAGGAAGCCGCCGCCGTCGTTGCGCACCACCTCGACGCGGATGCCGACCTCGCCGAGGGACTGCTGGATGAAGGTCGCCCAGAGCGAGATGTCCTCGCCCCAGGGGGCGGGGAGCAGGCGCAGCGTCAGGCGCGTGCCGCCGGCGCCGGGCCTCAGCCCTGCCTCGTCGAGCAGCCTCACCGCCTTGGCCTTGTCGTAGGGGTACTGCGGCGTGTTGGCGCCGGGATAGAAGTCGGTCGAGACCGAGGGGATCGGGCCGGTGCCGAGCTTGGCGAAGTCGCCGAGGAAGTTCTCGATGAAGAACGGCACGTTGATGGCGTGGGCGATGGCCTGGCGCACCTTGATGTCCGCCAGTTCCTTGCGCCGGAAGTTGAACTCCAGCGTGTTGGTGCGGGCATTGCCCTCGTTGCCCTTGGTGGAGACGACGAAGCGCGGATCCTTGCCGAGGCGGGCCATGTCCGAGATGGTGAGGCCCGAGAAGGGCGAGTAGTGAAGCTGTCCGGCCTCCATCTGGGCGGCGGCGGCGGCGCGGTCGGTGATGACGCGCCAGATGATGCGGTCGAGGTTCGCCGGGCCCTTCCAGTAGCCGTCATGGCGCTCGGCGATGACGTGCTGGCCGCGCTCGTAGGACACGAACTTGAACGGGCCGGTGCCGATCGGGGCGAGGTTCACCGGGTTCTGGCGGATGTCGCCCTTGCCCTCGTAGAGATGGCGCGGCGAGATGTAGCCGAGGTCGGGCAGCGCGCGCAGCAGCAGGTTCAGCGGCATGGGCCGCTCGTAGCGGAACACCGCCGTGTGCGGGTCCGGCGTGTCGACGGCGGTGAGGAAGAGCTGCAGCGTCGAGCCGTAGTTGAGGATCTTCTTCCACATCTCCATGGCGGTGAACTGCACGTCCGCCGAGGTGAAGGGCTTGCCGTCATGCCAGGTCACGCCCTGGCGCAGCTTGAAGGTGATGGTCTTGCCGTCGGGCGTGGACTCCCAACTGGTCGCCAGCACGCCGACCGGATTGCCGGCGGCATCGAGGTCGACCAGCGGCTCCATGATCTTGCCGGAGATGATGTAGACGCCGGTCGAAGCCTGCAGGCTGGGGTTCAGCTGGCGCTGCTCGGCGCCGTAGTGGACGACGAAGACGCCGCCCTTGCGCGGGGTCTGCTGGGCGAAGGCGCGGAAGGGATCGGCGACGCTGGCGGCGATCGCCGCCGAGGTCATCAGGGCTGCGCGACGGGTGAAGTTCATGGAGCTCTCCTAACGGCAGGCAAGACGTATTTGACGATGGGCGACTGCGGAATGGCCGTCAATCGCGGATCTGCTCAGAACCGCCTCGTGCCTCTCAATGGGGCACGAAGCTGACGATGACGCCGTTGACGCGGGCAGCCGGCACGCTGACCGTCTCCTCGCCGTGGGCGATCCCGCCCGAGGCCGCTTTCGCCTTGGCGAGGTCGTCGGTGGCGATGACGAGCGCCACCGCGCCCTCGGCGGCCGCTCCCTCGCGCACCGCGGCGGGATAGAGCCCGGTGAAGGTCTTGGCGTCGTAGAAGCGGAACTCGGCGCGCTTGCCGCCCGAGGGGACGTGCCAGCCGTCGGGCGTCTCGGTGGCCGGCTCGTCGATGAGGCCCGCCATCTTCTCCGCGGCGGCCTTCGGGTCGGCGGTGAGGAGCGCCGTTGGCGTGGGTCATGATCTCGGGGATCCAGACCGTGTCGCGGGTCAGGTGCTGGCAGGCGAAGATGCGCATGCCGCCGGGGTTCTGGTCGAGCGGCCAGCGGAAGACGTTGAACTTGGCCTCACCGGTGCCGCCGCCGGGAAGGTCGACCGGGCGGCCGAAATGCACGGGGCCGAGCGGCTCGAGGCCGCGGGCCTTCAGCTCCGCCGCGCCCGCGGCGGCGTCGTCGGTGGTGAAGGCGGTGCGCTCGATGCCCTCGCGCTTCGCGAGGAAGTCGCGGGTGGGCTTGTTCTGGTCGGTCTCGGTGAGCACCCCGAGCAGCTCGAGGTAGTCGTCGACGAACATGGTCGTGTAGTTGCCGGTGCCGAGATGCGGCGAATGGGTGCCACGGGGCGACATGGTGAAGCCGATCCCTTCCCAGGCCTTCGCGGCGGCGTCGAGGTCGCGAACGGTGACCACGACATGGTCGGCGCCGAGACCTGATGAATGCCCGGGCAATTGACCCCAACGCGGCGACGGAGGCAACGCGCCGAGGGTGGCAGATTTGCGGGGCTATGCTGCCCTGCACACATAGCTAGCGGAGGACAAATTTCTAGTCGAAGGCCGTTTTTATCGCTTTAACAGACGGTTTATTCTTCATAAGTGGCCTTTTTCGGCATTATTTTTCTGCTTTCCCAAAGGTTGTAGGCTACGGCGCGCCATTCCGCCGCCCGCCCACGAGGTGGCTGCAGACAGCGCTCTTGCCGCTGCCCGCCCATGCCGCTTTCATGGATCATGCCACAGTCCGCGGAGATTGCTTCATGCCGTCCACCTCATCGGCCCCCTGGCCGCCGTCGCTCTGGGCGGCGACCGCGCCTCCCGGTCCGGTCCTGTCGCCGCTGACCGGAGCGGAGACGACCGACGTGGTGGTGATCGGCGCCGGTTTCACCGGCCTGTCGACCGCCATCCACCTGCGCGAGATGGGCGTCGCCGTCACGGTGGTGGAGGCGGTGGAGCCGGGCTGGGGCGCCTCGGGCCGCAACAACGGCCAAGTGATTCCGACGCTCGCCGGGCACGACCCCTCGGGCATGACGGCGCGCCACGGCGAGGCGGGCGAGCGGTTCAACGCGGTGCTGCGCGACGCCGCGCAATATCTCTTCGACACCGTCCGCAAGTACGACATCCCCGCCGAGGCCGAACAGGCCGGCTGGGTGCAGCCCGTCCATTCGCCCGGCCGCTTCAAGATCGCCGAGAAGCGGGTTCGGGAATGGTCGGCGCTCGGCGCGCCGGTGGAACTGCTGGACCGCGAGGCCATGGCGCGGATGCTCGGCTCGGAGGCCTGGCACGGCGGGTTCTGGAACCCGACGGGCGGGCACATCAACCCGCTGGCGCTGGCCCGCGGCCTCGCCGAGGTGGCCTTGAGGCTCGGCGCCGTGATCCGCTCGCGCTCGCCGGTCCAGTCCTACGAGCGGGTGGGTGACGCCTGGGTGGTCAAGACCGGGAAGGGGTCGGTGACCGCGAAGGCCCTGGTGCTCGCCACCAACGCCTATACCGGCGAGTTCAGCGACAGGCTCAACCCCGACATCGCGCGCGAGGTGATCCCGGTCCTCTCCTGGCAGATGGCGACGCGGCCGATCAGCGACAACGTGGCCAAGTCGATCATCCCCGACCGGCAGGCCATGTCGGACACCCATCGCGAGCTCTATTTCTGCCGCTGGGACGCACGCAACCGTCTCGTCACCGGCGGCGCGGCCGTGTTTCCCGGCGCCGGCGGCGACAATCTCAAGCCCTATCTGGCGGAGCGCCTGAAGAAGCTCTGGCCGCAGATCGGCGACGTGGAGTTCGACTTCGTCTGGTCCGGCTATGTCGGCATGACGCCGGACAACCTGCTCAAACCCCAGGTCGCCGGCTTCCCGCGGTTCCACAAGCTCGGCCCCAACGGCTATGCCTGGGCCGGCTGCAACGGCCGCGCCGTGGCGCTCTCCGTGTCGCTCGGCCGGGAACTCGCGAAGATCACGCAGGGGGTGCCGGAAAGCGAGCTGGGGCTCCCCTTCTCCGAGCCGACGCCGCAGCCGCTGCAGCCGCTCATCCGGCGCATCGCCCCCTTCGCGCTGCCGCTCTACCGGCGGCTCGACGCCCAGGAGGTTTGAGGGAGCATCCGGCCCCTCATCCTGCGCCGCCCGTCATCCCCGGCCGAGGCGCAGCCGAGGGGAAGGGGATCCAGGAGGTGAAGGGGCGGAACGTCCCGGCATCCTTTTCGCGCATCGCAGGGCGGCCCCTGGACCCCCTTCCCTCGCCCTCCGGGCTCGCCGGGGGTGACGACACCACGAGGCCCGGAAGGCCGGAGGAGATGGCATGACCGACACGCCCGCGAGCACAGAACCCCTTGCCGAAGTGAAGGTCTTCGGACCGGAGGAGAGCCCGTCCTACTGGCAGCCGGTGCCGGCCAACGGCTTCGTGCGCTGCATCCTCAACCCCAAGACGGTGAGAAGCGAGAACCGCTTCGCCATGGGCACGCAGACGGTGGCGCCGGGCTGCCACATCCGCGAGCACACCCATGACCGCCACGAGGAGGTGATCCACCTCACCGCGGGCCGCGGCTTTGCGCGCATCGACGGCGAGGACATTCTTATGGAGGCGGGCTCCACCGTCTTCATCGGCCGCAACCGCAAGCACGGCTTCGTCAATCCGGGGCCTGAGCCGATGACCTTCGTCTGGTTCCTGATGCCCGGCGGGCTGGAGGATTTCTTCGCCGCCATCGGCCGCGAGCGGGTGCCCGGACAGCCGGCGCCGGAGCCCTTCCCGCGGCCCGCCGACGTCGCCGAGATCGAGAAGCGCACCGTGTTCGGCTGGGCGGACGCCAGCCACAATCCGAAGGGCTAGGGCCATGATCGTCGAGGAGCGCGACTACCGCATCAAGGCCGGCCATCTCGCCGAGTTCGTCGGCCTCTACGAGGAGCACGGCCTGCCGATCCAGCAGGAGCTGCTCGGCACCTTCCACGGCTACTTCACCTCCGAGACGGCGGAGCTCAACCACGTGGTGGCCTGGTGGTCCTACGAGAGCCTCGACGACCGCCTCGTCCGCCGCGACCGGATGATGGCCGACCCGCGCTGGCAGAACTATCTGGCGCGGGTGAAGGGGCTGGTTGAGGTCCAGCACGTGCGGTTCCTGCGGCCGACGCGGTTCTCGCCGATCCGGGAGGGGGCACGGAAACACGACCCCGCCTCTCCCCGGCGGGGAGAGGACGACGAGCGCAGCGAGG
>LNFH01000271.1 GCA_001464235.1 Rhizobiales bacterium Ga0077556 | reverse complement strand
AGCCCGGGCATGACGGATGGGTGAGTGCGGAACACCTGCCCCTCACCCTTGCCCTCTCCCCGCAGGCGGGGAGAGGGGGACTTCGACGGCGCGCCCGACTTTCGGCGGTTCTGCCGAGGACGGCCGGTCGACGATGAAACGGAACGCTGTTGCCCCCCTCTCCCCGCTTGCGGGGGGAGGGTAAGGGTGAGGGGCAAACCACCCATGCCGCGAGGACGCGCCGCCCCTACTTGAACCCCACCACCGCGTGCGGGACATAGGCGCCTTCCAGCGTCGCGATCTCCTCCGCCGTCAGCTTCACCGCGAGCGCCGCCACCGCGTCGTCGAGGTGCCCCATCTTGCTGGCGCCGACGATCGGCGCGGTGATGCCGGGCTTCTGCAACACCCAGGCGAGCGC
>LNFH01000270.1 GCA_001464235.1 Rhizobiales bacterium Ga0077556 | reverse complement strand
TCGTCCAGCGCCAGGGCGCTGACGAAGCACAGTTCGGCGATGCGCGCCGCGGGCGCCGGATCGGTGAGGAGCAGCGTCGCGAAGAGATTTCCCTCGAAGCCGGCCCAGGACCGGCCCCACCTGCCCTTCCCTGCCGTCTGCCGGTCGGCCACCACCCAGGTCGGCATCGTCTCGCCCGCCGCGCCGCGCGCCAGCGCCTCCGCATTGGTCGAGCCGACCTCGGCGAGATGGACGAGTTGGAAGCCTGCCGCCTTGGCGGTGTCGGAGAGGGTCAGCACGAAGTCCTGCATGCGAGAGGGCGGAACGGGACGGCCCCACCCACGAAGGTCCCGGCAGTCCTATAAGCCGCGAAAGGCCGGGACAAGCCCGGCCGTGCTGCGACGCGGCAAATACGGTGGCGGAACGGGCGCCGGATCAGAACAGCGACCGGGCCGCGGCAGCAGCCGCCGCCACCAGGGGCGCCGGATAGACGACGAAGAAGGTGTTGAACAGCGCCGATGCCACCAGCACCGTCTTCAGTTCGATCCGCACCGGCGAGAAGGCCGGCGCCGGCTCGTCGAAATACATCAGCTTCACGATGCGCAGATAGTAGTAGCAGCCGATGACGCTCGACAGCACGCCGATGACGGCGAGCGTGTAGAGCTTGGCCTCGATGGCCGCCGAGAACACGTACCACTTGGCGAAGAACCCGGCGAGCGGCGGGATGCCGGCGAGCGAGAACAGCAGCGCCGCGAGCGCCGCCGCCATCAGCGGATTGGTGCGCGACAGGCCCGCGAGGTCGTCGATGGTCTCCACCGCCTCGTCGCCGCGCCGCATCGCGA
This sequence comes from Rhizobiales bacterium Ga0077556, assembly GCA_001464235.1. Lineage (GTDB taxonomy): Bacteria > Pseudomonadota > Alphaproteobacteria > Rhizobiales > Phreatobacteraceae > Phreatobacter. The sequence goes on along the minus strand of LNFH01000270.1, from coordinate 343 downwards.
TGATGCAGGCGAAGGTGCCGAGCGTCATGATCATGTAGATGGCGATGTAGGCCGCGACGCCCTGCACGCCCGCCGCCGTGCCGGCCGAGAGCCCGACCAGCGCGAAGCCCATGTGGCCGATGGAGGAATAGGCCATCAGGCGCTTGATGTTGGTCTGGCCGATGGCGGCGAAGGACCCGAGCAGCATCGAGCCGACCGAGACGAACACGACGATCTGCTGCCACTGGTGCGCAGCCGCCGGGAAGCCGGTGACGAGGGCGCGGGCGAAGATGGCGATGGCCGCGACCTTCGGGGCGGCGGCGAAGAAGGCCGTCACCGGCGAGGGCGCGCCCTCGTAGACGTC
>LNFH01000269.1 GCA_001464235.1 Rhizobiales bacterium Ga0077556 | reverse complement strand
CCCACCGAAAGCCAGACGGCCGTCGGGCGCCGGCCGGGCGTGCTCGCCGACCTCTGCGAGGCGGTGATCGGCGCCATCCACCTCGATGCCGGCTGGCCGGCGGCGGAGGCCTTCGTCATCCGCAACTGGGGCGAGCGGCTGCTCGCCAGCGCCTCGCCGCTGCGCGACGCCAAGAGCGCCCTGCAGGAATGGGCGCAGGGCAGGGGCTACGCGACGCCTGTCTACCGGGTGGTGTCGCGCACCGGCCCCGACCATGCGCCGATCTTCACCATGGCCGTGATCATTCCCGGCCTCGCCGACGGAACGGGCGAGGGCGCCGCCAAGCGACAGGCCGAGATTGCAGCCGCTACGGCGGTGCTGGTGCGAGAGGGGGTCTGGCCGGCGACCCCGCAGGGAGAGGCCGGGCCATGAGCGAAGACACCACGCGCTGCGGCTTCGTCGCCATCATCGGCGCGCCCAATGCCGGCAAGTCCACGCTGGTCAACGCCCTGGTCGGCGCCAAGGTGACCATCGTCTCGCACAAGGTGCAGACGACCCGGGCGCTGGTGCGGGGCATCGCCATGGAGGGCGCCTCGCAGATCATCCTGGTCGACACGCCGGGCCTGTTCTCGCCGAAGCGCCGTCTCGACCGGGCCATGGTCTCGGCCGCCTGGGGCGGGGCGGCGGATGCCGACCGTGTGCTGGTGCTGGTCGACGCCAAGAAGGGCGTGGACGAGCCGGTCGACGCCATCCTCGACAAGATCGGCGACATCCGCCAACCGAAGGACCTCGTCCTCAACAAGGTGGACCTCGTCGAGCGGCCGAAGCTCCTCGACCTCGCGACGGCCATCAACGCGCGCGCGACCTTCGACCAGACCTTCATGATCTCCTCGACCACGGGGTCGGGGGTGATGGACCTCAAGCGCCACCTCGCGGCGGTCGTGCCCTCAGGGCCCTGGCACTATCCGGAAGACGAGATCTCCGACGTGCCCGCCCGCATGCTGGCTGCCGAGATCACCCGCGAGAAGCTCTATCACCGCCTCCACGACGAACTGCCCTACGACGCGACGGTGGAGACGGAGAGCTACGAGGAGCGCAAGGACGGCTCCATCCGCATCGAGCAGACGATCTACGTGGTTCGCGAGGGCCAGCGGAAGATCATGCTCGGCAAACGCGGCGACACCATCAAGCTGATTTCCACGTCCGCCCGCGAGGAGCTCTCGAAACTGTTCGAGACCAAGGTGCACCTGTTCCTTTTCGTGAAGGTGCGCGAGAACTGGGGCGACGATCCCGAGCGCTACGAGCGCATGGGCCTCGAATATCCAAAAGGCAGGTGAGTCATGCTGTCCGTCAAGCCGAAGTCCACCACCACGCTCTACCGCTACCTGACCGGCCCCGACGATTCGGCCTTCTGCCACCGCGTCAGCGAGGCCATCAACAAGGGCTGGCAGCTCTACGGCCATCCGACGCTGACCTTCGACGCCGCCAAGGGCCGCGTGATCTGCGGTCAGGCCATCGTCAGGGAGGTGGAGGACGTGGCCTATTCGCCGGACCTGAAGCTCTCCGACTTCTGACCCCATGCACTGGGTGGACGAGGGGATCGTTCTCGGCGCCCGGTCCTACGGGGAATCGAGCGTGATCCTCGAACTGTTCACCCGCACCCACGGCCGCCATCTCGGCCTGGTGCGGGGCGGGCGGTCGCGGCGCCAGCAGCCGGTCATCCAGCCCGGCAACACGGTCCACGCCAACTGGTCCGCCCGGCTCGACGAGCATCTGGGGACCTATGCCATCGAGGCCGCGGTCTCGCGCGCGGCGCGCCTGATGGAGAGCCGCGAGGGCATCGCCGGCATCACGCTCCTCGCCGCCACGGCCCGGCTGATGCCCGAGCGCGAGGCCCATGAGGGCATCTACGAGGCCGTGGCGCTCATCGCCGACACGCTGCCGGATGTCGCCATCGCGGCGCCTCTCATGGTCCGCTTCGAGCTGGAGGTGCTGCGGCTCCTCGGCTTCGGCGTCGACCTCTCCGAATGCGCCGCCACGGGCACGACGGAGGACCTCGTCTACGTCTCGCCGAAGACGGGGAGGGCGGTTTCCCGCGCCGCCGGCGAGCCGTGGCGCGACCGGCTGCTCGCGCTGCCGCCGTTCCTGCGCGGGGCCGCCGCTATAGGCCCCGAGGACGTGCGCGCCGGCTTCCGCCTGACGGGCTATTTCCTCAGCCGCCACGTCTTCGAGCCGCGCGGCCTGCCGATGCCCGACGCCCGCGAGGTGTTCCTCCGCTTCGTCGCCTGAGCCGGTTTGAAATCGCGGGCGCGAGCCTCTACATGGCGCTGATGAGCAAGAGCGCCTTCGAAGACTGGTTCGCGCGGGACCTCGACCCCGCCGCCTACGACCCCGTGGCCTCGGCCCGGCTCGCCATGAAGCCGACCTATCCGAAGCGCTTCTACAAGGAGGCGACCGCGGGTGCGTCCGAGAACGGCTGGCGGCTTCTCCTCGACGGCCGGCCGGCCAAGACCCCCGGCCGCCACGCGCTGGCCTTTCCGAGCCAGGCGCTCGCCGAGGCGGTGGCGGGCGAATGGGGCGCGCTCGGCGAGTTCATCGAGCCCCTGAAGATGCCGATCACCCGCATCGCCAACTCCATCATCGACGGTGTCGCGCCCGATCCCGCCCCCGTCGCGGCTGAGATCGTGCGCTATGCCGGCTCCGATCTGCTCTGCTACCGGGCGGAGGGGCCTGCGAGCCTCGTCGCCCTCCAGGACGCCGCCTGGAACCCGGTGCTCGACTGGGCGCGCGACGACCTCGGCGCGCGGCTGATCCTGTCGCAGGGCGTCGTCTTCGTGACCCAGCCTCCCGCCGCGCTCGAGGCGCTCGCCGCCGCGCTGCCGCAGGCGGACGGCTGGCGGATCGGTGCCACCCATGTGGTGACGACCCTGACCGGCTCGGCGCTGCTCGCGCTGGCGCTGCTGCATGGCCGGCTCGATGCCGACGCCGTCTGGAGCGCCGCCCATGTCGACGAGGATTTCCAGATATCGCAGTGGGGCGAGGACGCCGAGGCCGCCGAGCGGCGCGTCGCCCGGCGCCGCGAATTCGATGCCGCGGCAACGGTGCTCGCCACCGTATGACACGACGGTGAAACGGGGCAGGCGCCATTCCTGACCCCGACAGCCGCCCGACGCGGCCGGGAGCTCCCACATGAAGATCACGCTCGACATCGGCAAGCTGGTGGAGCAGGGCCGCCTGACCCCGGACGAGGCGACCCGGCTCCAGGCGATGGCGGCGGAGAGCACCGGCTCGCTCGCCATGAACATGCTCATCGGCTTCGGCGTGGTGGCGGTCGCTCTCGGCGTGATGGGCCTCGTGCCGGAGCCCATGGTGGCGGTGGTGCTGGGCGGCATCCTCGGCGGCGTCGGTCTCGGCTTCCTCCTGAAGGGGGAGCAGGCCTGGTCGGTGCTGGCGCAGATCGTGGTGCTCGCCGGCGCCCTCATGCTCGCCGGCGGCGTCATGTTCCTCACCAAGGGATCGGTGCCGGCCCTGTTCGCGGTGACGGCCATCTTCGTCGTCGCGGGTGTCGTCGCCCGCTCGGGCCTTCTCATCGCGCTCGCCGTCCTTGCGCTCTCGGCGACGATCGGCGCACGCACCGGCTACATGCACGCCACCTATTTTCTCGCCATCCGCCAGCCGGCGATGACGGTGCCGCCTACCAGGCGTCCAAGGTGTTGCGCGCCGAGATGTCGCGCCTCGCCATCGTCGCCGCCCGCACGGCGCTGCTGCTCGTCAATTTCGGCTTCTGGATCGGCTCGCTCTGGGGCGACCGGCTCACCTGGTTCGTCGAACCGGCCAGCACCTCGCGCTATGCGCCGGCGATTCCGGCCCTCGTGTTTTCGATCGGCTGGCTCGTCGCCATCGTCGGTGCCGGTATCTGGGCGGCGCGGGCCAACCGGCCCTGGGTGCTGAACCTCGCCGCGGTCTTCGGCGCCATCCACTTCTATACCCAATGGTTCGAGAAGCTGGGCGCCACGCCCTTCACCGTGCTGGTGGCCGGAATCACCACGCTCGTGCTCGCGGTCGGCATCTGGAAATACAACCAGGGCAGGACGCTGCCGGCCTGAGCCGGCGTCATCCGCCGATGCGGCCGAGATGGGTGTCCTTGAACCCCGTGGGCTCCTTGAGGCCATAGCCGAGGGCGCGGTCGAGGCCGATATGGGCGAGCCAGATCAGGGACACGGCGACCGCCAGGGGCGCCTGCCAGGCGAGGCCGGCGATCCCGGTTGCCACCGGTGCGACCGTGGTGTGGACGAGATTGTAGCAGAAGGCGCCGATCCTCGGCCCGGCGAGATAGGCGGCCATCCCGATGTCCGGCGCCAGGAGCAGGGCGGCGAACAGCCACCACGACTGGCCCGTCCAGGCATAGGCGGCGGTGGCGGCAAGGACCAGTGCCACGCCCTCGAGCCGCAGGATCATTCGCGTGGAGAGGTCGGGCATGGGGCAAACCGGGAGGCGTGGAACCGAATGTCGGTTTCATAGCAGGGCGCGGGGTGGTTTGCCGCATCCTATCCCCCGACAGTCTCATTGGTTGGCGCGGAGCTTGCGTGCTATCGGACGAGCTTGGTTCGATTACCGATGAGGGGCGGGGCACGATCCCCGGCGCTGCAATGAAGGACGTCCTCGAAAGGCTGGAAGACCGTCGCGCCGAGGCCCGCCTCGGCGGTGGCCAGAAGCGCATCGACGCCCAGCATGCCCGCGGCAAGCTGACCGCGCGCGAGCGCATCGAACTGCTGGTCGACAAGGGCTCCTTCGAGGAGTTCGACATGTTCGTGCAGCACCGCTGCGCGGATTTCGGCATGGAGAAGTCCCACATCCCCGGCGACGGCGTCGTCACCGGCTGGGGCACGGTGAACGGCCGCACGGTCTTCATCTTCTCCAAGGACTTCACCGTGTTCGGCGGCTCGTTGTCGGGCGCCCACGCCGCCAAGATGACCAAGATCCAGGACATGGCGCTGAAGGCGCGCGCGCCCATCATCGGCCTGTTCGACGCGGGCGGGGCCCGAATCCAGGAAGGTGTCGATGCCCTCGGTGGTTATGGTGAGGTCTTCAAGCGGAATGTGTTCGCTTCGGGCGTCATTCCGCAGATCTCGCTCATCATGGGGCCCTGTGCCGGCGGCGACGTCTATTCGCCCGCCATGACCGATTTCATCTTCATGGTGAAGGACACGAGCTACATGTTCGTGACCGGCCCGGACGTGGTGAAGACGGTCACCAACGAGGTCGTCACGGCCGAGGAGCTGGGCGGCGCCTCCGTCCATGCGGTGAAGTCCTCCGTCGCGGACGGCGCCTACGAGAACGATCTCGAGGCGCTGCTGCAGATGCGCCGCCTCATCGACTTCCTGCCGTCGAACAACATGGAGGGCGTGCCGGAGATTCCGTCCTTCGACCAGCCCGACCGCATCGACATGTCGCTCGACACGCTGGTGCCGGACAATCCGAACAAGCCCTACGACATGAAGGAGCTGATCCTGAAGACGGTCGACGAGGGCGACTTCTTCGAGATCCAGGCCAAGTTCGCGCCCAACATCATCACCGGCTTCGCCCGCATGGAGGGCCGTTCCGTCGGCATCGTGGCGAACCAGCCCATGGTCCTGGCGGGCGTCCTCGATTCCGACGCCAGCCGCAAGGCGGCGCGCTTCGTGCGCTTCTGCGACGCCTTCTCGATCCCGATCGTCACCTTCGTCGACGTTCCCGGCTTCCTGCCCGGCACGAGCCAGGAGTATGGCGGCCTCATCAAGCACGGCGCCAAGCTGCTCTTCGCCTATACCCAGTGCACGGTGCCGCTCGTGACCGTCATCACCCGCAAGGCCTTCGGCGGCGCCTATGACGTCATGGCCTCCAAGCATATCGGCGGCGACATCAACTACGCCTGGCCGACGGCTCAGATCGCCGTGATGGGTGCCAAGGGTGCCGTCGAGATCATCTTCCGCGCCGACATGAACGATGCGGAGAAGATCGCCGCGCGTGCCAAGGAATACGAGGAGCGGTTCCTCTCGCCCTTCGTCGCCGCGGAGCGCGGATACATCGACGAGGTCATCATGCCGCACTCCACCCGCCGGCGGGTGGCGCGGGCGCTGGCGCTCCTGCGGCACAAGTCGGCCGAAACGCCGTGGAAGAAGCACGACAACATCCCGCTCTGATCGGCTAAGCTCCGGACGGCGTCTGATCTCCATCAAGGACGCACGGCCTGGAACGCGCGACCGTCCCGACGTGTTCGCTCGTGAATAAGGAGCTCCCCCACTATGTCGATCAAATCCGTTTTGCTCGCTCTGATTGCCGGCGACGGCGCCCGGCCGCAGGGCGCCATCGACTATGCCGTGTCCCTCGCCTCGAGCCACGGCGCGCACCTGTCGGTCGTGGTCGGCGCCATCAAGGTGCCGGTGGTCGTCTATTCAGGCGTCGCCGAGGTGCAGGCGATCGTCGCCGACGAGAACGACACCCGCACCGACAAGGCCGACGAGCTCTGCGACGCCATCCGTAGCGCCGCACAAGCGGCCGGCGTCGCCGCGACGGTGGAGGTGGTGACCGACGCCATCGATCCGCTGTTTGGCCGCATCGGCAAGCGTGGCCGCCTGCACGACTTCTGCGTCTGCGGCCGGCCCCGGCCGGACGACGTCTGGGCGACCGAGCTCGCCGAGACGCTGCTCCTGTCCACCGGCCGCCCCACCATCCTCGCCCCCGACGGGTTCGAGCCGTCGCGCGCCACCAATTCGATCGTCGTCGCCTGGGACGGCTCGGCGGTCGCCGCCCGCGCCATCGGCTCGGCCTCGGACTTCATCGACAAGGCGGGTCAGGTGGAAATCGTCTCGGTGCTGGGCGACCGCCACGCCGACGATCTGGTGGCCGGCGCGGACCTCGCGCCCATGCTGGCCCATCACGGCGTCAAGGTGACGGTGACGAACCTTCCCTACAGCCGCAACGTCGGCAAGACGATCGTCGAGCACGCCCAGAACACGCGGGCTCAGATGATCGTCATGGGTGCCTATGCCCATTCGCGCCTGCGCCAGATGGTGCTCGGCGGGACCACGACGACGCTGCTCCAGTACTCGCCTGTGCCGGTGCTGATGGCGCACTGAGGGCGCCTGTCCGTTTCTCGCGGAAGCCGGCGGCCTCAGGTCGCCGGCTTCTTGCGTCCGGGAGGCGCGAGCGTCTCGGCGGCGACCCGCGCAATCCCGGGCGGGCGCCCGGCCTTCAGCGTCGACGAGACCTTCTCGACGGTCCGCCAGACCCTCAGCACGTTGCCCGACAGGATCCCTTTGAGGGCGGCGTCGGACCAGCCGCGCCGCACCAGTTCGGCGACGAGGTGGGGGAAGCGCGAAGCGTCGGCGAGGTCGGGCGGGTTGGGGCCGCCGTAGAAGTCGGAGCCGATGCCGATATGGGCGAGCCCAGTACGGCCGACGATGTACTGGATGTGGTCGCAGAGTTCGCCGATGGAGGCGCGCGGCCAGGGGCCGGCTTCCGCCGCCCGGCGGGTGACGGCGGCGTCGATGTCCGCGCCGGGAGGCGTCTTGCCATGGACCTGCAGCGGCGCCATCCAGTCGTGGCTCTTCCGCGAGATGAAGTTCGGCACGAAGGTCGCCATGACGACGCCGCCGTTCCCCTTGACCCGGTCGAGGACGTCGTCGGTGACGTTGCGCGGGTGCGGGCAGAGCGTCGCGGCGTTGGAATGCGACCAGAGGAGCGGTGCCGCCGCCACGTCCAACGCGTCGTGCTGGGCCTTCGGCGAGGCGTGGGCGAGGTCGACCATCATGCCGATGCGGTTGCATTCGGCGACGAGGGCCCGGCCGAAATCTGTCAGCCCGCCGTGGCGCGGCGCGTCGGTGGCCGAATCGATCCAGGCCAGCGTCTCGTTGTGGCAGAGGGTGAGGATGCGCACGCCCGCCGCGTACCAGACCCGGAGCGGCGACAGCGAGCCGCCGAGGCCGACCGCGCTCTCCACCGAGATGACCGAGGCGATCTTGCCCATCCGGCGGGCTGCGGCGACGTCGGCGGCGCGGCGCGCGGGGTGGAAGGTGTCGGCATGGACGGTCTCGATGTCGAGGCCGATGGCGATCTGCTCGAGGGTGAAGCGCCCCGGATCGGGCACCGATGTCGGCACGAAGGCGGCGAAGACCTGCGCCCCGACCTTGCCCTCGCGCAGCCGCGGAATGTCGGTGTCGCTCTCCTGATGGACGCGGTCGAGCCCGTAGGCGGTGACGTCGCCGTCGGCGTGGCGCCGGACAGAGTAGGGCAGGTCGTTGTGCCCGTCGAAGAGGACGAAGCGCTCGAGCAGGTCATGGGCCCTGGCGAGGGCCGGATCGGTCCTGCTCATGGATGCTCCTTCAGGCTTCGGCGATGACGACCGCCGGTGTGCGTTCGACCGTGGTGACGCGGCCGCGCTCGATGGCGAGCGCCAGCTTGCCGTGCTTCAGGGCGAGGGCCTTGTCGCCGAAGAGTTCGCGCCGCCAGCCCTTGAGGGCGCCGACGTCGGCCTCGTCGCTCTCGGCGATCCGGTCGAGATCGTCGGAGGTCGCCACCACCTTGGCGGCGACGTGATGCTTCTCGGCGACCATCTTGAGCAGCACCTTGAGGAGTTCGACGGTTGCCGACTGCGACTGGCTCTGCGGTCGGTGCTTGTCGATGGGCGGCAGTTCGCGGGGGTCGCGGGCGAGGCCCGCCTGCACCGCCTCGACCACGGCCATGCCGTCGCGCGAGCGCTCCCATCCCTTGGGGATCGAGCGCATGGCGCCCAGCGCCTCGACGCTCTTCGGGCCGGTGAGGGCGATGTCGAAGAGGCTGTCGTCCTTGAGCACGCGCGAACGCGGCACGTCGCGGGCCTGGGCCTCGCGCTCGCGCCAGGCGGCAACCTCCATCAGGACGGCGAGCTCGCGCGGCTTGCGCACGCGGCTGCGGAACCGTTCCCAGGCCCGCTCGGGCTCCTGGCGGTAGGTGTCGGGCGAGGTGAGGACGCGCATCTCCTCGGCGACCCAGTCGCTGCGGCCGCGCTTCTCGAGCTCGCCGGTCAGCTTGACGTAGACGTCGCGCAGGTGGGTGACGTCGGCGATGGCGTAGTCGATCTGGGCCGGGCTGAGCGGACGCTTCGACCAGTCGGTGAAGCGGCTGGTCTTGTCGAGCTGGGTGCCGTTGGTGCGCTGGACGAGCTGGTCGTAGGAGATCGAGTCGCCGTAGCCGAGGACCATGGCGGCCACCTGGCTGTCGAACAGCGGCTCGGGGATGCGCTTCGACAGGTGCCAGACGATCTCCACGTCCTGCCGGGCCGCGTGGAACACCTTCACCACGGCGGGGTCGACCATCAGGTCGAAGAAGGGCGTGAGATCCATGCCCGGCGCGAGCGCATCGACCGCCACGGCCTCCGCGGCGCTGGCGAGCTGGATGACGCAGAGCTTTGGCCAAAAGGTCGTCTCACGGAGAAATTCCGTGTCGACCGTGACGAAGGGATGAGTCGCGAGCCGCGCGCAAACGGCGGCGAGTTCTGAAGAGGACGTGATCAGCATCGTGCCCCTCCTTACAGGAGTCGGAGGCCGATGCGAACGGTCTTCACGCGGAGGCCAGCTGCGCCTCGATGAGGGCGACGATGCGCGGATCCGTGGGCCGGACCCTCGCCGGGAAGGCGCCGACCACCTGTCCGCTGCGGCCGAGGACATATTTGTGGAAGTTCCACGTCGGGATGTCCGCCGGCCGCTGGGCGGCCACCCAGCGATAGAAGGGATGGGCCTGCCCGCCGGTGACACGGTGCTTTCCGGCCATGGGGAAGGAGACGCCGTAGACGCCCTGGCAGATGGCGGCGATGTCGGCGGCGGAACCGCGCTCCTGGTTGAAGTCGTCCGAGGGCACGCCGACGATGGTCAGACCGCGGTCGCGGTAGCGCGTCCACAGCGTCTGGAGCTCGGCATATTGCGGGGTGAAGCCGCAGGACGAGGCGGTGTTGACCACCAGCAGGACGCGGCCCGCATGATCGGCGAGCCGGACCGGGGTGCCGTCGAGGCCGTCGAAGGAAAAGGCATAGGCCGAGGACGAGACCTGCGCGGCGAGCGGCGCGGGCAGGGCGGCGAGAAGCGGCGAGGCGAGGAGGATGCGGCGTGTCAGCATGGTCGGGGCTCCAGCTCGAACGTCCAGTCTACGCGATGACGGGGCGGTTTGGATGCATCGCACGCAGACGTGAACCGAAGCCGCCGAGGCCGTCGCGTCTGGCGGTGCTGCACTGCGGAGGCCGAGGCTAGGCACGCGCCGATGCGCGGCTACACTCCGCAGGTTATTCCGGGGGACCCGCAGCCATGACCCATCGCCTCGACGCCGGCGCCGACACTGCCCACTGGGGCTATTTCGACGCCGCCCTGCCGCCGCGGCTCACCATCCGGTCCGGCGAGACGGTCACGCTGTCGACGGTCTCGGGCGGCACCGACGTGCTGCCCCCGGCGGACTGGGGCATTCCTCCCGGGCTCCTGGCGATCCACCAGCGCTTCGGCGGGCCGACACTGCCGGGGCATATCTGCACCGGGCCGGTGGCGGTCGCGGGCGCGAAGCCCGGCCACGTGCTGCAGGTCGACATCGAGGCGATCGATCTCCACTACGACTGGGGCTACACCTTCGTCGCGCCGCTGGTGGGTGCGCTGCCCGACGACATCAAGGCGAAGCGCCTGTTCCATTCGCGCATCGACCGGGCCCGCAAGATCGCCACCATGCCCTGGGGCCACGAGATCCCGCTCGACCGGCCGTTCTTCGGCGTCATGGCGGTGGCGCCGCCGCCGGAATGGGGCCGCGTCAACACGCTGCCGCCGCGCCGCAACGGCGGCAATCTCGACAACAAGGAACTGGTCGCGGGCACGACGCTCTACCTGCCGGTCTTCGTCGACGGCGCCAACTTCTCCGTCGGCGACGCGCACGGCGCCCAGGGCGACGGCGAGGTTTGCATCACCGCCATCGAAACCGGCCTCATCGGCACGTTCAAGCTGACCGTTCGCGACGACATGAGCCTGACCTGGCCGATGGCTGAGACGGCGAGCCACGTCCTCACCATGGCCTTCGACCCGGACCTCGACGCGGCGGTGCAGATCGCCCTGCGCTCGATGATCGACCTCGTCACGGCGCGGGCCGGTCTCGACCGCGACGAGGCCTTCGCTCTGCTGTCGCTCGTCGCCGACGTGCGGGTGACGCAGGTGGTCAACGGCAACAAGGGCATCCACGTGATGCTCGACAAGAAGTGGCTGGCGAAGATCCGCTAGGGCCTCATTCCCACGGCTCGCCGCGCACGATGAGGTCCGCGAGGGCGTCGGTGGCGGCGGCGAGCAGCTTCTCGCCCTTGGCGCGGGTCGCCTTGCGCGCATCACCGAGCACGCCCGACGGCGTGAGCGTGGCGAAGGAGCGGAAGCGCTGGGCGGGCGGCGCCAGAACGGCGCGCGGGTCGCCGAAATGGGGCCCCACCGCCTCCGCGAGCCTCTCCTCGCGGACCGACTCGGGCGCCACCGCCATCATCATCGCCGTCTCCGCCTCGCAGGCGTGGAGCACGCTCGTCTGGTCCTCGAGCAGCGGCGCGAAGGCCGGCTGCGCCAGCTCGAAATAGGTCGTCGCGGCGACCACCAGCCCGGTTTCGCGCTCGAGGTCGGGCAGGAAGGCGTTGAGCGCGGTCATGTTGCCGCCGTGGCCGTTGACGATCAGCACCCGCTTGAAGCCGTGGCGGGCCAGCGAGCGGATCAGGCAGAGGAGCACGGCCCGGTAGGTCGGAATGTCCAGGGTGAAGGTGCCGCCATGGGCCATGTGGTGCTCGGCCATGCCGACCCACAGCGTCGGCGCGACGACGGTCGGCCGACGGTCGGTGGCCTTCTCCGCGGCGATGCGGCAGACCGTGCCGCAGAGCGTGGTGTCGACGCCCGTGCCGAGATGGGGGCCGTGCTGCTCCGTGGAGGCGACCGGCAGGAGGACGGTCGCGCCCGCTGCGGCCATGGCATTCAGTTCCGGCGCGGTGAGCTTGGCCCATTCGACGAGGGGCGTGGTGGCTGCAGGCATGGGGACGCTCCGAAAGCTGCCGATGGATCGGGCCGGATCGTGCGCCGCCAGCCTGCGGCCGTCGAGCCCCGAGGAGGTATTGCTGCGCTTCCATTGCAGGGGTGCTCCGCGATCGGCTCCAATTCGATGACGAATTGTCGATGAATCGTTGACATGCGGATTGGTCCGATCGAATGTCTCGTCCCGCGCGGCTGGCTGTCGCCGAACCCGCGGGTTCGTGCCAGAAAGGTCGCGGCATCGGTGACGGAGGGCTGCCCGGCAGTGCCCCGCCCGACTCGAGGGACCGGACACCAGGCATGACCCAGACCGCCATCACCCGTCTCGCCACCGATATCGGCGGCACCTTCACCGACATCGTGCTGGAGCACGGGGACGAGCGGTTCACCACCAAGGTGCTGACCACGCCGCATGCGCCGGAGGAAGCGGTGGTGGAGGGCACGCGCCTCGTGCTCAACCAGGCCGGCATCGGCTTTGCCGCGCTCGACGTCTTCGTTCACGGGACGACGCTCGCGACCAACGCGGTGATCGAGCGCAAGGGCGCGAAGACGGCGCTGATCGCCACCGACGGCTTCCGCGACGTGATCGAGATCGCCGACGAAGGCCGATACGACCAGTACGACATCTTCATCGACAAGCCGCGCCAGCTGGTGCCGCGCGAGCTGCGGTTCACGGTTCCCGAGCGCATCGACGTCACCGGCAAGGTGTGGATCGACCTCGACGAGGCGGCGGTGGTGGCCGTCGCCGGAGC